>JANQGO010000462.1 GCA_028277285.1 Alphaproteobacteria bacterium | reverse complement strand
CGTGGTTGACGAAGGACGTGTCGACCATGAAGCAGGCGGTGCCGTAGCCGGCCTCGTCCAGTTCGGCGATCGCACGATCGGCGTCGGCCGCATAGCGTTCGGCGAGGTTGTCTTCACCGGCGAAGTACGGGCCGCGATAGGTGTCTGGCGCCATCAACTCGCGCACATGCGGCGCGCGCTCTTCCTCGGTGCCCTCCGGCGACAGGTAGGCGATGGCCTCGGTGATGCCGTGATAGGCATCGGCCATGATGATCGCGCCGCGTTTGCCGGTGACCATCGTCGCCATGCGCCAGGCGATGTCGTTCGCCTCGCTGCCGGAGTTGACGAAGGTGCAGGCGGTCAGGTGATCCGGCAAGGTGGCGGTCAACCGCTCCGCGTACTCGACGACGTGCTCATAGATGTAGCGCGTGTGCGTGTTCAGCGTCCTGGCCTGGCGGGTCAGGGCGCGCACGACATGGGGGTGCGCATGGCCGACGATCGGCACGTTGTTGTAGGCGTCGACATAGCGCTTGCCCCTGGCGTCATAAAGCCACGGACCCCGGCCTTTCACCATATGGATCGGGCGCTCGTAGAAGATCGTCAGGTGCTTGCCCAACACCTCGTATCGGCGCGCCAGCAGCGCATCCATGTTGTCGTCGATGGTCGGGTCTTCCTCGGGCGGGCAATAGGGCGGGAAACGCAGGTGATGGCGCAGGCGTTTGCGCGCCGCGTCGACACCGACATCCAGCAGCTTCGCGATCAGCCGTTGTCCCGGCTCCTCGTAGTCGCGCAGGTAATCCGGCTGCTCCGGCGTGACCGCGCGGCGCCATGCGATGATCACCGAGGTCACGGCAAAGCGGGTCATGATCGCGTCGAACAAAAGGTCGACTTCGTCCTCTTCCAACGTGATCACCGTGTCGAAGCCCGCAGCGACGTCGCACATCGCCCCGATGGGGTCGTCGACATAGGGCATCAGTGTATCGACCGCCATGGCCAGCTCGCACAGAAGCGGTGCGAAGACCATGTCGCCGAAGTCGATGAAGCCGACGGTGCGGCTGTCACCTTGGCTGTCGACGACAACGTTGTTGTGCGTGGCGTCGTTGTGCACGACCTGGTGGCGCAGCCGGCGCATGCGCGGCCCGACATCGTCGGTGAAACGGTCCAGGATGCCTTCGATGTTGCGGCGCGCCATTGGATCGTCGATGTGTTTGGTGTGGGACCGCATGTCGGCGGCGCGCATGATATCCCAGGGATGCGGGTTTTCGGCATGCGCGTGCATGTAGCCGGTCAGGGCGCGGTCAAGACGCGCGACGGTCGCGCCGACATCGTGCAGCAGCGGCTGATCCAGCGTCATGTCTTCAAGCAGTGTGCCGGGCAGGAAGGTCACGACGCGGACCAGATGGTCCTGGCCGCCGGCGTCGGCGACGGTTTCCGTCACGTTGCCGGTGAGGGACCTGACCACCCGCGGCACGGCCAGCGTGGGGTCACGTTCTTCGATGTGCAGCAGGGCCCGGGTCTGGAAGTCGATGACCCCTGGGTCTTCCTCGGCATTGGCGATCTTGAGCACGTAATCGCCCTTGTGGCCGCTGATGTGGAAGTTCTGATCGCGCTCGCTTTCCAGGGATCGAAAGGAGCCCTCCAGGCTGAACAGGTCGCGGGCCATGGTTGTGGCCTCGGCCTCGCTGAAAACAGGCGGGTTGCGATCCATGAACTTGATGTCATTGGTCGCCGGTGTCTGGGTCATGGGGTGCGACTATCCTTGGAGCCAGGGAGGGGGCGCGGCGCGCGACAGGCTACTCGGCCCGCGTGACCGATCCAAGACCCCGAGCGGGCCATCTGTCAGATTTTTTGACCACCCGGGAACAGGCGGCCGCCAAGACGTGAAGTCAGTTGCGTCAGGCGCCGCCGCGATCCTACTGTGCGCGCGAAACCGGGACGGGAACGTCGCTTCATGTGGATCAACAGTTGTTTTGACGGCGGCAACATCGAGGTCGTTGAGCTGACCGGCGATCGAACCGCCACGCTCGCGATACGCGAAGACACGGCCGCGCCGTTTCGCCAGTGGTTCTATTTTCGCGCCGGCGGGACCAAGGGTTTGCCGGTCACCCTGACCATCGCCAACGCAGGCGAGGCAAGTTACGCGAAGGGCTGGGAGGACTATCGCGCGGTCGCCAGCCACGACCGCCGGGACTGGTTCCGTGTCGATACCCGCTACGAGGACGGCGCGCTCGTGATCGACCACACGGCGCCGGTGGATGTTGTGGAGTTCGCCTATTTCGCGCCCTACGGCCTCGACCGCCAGGCCGGTTTCCTGGCCGAACTGCAGGTGCGCGACGGCGTGCGGCGCACCAGCCTGGGCCTGACCTGCGACGGGCGCGAGATCGATTGTCTGGAGATCGGCGAGGGGACGCGTCCCTGCTGGGTCATCGGCCGGCAGCATCCGGGTGAAACCCAGGCGTCCTGGTGGATGGAGGGGTTCCTGGAGCGCTTGTGCGATCCCGGCGACAGTGTCGTGGCGGAGCTGCGCCGCCAGGCCACCTTTCACATCGTGCCCAACATGAACCCGGATGGCAGCTTCCGCGGCAATCTGCGCACCAATGCCGCCGGCGCCAATCTGAACCGGGAATGGCAGGAACCCTCCATGGAGACCAGCCCCGAGGTCTATGTCGTGCGCGACCGTATGATCGAGACCGGTGTCGACTTCATGCTGGATGTCCATGGCGATGAGGCGCTGCCCTATAACTTCATCGTCGGCCCGTATGGCGTCCCGGGGCTGGCCGACCACGTGCTCGCTCTCAACGAGCGTTTCTGCGAGGCGCTGAAGGCGGCCAATCCGGACTTCCAGACCGAACATGGCTATCCCAGGCCGTCCGCCGATGGCGCCAACCTGACAATCGCGTCAAAATACGTCGCCCACAGGTTTGATTGCTTGTCGATGACCCTGGAACAGCCGTTCAAGGACAGCGCCATTACCCCGGATCCGCAGTATGGCTGGTCACCGGCGCGCTGCGCCGCCCTCGGGCGCTCCTGCCTGGATGCTTTAGCCAGCGTTATCAACGACTTAAGACCCGCATGACGACGCCGGACGAAGACGCCGTCTTGGCCGCCAATCTGGCGTTCTACAGGGCCTTTGCGGCCGGCGACGTGGCGGCCATGGAGACGGTATGGTCGCCAAGAGTCGACGTTTCGTGTATACACCCCGGCTGGCAGGCATTGGTCGACCGGGTTGCCGTCATGAAAAGTTGGCGGGCGATCCTGGCCAGTCCACCCGCCGTTAGGTGTCTCGGGGCGCGGGTATTTTTGGAGGATAAACGCGCATATGTGATTTGTTACGAGACAGTCGGTGACGGCATGCTTGTCGCCACGAACATCTTTTCGTTGGAAGACAAAGTCTGGCGCATGATTCACCATCAGGCCGGTCCCACTAGGGCGCTGCAAGAAGTGCAACCGGACGAAACGCAACACGTGCATTGAAGGAGGTTGGTCCTTTGCGAGAATTGCTGAAGTTCGTTCCCACCCTGGCGATTGCTCTTTTCGTCGTTACCACGCTTGGCGGCGAGGCCGCCGTGGCCGGTGACGACAACTATGCCGAATACAAGCGGGGTCTGACGGCCTACCAGCAGGGCAACTATGACGAGGCGATGGCCATCTGGCAGCCTCTGGCGGACAGGGGGTATCCCGCCGCGCAGTTCAACATCGGCATGCTCTACCAGAATGGCGTCGGCGTTGAGCGCGACCTGACGACCGCCAACGCTTACTTCGCCGATGCGGTCGACCGCGATTTCGCGCCGGCCCAGCTCGAGCTGGGCGAGGCCTATCTGGAAGGCCATGGCATCGATCAGAACATCGACCGCGCCGTCTCTCTCATGGTGAAGGCGGCCGATCAGGGCTATGCCCAGGCCCAGTACGAGGTCGGCCTGCTCTATCGTGAGGGCGATGTCATCTCGCGCGATCACGTGCGGGCGCTCGAGTACTTCCTGCTCGCCGCCGAGCAGGGCGATGCGGAAGCCCAGTATCACGCCGGTTTCATGTACGGCTCGGGCTATGGCGCGCCGCAGGACTTTGCGCTGGCCTACATGTACTACGACCTGGCCTCGCAGACCCTCGCGATCAGCAACAAGGCCCGCGACCATCTGGCCGAATACATGACGCCTGAGGAAATGGCGCAAGCGCAGGCACTAATTGCGGCGCAAAGGTCCACCGGCTCGACCGGTCAGGACCTGGCGTCGTCGACGCAGTAACGGCCTTAGCTGTCCAAACGAAAAAGAGCCCCGGCGCCGTCAGGCGCCGGGGCTCTTCGCTTTCGAAGGGATTACAGTTTCGGCCGGTGTTTGGCTGAGCTGTACCAGGGATCGGCCGCCTCGATCGCGTGACCGACGCGGAACACCGTTCGATCGTCATAGGTGCGGCCGACGATCTGGACACCGGTCGGGACGTTGTTCTTCGCCCGACCGCTGGGCACGCTCAGGACCGGGCAACGGCTCAGGATGTTGAACGGATAGGTCATGACCCAGCCTAAGAACGGGTTGACCTCCTTGCCGTTGATCAGGACCTTGTCGCGCGTTGAATCCAGATCGGCCGGAACCGAAGGCACGGCGAGCGTCGGGCAGATGAAGGCGTCGTAGCTTTCCATCAGAGGACCGAAGGTCTCGTACATCTCGCTCGCGACCTCCAGGGAGTCGACGTAATCGGCGCCGTCCGTCATCTTGCCGAAATCGGCGAACTCCCGAGCGTAGTTGGTCATCTCGTTGCGGTGGCGCCGCGCAATCGGCGCGATGGTGTTGCCGAACAGATGACCCAGATAGTTCATCGCCGCGGTCAGGGCATCCGATGTCCAGCCGATATCGACTTCCTCGACGATGGCGCCGGCATCAGAGAGTTTCTTCAGCACATCCTTGGTGTTCTTCTGCACCTCCTTGTCGACTTCGCAATAGCCGAGGTCCATCGACCAGGCGATCTTCATGCCCTTTACCGACTTGTACTCCGTCGGCAGGTTCAGTTTCGGTCTGACGGTCGCGATGTCGCGGGGGTGCGGCCCCGACATGGCGTTTTGCAGCAACGCGCAATCCGCGACGGAACGCGCCATCGGCCCTTCGTGGCAATAGAAGTCCAGGTTGAAGATGCGTCCCTGCGGATTGCGGCCATAGGGCGGCTTGAACCCGACCACGCCGGAGGCCGATGCCGGAATGCGGATCGAACCGGCGATGTCCGATCCGGTCCCGATGGTCGCCATGCCGGCGGCCAAGGTCGCGCCGGTGCCGCCGGACGAGCCGCCCGGTGTGTAGGCGGTGTTCCAGGGATTGCCGGTGACGCCCCACAGCTTGGTGTGGCAGATGCCGGCGCAGGAGAACTCCGGCGTTGTCGTGCGCACATGCATGATCGCGCCGGCATCGAAGCTGCGCTCGACGCAGTACGAGGTCGACGCCGCGACGTTGTCTTTCAGTGGCAGGCTGCCGCTGCTGGAGATGTATCCCTCGATCTCCGCCTCGTCCTTGACGGCGAGGGGAATGCCCTCCAGCGGGCCGACCTTCTCGCGCTTGCGGTACTTGGTCTCCGCCGCCTTGGCCTTTTCGAGCGCCTGCTCGTAATGGGTCTCGGTCAAGGAATTGACCTTGCCGTTGACCTTGTCGGCCCGCTTGATGACCGCTTCCATCAGCTCGACCGGCGATAGCCACCGGCGCTTGAAAAGGCTGATCGCCTCCGTCGCCGACATGTAACACAAGTCACTGCGCGCCATGATGCTCCCCCCGCTGTCGAATGAGACAGAAACGTTACACCATGGGGCGGCAGGCACCAGGGCCGGCCGGGGATAACTCGCCCGGTATTCCGAGGTATCAGGCGGTCAGACAGAGCCTCGCGGCCGCGTCCACGATGGCATCGGTATCGATGCCGGCGGCGCGGTAGAGATCGATGATGTCGGCCGACTGGCCAAAGGTCTCGACCCCCAGCGACTGGGTCTTGTGGCGTCCGACACCCGCCATCCACGACAGCGTCGCGGGATGACCGTCCAGGACCGTGATCAGCCCGGCATGGGCCGGCAGGCGGGCGAGCAGGGTCTCGACATGGCTGACGCCGGGATTGTGGCCGGCGCGGCGTTGGCGCCGGGCGCCGTGCCATTCGGCCATCAGGCGGTCGGCCGACGTCACGGCCAAGAGACCGACGCCCGGTATGTCCTCGCGCAGTGCCTCGACGGCGGCGAGCGCCTCCGGCGTCACGGCGCCGGAACAGGCGATGGCGATCTCCGTATCCGGTGCCGGTTCGACCAGCCAGTAACCGCCGGCCAGGATGTCGGCCGCCAGTCGATCGGTCATCTCCCGCGCGATTTGTTCGATCGGACGGGTCGAGAGCCGCAGGTAGACCGAGCCGCCGTCCGGTTCCTGCATGTGGGTGAAACCCCAGCGCATCATGACCGCCAGCTCATCGGCGAAGGCCGGCTCGAAGGAGGAGAGGCCGGGCTGACCGATACCGATCAGGGGTGTCATCACCGACTGGTGCGCGCCGCCCTCCGGCGACAGGCTGATGCCCGACGGCGTCGCGACCAGCATGAAACGGGCGTCCTGGTAGCAGGCGTAGTTCAGGGCATCCAGGCCACGCGCGATGAACGGGTCATAGAGCGTGCCGACCGGCAGGAGACGCGTGCCGAACAGGCTATGCGAGAGGCCCAGCGAGGCCAGCAGGATGAACAGGTTGTTCTCGGCGATGCCGAGCTCGATATG
>JANQGO010000229.1 GCA_028277285.1 Alphaproteobacteria bacterium | reverse complement strand
CAACGGCTTTGTGCATCCGCTCGACCCCATGCATGCGGACGACCTGCCGGCCTATCCCTACGATCCCGACAAGGCGCGCGAACTGCTGGACGACGCCGGCTGGACGACGATCGGCGCCGACGGCATCCGCCGCAACGCGGCAGGCGACCGGCTGACGCTGACCTTGATGTCGACCGCCGGCAACTACGAGCGCGGTTTGGTCGAACAAGTCCTGCAGCATGGATGGCGCCAGATCGGCATCGAAACGATCATCGAGAACCAGCCGCCGCGCGTGCTGTTCGGCAGCACGATCTCGCGGCGGGAATACAAGGCGCTCGCGATGTTCGCCTGGTTCAGCTCGCCGGAGAACCTGCCGAAGTCGACCCTTTATTCGACCCGCATCCCGACCGCCGAAAACGGCTGGTCCGGGCAGAACTACACGGGCTTCAGCGATCCCGAAGTCGACCGGCTGATCGACGAAGCCGAGGTCGAACTGGACGTCGACAGGCGCAAGGAACTGTGGCGCCGGCTTCAGGTGATTTACGCCGACCAGCTTCCCGTCCTGCCGCTCTACTTCCGCGCGTCCGCCTATGTCACGCCCCATTGGCTGACAGGCATTCGCCCAACCGGCAACCAATTCCCCTCCACCCTTTGGGTCGAGGAGTGGCGTGCCAGTGACTAGGACGACCCCGCCTTCAGCCTGCCGGAGGCCGCCATGCTGCGCTTTCTGATCGGCCGGCTGATCGGCGCCTTGATCGTGCTCCTCGTCATGAGCCTGGTGATCTACCTCTTGATCGGGCTGATGCCCGGCGACCCGATCGACCTGATGTTCCAGGCCGACCCGACGCTGACGCCGGAGGATCTGGCGCAGCTCCGCGCCGTCTACGGCCTCGATCAGCCGCTCCTGAGCCGTTACGCGGCCTGGCTGGGCAGCGCGCTGCAGGGCGATTTCGGGTTCTCGCGCAGCTACCGTCAGCCGGTGCTGGAGATCCTGGTGCCGCGCATGGTGAACACGCTGTGGCTGATGGGGATCAGCTTTGTCCTGTCGCTGGCCATCGCGATCCCCCTGGGTGTTCTGGCGGCGGTCAAGCAGAACGGGCCGGTCGACCTCGGCGTCAACGTGGTGGCGCTGGCGGGCTATTCGGTGCCGGTCTTCTGGCTTGCGCTGTTGCTGATCTATCTCTTCGCCGTCGACCTCGCCTGGCTGCCGGCCGGCGGCTCCGGCATCGACGCGGAAACGCTGTGGGGCAAAACCCAGTTCCTGGTGCTGCCGGTCGCGGCGCTGACGTTGACCGGGCTGGGCGCCATCACCCGTTTCACCCGCGGCGAGATGATCGAGGCGCTGCGCCAGGACTATGTCCGCACGGCGCGCGCCAAGGGGCTTTCTTATGGCCGCGTCGTCCTGGGCCACGCGTTCCGCAACGCCATGATCCCGGTGGTGACGATTGTCGCGCTCGGTTTCGGTACGCTGGTGTCCGGCGCGCTGGTGGTCGAGACCATGTTCGGCTATCTGGGCATGGGCAAGTTGATGTTCGATTCGATCCTAGCCAACGACTACAACGTCGCCCTGGTTGGCCTCTTGATCGCCACACTGCTGACGCTCGTCGCCAACATCATCGCCGACATCGCCTATGCCGCGCTCGACCCGCGCATCCGTTACGGCGGAGGTCCGGCATGAGCGAGATTACGATCCAGGGCCGGCGCGGCATTCTTGCCCGCCTGATGCAGCGCCCGGTCGCGATGTTGAGCGCGCTCGTCTTGATCGTGTTCGCGGTCCTGGCGCTGATGGCGCCGTTGTTCGAGGTCTGGCTCGGTCATACCGCGTCCGACGTCGACCTGGCCGGCCGTTTTGCCGGCCCGTCGCTTGCCTATCCGCTGGGCCAGGACGAAATCGGCCGCGACGTCTTCCTGCGCCTTCTCTACGGCGCCCGGGTCTCGCTCGCGACCGGCCTGATCGCCGCCGTCGCCTCGGCCATCATCGGCACGATCATCGGTCTGATCGCGGGCTACCGGGGCGGCTGGCTCGACGACTTCCTGATGCGCTGCACGGACTCCGTCATCGCGCTGCCCTTGCTGCCGCTGCTGATCGTCCTGGCCGCTGTCGATCTGTCGAAGCTGGGGCTTGGCGATCTGGAGGGTTCGTCGAACGCCGCGCGCCTGATCGTCATCGTGTCCCTGGTCAGCTGGACCACGGTGGCGCGCCTGGTGCGCGGCGCGACCTTGACCTTGCGCGAGCGCACCTTCGTGCTGGCCGCCCATGCCCAGGGCGCCGGCGCCATGCGGATTATGATGAGCCACATCCTGCCCAACGTGTCGGGCCCGATCATCGTCGCCACGACGCTTGCCGTCGGCAACGTCATCTTGTTTGAGTCGGTTCTGAGTTTCCTGGGGCTCGGCATCCAGCCGCCTCTGGCAAGCTGGGGCAACATGCTGACCGACGCCCAGATCCTGATCTGGCAGGCGCCGATGCTGGCGGTCTATCCGGGCCTGGCGATCTTCCTGACCGTCCTGGCCTGCAACCTGCTGGGCAACGGCCTGCAGGATATCTTCGATCCGCGCGCCGACCCGGCGTGACCACGGTCATTGACGGCACCTAAGGGTTTGTTATATCCCCCCACATCCCACTGATCCGCGGTAGCTCAGTTGGTAGAGCGGGTGGCTGTTAACCACTAGGTCACAGGTTCGAGTCCTGTCCGCGGAGCCAATTCGATCAAGGGGTTGGGCCGATTTGGCCCGGCCCCTTTTTCATGTCGGGCTATCAGGCAGGGTACCCAATATCGCCGCTATCACGTGACGGCTGGCACCAAGGACGTGGTCGCCTTGGACCCGGCCAACTCCAAGTGTTGGGTACGGCGAGCCGTGGCGCCGTCCACACGCTCACAATCGACCAAAGCGGACTTCATGTGCCTGCGTACAGCGATGAAGTAACGGCGCAAACAGATTGCCTATCATATGCAATGTTATAACATTCCATAAATCAGCTAGAGGCAACCAGCTTTCGGTTCCCGGTCAGGAGTGCCCCAACATGCCATTGAAAACCTGCGTGTTTGACGCTGGTGTTCCTAACCGGAACGCCGAAACCACACGCTCTGCGCCGGTCCCGAGGTCAAGACAATGAGCCCAGATATCGTGCTCCTGGGCATGACCGTCGTGATCGTCGTCGTCGCCTTCGTGGCGGGGATGCCGGTCCTCGTCGGACGCAAGTTCGATGCGGAAGGGACGGTCGCTGCGCGCGGCGAGGCTATTGCCGCGGGTGTCTTTCTGGGCGCCGGTCTCATTCACATGCTGGGCGATTCCGCCGGCGATTTCAACGCAGCCGGCGTCGATTACCCCTGGCCGTTCATGCTGTGCGGTGCGGTTGTCCTCGGCCTCTTGCTGCTCGAGCACCTCGGCGCGGCGGCTAAAGGCGCAAGTGACGGAAACGCTGTCCTGGCACTCCTGGCGACCTTGATGCTCTCGATCCATTCGTTTCTTGCCGGTGCGGCACTGGGAACAAGTGGCACGGGCGCCGTCGCCATCGTGATCTTCATTGCGATCATCGCGCACAAGTGGGCGGCGTCGTTTGCCCTCGCCGTCTCGCTTGCCCGCAGCCCGCTCGCGCGCGCCACCCGCTTCATCGCCTTTACCGTCTTCGTCTTTTTTCTTCCCCTGGGTGTCGCGTGCGGCGCGATCGCGACGCAATGGGACGCGGAGTATCCATTGGTCGCGCCGACGCTCAAGGCGTTGGCGGCCGGCACGTTCCTCTATCTCGGCACCCTGCATGGGTTGGCGAACGGAACACTCGTCGCGCGCTGCTGTGACCTACGCGAGTTCTCCGCGGTGGTTTTCGGCTTTGCACTGATGGCGGTCGTTGCGATTTGGACGTGAGGCATTCTTGCCGGTCTCATCCGAGCAACCTTCCTTGAGGCGGCGCGGTCCCAGACTCCAAATCCCATGTTGTGTCTTGTTACACCGCTTCGTTGAGAGACCGCGATGTGGTGGCGTGACCACTCGAGCAAGCGGATAGAAACGATCCAGGCGGAGGTGCTCGCCGGCTTAATCCTTTTTCGTGTCGGAGCGCGAGTCAGATGGAGGTGGATCAGACAGCAATCGCCGCTTGATCGGCGGCGTTGGTTGACTGCGGCGGCTTGGCGCCCCAGCGCACGCATGCGGCCGCGATCGGCGCCGACATGTAGACCACCGGGAAGTCGAGCCAGGTCTTGCGCGACTGCGCGTTTTGCCACGACCGTCTGGAGATTTCGTCAAGCCGCGCGTTGCCGCATTCGGCCAGCTTCATGTCGCGCTGCGAGCGCTTGATGACCGAGCGCCAGTAACAGTTACCGATCGTGTTGCGGCCTCTTGGGACCGCATTGACCATGTTTCGCGACCGGTTCCACAAACGGGTCGGCAACGTGCCGCGGAAGTCGTCGCAAAGACCACGCTCGGCGAGCGCCTGCGACAGCGCGACGTCGAAGACACGCCGCGTCTGGGGCGACGCCAAGTCCGACTGAAGCCACGACGCCAAGAGTTCGCGCTGCATGAAGGGGTAGGAAACCGGCAGGAACCAATCACACAGGTCGAACGTGTTCGACAGCCAGCCCGACTGCATCCACTGGACCTTCAGCAAGACATAGGCGAGATGCGAACCGTGATCCCGCTTCAGGTCGACATAGAGTCCCTCGACAAACTCCTTGATCGCCGCCCATTCTTTTTCGTACAGGCCCACATAGTCGCGGTTGTCGCCGCGCTCCCGCAGGAAAAGCGACCGCACGAGGTTCACGTCATCGGGGCTGCCGAGCTTGTCGAGTCTCTTGCCCCGGAAGACATCGCCCAAGAAGCCGATGGATGCCCGGTCCGCGACGTGGCTGGCATGATCGAACGCGACAATGTTGTGCGCCGTCTGCAAACCGGAACAACCGGCGTGCAGCCCAACAATCTCGTCGGCGTAGGTCTGGAGTGTCCAGTCCTGGTACGGCAGGTCGATGAAGTTGAAGCCCAGTTTGCGCGCCCGCTGTTTGCCCCTCAGCATATCCATGGAATAGCTTTCGCCGAACGTCGCGGCATGGCCGGGGCGCTCGGCATGGGTCAGCGCGATCAACAGCGAGTCCTTGCCGCCGGACAGCATGAGTACGCTTTGTTCATCATAGGCATCGCGCTCGATGCCGTTCTCGATCAGCGCTCGCATGGCATCGGGAGTCCACGGCGGTGCGTCGACATCCAACAGCGCCCTCAGACCCGCGCCACGATCAAGATGGCTCTCGGCTTTGCCGTCCTGGTCGAGAGATGCCGACAGGCGAGCGCCCGGAGGCAGTCTGTAGGTGCCGGAAAAGTGCATCTCTTCGAAGACCTGCTGGCGGCCGAACAACAGGGAAGCGACCGCCGTATCGTTGAGCTCGGGCAGTTCCGACAAGGTCTCCAGAAGCAGGCCCAGATGCGTGGCGAAGTGGAGCCGCCCGTCCTCGATCGCGTGGAAGACCGCGCCGGCGCCCAGCCAATCGGTGGCGAGCTCAAGCCCGTCGGGCGAAAACGCCAGCCGGGCAAACTTGCCGTCCAGTGTCGAGGCATCGGCATGCGTCTTGTCGTCGAGCAGGCGATTGCCGAAGAAAGGCCGACCGGTGTAGAGGGCGAGCTCAGCCGGATTGCCCACAACCAACGGCTGCGCAGCGTCGTGGTCGACAAACGTTATGGTCGCCGAACCGACGGTCAGGGTCGTCGTAGCATGACCGCAAATGGTCTTTGGCGCGGCAACCTCTCCCGACCCGGATCCGAAGACGCCCACGAATGCGCGCACGAACCGGTTCTGCCTTCTACTTGCACACGTCATTCACAACCAATCCTGATGGCCGCTCCCAGGGCCTGCCCCCAGGTGCTCTCACGTCATGACCCAAACCGGCGGCTGCGAATTCCGGCTGATGCGCCCATGTACGCCGGCTCCGACGAGCCCGGAACCGCAAATCAAAAGTCTGCCACCAAAGGTAATGCCAGCAGGCTGTCAAATGAAACCACTAAGAAGTTCGACAAAATTCGATCAAAAGTAGTACGCCCTATGTTGGCATCACCGTGTAAGATCACCTGTGCAAGGCTCGCAGGGTCTTGGCACCTTTTCAGTACGTGGGTCCGTGGAATGCACGCCGACTTGTTCCCCTCGCGAAAGCACGCGCCGCGGCATCTGGCGTCATTCCGCTCGATGGCCGCGCGCCGCGCCTGCCGACGGTGATCGCTTGAAGAGTATTCGCGGGAAAACGTCGTCACAGACCATAGGCTGGATGGCATGGGTTGGTGGCGGCCAGCTCATCAAGATGATGGTCAGCGTCGTGTCGGTCGCCATTCTCGCCCGGCTGCTGACCCTTGAAGACTACGGTATCTTCGCCGCGGCCATGATCTTCATCGCGATCGTGCAGTCCGGCATGGTCCAGGGCGGCTTTCCCACCGCGATCATTCAGCGTCAGGACTTGCACCCGCTGCATGTCCGCAACGCCTTTGCCGGCATGCTGATCCTGCACGTTCTCGCCGCCGCGTTGATCTGGTTCGGCGCGGACGCCATTGCCGCATTCTTCGATATGCCGCCGCTCACGGACATCATGCGTGCATTGTGCGTGACGATCTTGCTCAACCCCTTCCTCGCCCTTTCGCTCGCTCTTCTAAAACGACGCAAGCGGTTCCGCTTCATAACCATCACGGAGCTCTTTACGACCTCACTCGCCAGCACGGCTGTCGCCATCGCACTGGCCTGGGCAGGCTACGGCGTCTGGGCACTTGTCATCGCCAGCATTGTGTCGTCGGTGTCGAACACGGCGGTCGTCTACGGCGCCGTGCGGTTCAATCCGATTCCGGTCATCACCTCGCACATGCGCGATCTGCTGAAACTGAGCATGGGCATGAGCCTGGTCGGCGTGCTCACCATTTTCTCGGCGCAGGCCGCCAAGTTCGTGATTGGCCGCGCGCTGGGTGCCGATGCCCTGGGCCTTTTCAACCGCGCCAACCGGCTGATCGATTTCCCGATGCGGCTTCTTGGCTCGCCGCAGGTTCTGTTTCCGGTCATGGCCGATCTGAACGATGACAAGGCGCGCATGGCGCGCGGCTATCTGCGTTCAATCGGCTTGTGTTCCCTTGCCGCGGCACCGCTTACGGTCCTTATCTTTCACGCTGCCGACAGCCTGGTCGCGCTGCTCCTGGGCAGTCAGTGGGTGGCGGCCGTTGATCCCACTGCCATCTTGTCGCTCACCCTGGTTCTCATGCTCGGCACCAGGGTCGCCACCGTCGTCTTCAAGGCGCTCGGCACGGTCCGTGCCTTGATCGTCCGCCAAAGCCTCTTTGCGTTGCTGATTGTCGCCGGCTCCATCATCGGAAGCCGTTGGGGCCTTGAAGGCGTCTGTGTCGCCGTTTTGATCGCCTACGTCCTCAGCTACGCCCTGGCCGTTCATCTGGTCAGCCGTCTGCTGGACGTCGGCTGGCTGCGCTTCGCGCGCGCCAACCTGCCGGGTTTGGTCCTCGCGCTTCCCGTGCTTGGTGTGCTGATCTTGGGCGATAGGTTCGTTTGGTCGGACGTCCCGGCGATCTTCCGGTTTCCCATCGAAGCGGCGGCCACCGGCGCGGTCATCTATGGTGCCTGCTTTGTCAAACCAGCCTGGTTCCTGGGTCCCGACGGCATCTGGCTGGTACGGGAGTTGCGCAAGAGAGCACCCGGTCCGCTGCGGCGCATCGTCCCTGCGGTCTAGGCCGCCGGCGTGGTTCCGGCGACCGAAACGCGCACCTCGCGATTTCGGCGCAAGGGTGGCACACTGGCGGTGGCGCAACCTGACGACCTTCGCGCCATGACGGAGGAACGAGCTGATGACGCGGGCAAACCTCGAGATACGTCCGTTGACGCCCACCCTGGGTGCGGAGATTCACGGTGTCGATCTATCCCATGAACTCGACGACGAGACGTTCGCCGATATCAAGCAGGCACTGCTGGATCACCTTGTTGTCTTTCTGCCGGACCAGCGGATAGGCCCGGCCGAACAGCTCGACTTTGCCAGGCGCTTCGGCGCGATCGAGCCGCCGCATCCCTATTTCGGCGTGGTCGAGGATCAGCCGGAAGTCACCGTCATCGAACAGGACGGCACGCCGGACAGCGACTACAACGACGCTTGGCACACAGATGTGACGTTCCGTGCCGAGCCGGCCATGGCGTCGATCCTGCACGCACAGATCGTGCCGTCTTCGGGCGGCGATACGCTGTGGTCAAGTCTCTATGGCCCGTATGAGGCTTTGTCGCCGTCGATCCGCGACATGATCGAGGACAAGGTTGCGACCCATGACTACTACAATTCCTTCGGCGAGACTGTTCTGAAGGGACCCGGCGGACTGGAGAAACTCCTGGACGATGTGCGCCGGTTTCCGCCCGTGGAACATCCGGTCGTGCGCACCCATCCGGAGACCGGCCGAAAAGGCCTGTTCGTCAACCGGGTCTTCACCCACCGGATCAAGGGCATGTCCTGGGTCGAGAGCGACCACATCCTGCGCATGCTCTGCGAGATCGCCGAACATCCGAACTACCAGATCCGCTGGCACTGGCGCCCCTACGACCTGGCGATCTGGGACAACCGCTGCACCATGCACCTGGCGACATCCGATTTCACCGGACACCGGCTCATGCACCGGATCACGGTCTTGGGCGACCGCCCCTATCACTAGGGTTCAAGTACGGCCTATTTCAGCCCGACCGAGCGGCCCGCCCAGTCCGGCAGTTCGGGAACGGCGGCGGCCTGCATCGCCGCAAGCGTCTCCTCGCCGATCGGCGCGGTGCGGCCTGCGCGCGTATCGAAGTGCAGCATGACGCATTCGAAGGTCGCGCGCTCGCTGCCGTCGACGCGCATGATCATGCCGTAGCGGCAGCGCTTCCGGTCGACCTGGAACACCAGAGCCTCGAAGTCCATCACCGCCGGCGCGTGGATCTCATTGAGATAACGCAGGTGGGTCTCGACCGTATAGAAACCGCAGCCGGTCCGCTCGAAATAGTCAGCGCCGACCTTGAAATGATCCATGAACGCCCACGCGGCATCGGCAAAACCGACGAGGTAGTAGCCCTCGTTCACGTGACCATAGGGATCCAGCCAGCTGTCCTGGACCGGTTCGCTGAACAGTTTTTCGAGACTCATGCGGTTTCCTCACCCTGCGCCCTTTGATGGCGTCAGGGTAAGGCGCGGCTGGCTGACCGTCTACTCGGCGGCCTCGCGATGGCAGCCCGGCGTCTCGCCCTCCAGAGCCTCCATGACCAGGGTGTGGAAGTGGTGGACGGCATGCTCGCTGATATGGCTGCGGTCGCGGTCAACGATGAAGCGGCCGCGGTCGTAACCACGCGACTTCAGACCCTTGAAGACGCTCTCGCACAGCGCGATGTCCTCGGGCTGCAGGATGTCGTCGATATAGGCGATGGCGTCGGCGGCCTGCCGGGTCGTCTCGCCGCCCAGGGAATGCCAGTCGAGCCGTTCGTGACAGCGCTCGGGCCCGTCGGGCAGCATCTGGAGCGTCATCAGGTTTGGCTCACCCGGCATCAGCCAGATCGTCAGGTTGGGCCAGACGAAGAACCCGGCGTAGCCAAAGTCGACATCGCCCGGTTCGAACGTATAGGCGCTGCTGTCGCGGGCGTGGGGTTTGTCGGAGGTCTGGCAGGACCAGTAATCGTGCACGCGATTGCGGTAGGTCGGCATCTCGACCAGGTCGACGAAGGCCGGGTGCGCGGGTTCGCAGTGATAGCATTCCTGGAAGTTATCGATCACGACCTTCCAGTTGGCGTTGAGGTCGTATTCCTTGCGGCACGCGAAACCGAGCTGATCCGCGCGCGGCATGAACTTCAGGATTTCCTCCTCAAGCCCCGCGTATTGCTCTTTCAAGGGCGGCGCGTCGGGATCGAGGTTCACGAAGATCAGACCCAGCATGGTCTCGACACGGACGGGCTTAAGGCCGAACGCAGCCTTATCGAAACTATCGACGTTCTCGCAGCCCCGCGCGGTCCTGAGCTTGCCTTCCAGATCGTAGGCCCAGGCGTGATAGGGGCAGGTCATGGTGAGTTTCAGATTGCCCTCGCCCTCGACCAGGCGGTGGGCGCGGTGCTGACAGACATTGTAGAACCCGCGCAGCACGCCGTCGCGCCCGCGCACCAGCATGATGCCTTCGTCGGCGAAGTCGACGGCCATGTAGCTGCCGGGCTCGGCAAGCCGGCTCTCGTGGCCGACAAAGAACCAGGACCGCGCGAAGATACGGTCCTGTTCCAACGCCAGGACGCTGGGATCGGTGTAGTACCGCGACGCCATCGTGTAGGACCGGCCGGGATCGGCATCGAGGCCGCCGGGCAGGAGGTCGCGGTGTCCAGGCGTTGTCATGGGTTCACTCCGGTTTTTTGGGCCGGCCAGAACGCTAGAACCGGGCGCTGGCGCCAACAATCGAGTTTTGCGTGACATAAGTTGCCGAAAACTCAACAATTGAGCGATGAGCGAACGCCTGCCTTCTCTCAATGCGCTGCGCGCCTTTGAGGCGGTCGCACGGACCGGCTCGGTTGGCGCCGCGGCGGACGAGCTGAGCGTCACCGCCGGTGCCGTGAGCCGGCAGGTCGCGCGCCTTGAAGCGGACCTGAACCTGGGGCTGCTGGAACGGGACGGCCGGGGCCTGCGCCTGACGGCTGCCGGCGAGCGGTGTTATGCCGGTCTGGAGCCGGCCTTTGCCCAGATCGCCCGCACGGTCGCAGAACTGCACCAGCGCCGCCGGCGCGACGAACTGGTGATCGCGGTCGAGCCGGTGTTCGCGGCGACCTGGCTTGTCCAGCGCCTGGACGCTTTCCGCCATATCGTGCCGCATGTCGACATCACCATCGATGCCAGCGCGCAACGGGCGGACACCCGCCGCCCGACCGCGGACTTGATCCTGGACTACGGCCGGCTCGCCGATGTCGCGGGGTTCGAATGCATCAAGCTGATCGACGAGGAGATCTTCCCGGTCTGCGACGCCGAGACCGCGAAGCGCATCGACGAGGCCGGCAGTCTCAAGACCGTCACCCTGCTCCACTATGACGCCGCACCGCGGTCATGGGATTGGCCCGACTGGGCGACGTGGCTGCGGGCGACCGGTCATCACGGTATCGACGCGGCGCGCGGCCCAAGGTTCGTTGCCGGCACACTGGTGATGGACGCCGCGCGCAACGGCCAGGGCGTCGCGCTGGCAACCACCTCCATCGCGCGCGACGATATCGAAACCGGCCGCCTGGTCCGACCGCTGCCAAGCAGCTTGGCGACGGATTGCGCCTATTACCTGATGATCCCCGAAACTAAGCGCCAGCGCGAAGATGTCGCGGCCTTTCGCGCCTGGCTGTTCAAGGCGCTGGCGGCCGATTTCCCGGCATCCGGAAGCGCCACCTATGACCCGACCAAACTCTCCAGATAGGCAATCAGCGCGTCGATCTCGCTTTCGGAGAAGGTGAACTGCGGCATTTCGGGATGACCGACGACGATACCCTCAGCGAGCGCTTCAGCCAGATGCGCCGGCGGCCACTGCTGAACGACATCGCGAAACGGCGGTGCTTCTTCATGGGGGCTCTCGCCATCCATACCGATCGCATGGCAGCGCGCGCAGTTCTCTTCGGCCAGGACACGTCCTGTTTCCACGTCCGGGTTGTCTTGCGCCAGAACATCGACGGCGCTCAATCCCAGGACCAACACGGCGACAGGCAACAGCCTGCGTCCACGCCGCTTGGCCATCCACATCCCCAACCTTGACCTAACTGTCACATTGCCTCCAACCAAAAGGGCTCGCGGGACTGAAACTGCTCCCATGCCGCGCCAAGGTCGGCCTTGCGCTGCTGACCAATGCCGCCCCACCAGCCGAGCACCTGCCCGGCCGCTCGGATCATGTCGGGTCCGACGTCACCGTTGGCGCCGTCGGCGGTCAGGTGTTCGAGCCGCTCCTCGGTCACCGCGATGTCGTTCATCACGCCGAGATCGTCCTGAAGCCGGGAAAGACTCTGCCGGAACGGGCGACGGCGTTTGTCGGCCTTGTCGGCCGGCATGTAGTCGATCGAGTAGCGCAGTTTTTTGATCGCGATCCTCAAATCATGCCGCTGTTCGTCCGTGCCGGTAACCACGTGCTCGCCCAAGGCCATGACTTCGCGGTACTGACGCGACAAGAGCTTGGCAGCCCGCCTCTTCAGCGGCAGTTCGAGGCGTCTTGCGTCTTTCTTGTTGTCATGATCGCGCCAGGCGCCCCGCTCGAGCCATCGGCCAAAGTCCAGCACGAACCGGCCGTAGCGCGGCGAGTTGACGGCATGGCGCAGCGTTTCATAGGCGTGGGCACGCGCGGTTTCGGCGCGATGATGCAGGCCGAGCAGACCCCGGTCTCCCGGGTTCGCCTCGACAACCGGATCGAGTATCTCGGTCAAGAAGACGTCGAGGTCCCGGGACGGGCCCAGACAGCCGGCCAGCCAGCGGCACTCCGCCTTCAGCCACTTCGCCTGATCGCCGGGCAGGAAACGGCCGAAGACGACGAGGGCCGAGCGCAACCGCCTGAGCGCGACCCGCATCTGATGCACGCCTTCGGGGTCGCTGCCATCGACCGCCGCGGCCTCGTTGGTCAGCCAATTGGAAAAACCCGTCCGGAACACCGTCGCAAGCGCATCATCGATCGAGATCTCGAGCGGCAACACCGGCTTTTCGGACGTACGCCACGGCGGCGGCGCGCCCGAGATCAAGCCGTAGCCGCGATCGGACTTGCTGCGCGTCTCGACATGCAGGGGATAATGCTCGTGAAGTTCGAGGGCCAAGCCGTAGAGAGCGCCGGGATCGCCTTGCAAAAGCTCCAACTCGACTTCCAGAATGGGCATGTCGCCGCCGTCGGAGGTGATGACGCCGCGGTCGCAAGCGATCTCGATCAGAGACGACCGGCCGTCGCTGTCGTCATAGGTCAACAGGCTGACCAGACGGTCGTACTTGGTCGTGAAGACCGGGCGCAGACCGGCGCACGGCTCGTTGTCGAGATCGGCCACCGCGCTCACCGTATCCAACCACTCGGGATGCGGTTCGAAGCCCGGAACTTCGACCTTACGCTCCTCGCGGTCCATGGTGCCCGCGCGGCGCCCCGCCGACTTCACCGTTTGAACGAAACGCCCGCCTTCGTCGCGCACGCGCAAACAGGCGCCGCGCTGATGCAACGTCATCTCTGGCGTGTCGTAGTAGACGGCGTGCATGTGCGTTCGTTTGCCGTCGCGCGCCGCCGCCATCAGCCGCGGCGTTTCCAGCAGGATTGCCATGCCTTCGGCATCCGTGCGCAGCTTCAGTTCGATTTCTTTTTGCTGCTCGCCTTCTGCCCGCGCCGCCGATGACTTCTTTTTGTCTTGAAGATTCAACACCACCTCATCGCCGGCACGCCCCGCCGGCCAAATCCCATGAACGCGTCCCTCCGCGACGCATTTGACGATATTCACCGGTGGGGTCAAGACAAAGAGGCTAGGCCGTACGGAGTATTTGCTCAGCCGAAAGATCAAACAGGCTCTTGAGATCGCTTCGCAGTGTCGCGCCATCGACAGCCTGGGCGATCGCAACGACGCGCGACACACCATCGCCATGAACCGGCACATCGGTCATAACCGGCCGGTGGAAACACCCTTGAACCGCGTCGATGCGCACGAGGTCATCGATGCCATCGACAGCGAGTAGGCCTTTCAAACGAAGCAGATCGGCGCCGTATCGTTCGATCAATCTGGATAAGCCACCCTCAAGATGGTCCCAGTGCGTGGATCCTTCGTGGCTACATGAAACTGTCACAATGTCACCGAGACGATGTTCTTGTGCCGGTGTGCTGTCATCGGACACTGGTGCCGCCACACGGCCGTTCAACGCCAACAAGACATCGGCGGAAACATGTCCCATGGTGGCCGTGATGGTCGCCGCGTTGGCATTCAAGGCCACGACGTCGGCCATCACCTCGTCGGCGGCGCGCAGATCGGTCTTGGTCACGACCAGGATATCGGCATAGGCGGCCTGGCGGCGCGCCTCTTGGTGCCTGGCAAGGCTGTCGAGGCCGGCCACCGCATCGACGCAGGTGACGGTGCGGTCGAACGTGTAGCGCGACAGGCGCAGGGGATCGCTCCAGAACATGCGAATGAGGGCGCCGGGATCGGCAAGGCCGGTGGTCTCGATCATGACCCGTGAGAAAGCGGGCACCTCGCCCCTCACCCGCCGGTCGAGCAGGTTCTGCAGCGTCGTCACCAGATCGCTCTGCAGCGTGCAGCACAGACAGCCGTTATCGAGCAGCAGCGTTGACTCATCGCCGCGTTCAAGCAGCAGGTGGTCGAGGCCGACATCGCCGAACTCGTTGACGATGACGGCGGCATCACGCAGCGCGGGCTGGTCGAGCAGATGCCGCAGCAAGGTCGTCTTGCCGCTGCCCAGGAACCCGGTGATCAAGGTTACCGGGATCGGCGCCTCGGGCATCATGGGCGACGTCACGACGCCAGCCGGTCGCCCGACAGCCAGGTGCCGTCCCAGAACGTCTCCGGCGCCGTCGTCATCAGCTCGAAAGCGCCGCACCGCGGCGGCGACAACCGGCGTCCGCCGACGCGCTCGGCAAGCTCCTGCTTGGCCCCGGCGATCACGGCCGGCGAGCCCAGCAGATCGATCGCCGTCAGCGTCAGACCTTGCGACGCCATCAGGCCGCCTTGAATGCCCGAGGTGTGACCGGACATCGCCGTCGTTGCCCAGTTATGGAACAGGACGCCCAGGGGCTCGGCCCAGTTGACGCGTGCCAAGGGGATGTACCAGCTGGCCTCGCCATCGTCCTGGCCGAAGGGATCGCACCCCTCGGTGTGCAGCCTTGTCTTGCGGTCCAGCACCACGTCCATCTGCGGGCTGCAGGCCTTCGACAGTTCGGCCATGAACGCCACGTCGTTGTCGCTCCAATCCGGCGGTCCGATGACGTCGAGGTGGGATTGCAGAACGCGGCCCAGCGTGTGGTTGGGCAGGTAGCCGCGGGACGCCGAGATAAGCTGTTCGGAAAATCCCGTGTTCGTGTAGCGCGCGGCGTCCGCGGCAATAGGCAGGATCTGATTGTAGACGTCCTCGGCGCGCTCGAAGCTCTCATGGCGAACCGTGATCCATAGCCTGGCTTCGTCGCAGGTAATGCTGGGCATCAATCCGGCGACACGCAGCACGTGACCGATGACCGCGTCGTTGAACTGGTGCGCGCGCAGCCGTTCCATGGACTGGACCATCAGCTCTGCCGCATCCAATGCGTTCTGGGATCGGCGCGAACCGCCGTGGCCGGAGACGCCGGAAAACACGAACTCCGACGACACGCAGGACAGGCAGGGCCGCGAGATCGCACCGTTCTGCTGGTCGCCATGGCTGGTCAAGAGCGCGTCGATACCGTCGAACGCGCCACGCTGGAACATCGCGATCTTGCCCCACAGAAGTTCCTCGGCGGGCGTGCCCAGCACGACCAGCGTGCCGCCGAGGCCGAGGGTCTCCATGGCATGACGCACAGCGATCGCGGCACCGACATTCGCCGCGCCGATCAGGTTGTGGCCGCAGGCGTGTCCCGCCCGATGGCCGTCGGGCGCGCGCCGTGGCTCGGCCAGGTTGCCCTGCCCCGGCAGGGCGTCGTACTCGGCCAGAAGGCCCAGGGTCGGTCCCTCGCCGTTCGACCAGACCGCGCGGAACGCCGTCGGGATGCCGCAGACACCGCGCTCGACCGTGAACTTGTGGTCGGCCAGCCAGGCCGACAGCCCGGCCTCGGCCTGATACTCCATCATCGGCAGCTCGGGATGTTCCCAGATGCCGGCGCACATGGATTCGATGTCGCTTCGCAGGCCCGCCCAGGCCTCACGTGTCGCTGCGATTGTTCTGTCGTCCATGGTTACCCCGCGGTATACCCGCCATCGACGACCATTTCGGCACCCGTCACGAACGTCGATTCATCGCTGGCCAGATAGACGACCATATGCGCGATGTCGTCGGAATCCCCCATGCGGCCGATGGGATGCAACGCGGTCAGCGCCAGGGCCTCGTCCTGGGAAAAGTACTCGGCGTAGTCCCGCACCATGTTGGTCAGCATGTAGCCTGGATGGATCGAGTTACAGCGCACGTTGGTTTTCTTCGTCGCGCAGTGAACCGCGACGGACTTGGTCAGCAGCCTGACGGCGCCTTTGCTGGCGCAATAGGCGAGCGTGTCGGAGCCACCGCGCAGACCGAGCACCGATGACAGGTTGATGATCGAACCGCCCCCGGCGCGGCGTATCGGTTCGACAGCGAGGCGGCAGCCCAGGAACGTCCCGTGCAGGTTGACGTCCATGACGGCGTTCCAAACCTGATCGTCACAGTCGGCGATGGAATCGTTTTCGAGACCGACGCCGGCGCAGTTAACCAGCACGTTCAGCTTCCCGAAGCGTCGCAGGACCGTATCGATGACATGCTTCCACGCGGCCTCGTCACTGACGTCATGCGCCATGAAGAAACCGCGTTCGCCAAGCATGGCCGCGGTTCCTTCGCCGTGCTCCTTGTTTATGTCGGTGACGCACACGAGAGCGCCCTCTTCGACCATGCGAATGGCGCTTTGCCGGCCAAGGCCCGATGCGCCGCCGGTGACGATCGCCACCTTGTTCTTCAGCCGCCCGCTCATCCTGCTGTCGTCCCGCCGTCGATGACCATCTCCGCGCCGTTGACCAGGCGGGACTCATCGCTTGAGAGGTAGAGGATCAACATGCCGACATCATCCGCCGTGCCTTGGAAGTCGACGGGCATATAACCATCCCATATCTCGCGCTCGCGCACGGGGTCGTCGCTCTCGGCGATGTAGTTGTGCACCATCGGCGTCTCGATGACGCCGGGATGCACGGAGTTGCAGCGAATGCCCAAGTTGTTCTCCGCGCAATAGAGCGCGATCGACTTTGTCAGAAGCCGAACACCGCCTTTGCTGCTGTCGTAGGCACATAAATCGGCATCGCCAACGATGCCGGACACCGACGATAGATTGACGATCGAACCGCCGCCGTTCTCGCGCATGTGGGCGACGGCCAGACGGCAGCCGCGCCATGTGCCCGTCAGGTTGACGTCGATGACCTGATACCATTCCTCCAAAGACGTGCCCTCGATACTGCCGCGCCGCAGGATGCCCGCGCAGTTGACCAGAACATGCCAGCCACCGAAGGCATCCAGCGTCTCGGCAGCGACACGGTCCCAGTCATCCTGCTTGGTAACGTCCAGCCGCGACGAGGCCGCGTTATCGCCGATGGCCGCCGCGGCGTCTGCGGCGGCCTTGTCATCGATGTCGGCCAACATGACGCGCGCACCCTCGCCTGCAAGGATCCGTGCGGTCGCCGCGCCAATGCCGGATCCGCCACCGGTAACCAGCGCCACCTTGTCGTCAACGCGACTCATCAACCTCCCCACCCGCATTGTGTCGCGGCATTACAGACGAAACAGATGCGCGTGCCAAGGCGGTCGCGCGGTTTATTGTCAGGGTCGATCGAGCGGCGTTGATTCCGGCCGGCCGGAAACGCCGTGCCGGCTGCCGAGCCTGCCTTCGCGATGCAGGATGTAGAGACCGCTGGCGACGACGACAACGGCGCCGACGACCACCCACATGTCCGGCACCGTCCCGAAGACGAGATAACCCGCCGGCACCGCCCAGATCAGGCTGGTGTAGCGGAACGGCGCGACCAGACCGATCTCGGCGTGACGCACCGCCTCGATCATCAGGTATTGGGCGGCGCCCAGCAGCATGCCGCTTGCCGCCAGCAGCCCGACCTCGAACCAAGTCGGTGTTGACCAGCCGAACGGAAACGTCACCGCGCCGGCAAGCGTAACGGCCACGGTCGAAACCATCAGGATGGAAGACGAACTGTCGGTCACGGAGAGGTGGCGCGTCACGATGTCGCGCAGCGCGCCGGCAACTGCAGCGCCGAGGGGCAGCAATGCCGCCAGGGCAAACGCGCCCTCGCCCGGCCGCAACATCACGAGCACACCGACGAAACCGGTGCATACGGCTGTCCAACGACGCCAACCGACCTTCTCCTTGAGAAAAGGCACCGCCAGCGCGGTGGCAAACAGAGGTGCAGCGAAGGTTAGCGCAATCGCCTCGGCGAGCGGCAAAAGGCTCAAGCCCGTGATGAACAGAAACATGCCGGTCACGACAATCAGCGCACGAGCGCCTTGTCCCTTGGGGCTTTTCACACGCAGACGGTAGAGACCGCCTTCGTGCCAGGCCAGCAGGAGGACAGGCAGGAAGACAAACAGACCGCGAAGGCACATGATCTGACCCACCGGCATATCGCCGGTCAGCCACTTCAGAATCGTATCGTTCAGGGTGACGAGCAAACAGCTCGCGATCATGCACAGGATGCCTTTGAGCCCGGCGCCGCCCGCCTGGGGCCGGGCCCCGGCGTCACTCACGCGACGTCGACGATGTTGTCGGCATTCAAGGCGACGGGCAGTCGTACCGTCACGGTCGTCCCGACGCCGACCTCGCTTTCGATCGTGATCTCACCGTCGTGCAGATCGATCAGCGACCGGGTGATGGCAAGGCCGAGGCCGGCCCCTTCGTGGCGCCGGGCAAGCGTCGAGTCCGCCTGGCCAAACGGCTCCATCACCGTGCCGATCTTGTCCTTCGGTATGCCGATGCCGTTGTCCGAGACGGTGATGATGATCGTCTCCACGGTGTGGCTGGCGTTGACCTTGACGAGGCCGCCGGACTTTCGGTCGATGAACTTCACCGCATTGGTCAGCAGGTTCAGCAGAACCTGACGCAGGCCCCTCTCGTCCGCCATGAACTGGGGCAGATGCGGGTCGCATGTCACTTCGATCTCGATCGACCGGTCGATTGCCGACTGCCGCGCCAAGGTGACCGCCCAGGTAATGACTTCCTCCAGGTCGATCAGGCTGCGATGAATGGTCATGCGCCCGGATTCGATCCGCGCGAAGTCCAGGATGTCGTTGATCAGGTCCAAGAGATGCTTGCCGCTGACATTGATGTCCCCGGCATACTCACGCACCCGCTCATGGTCGAAGTTGATGCCCATGTCGGACTGCAAGAGTTCGGAGAAACCGATGATCGCGTTCAGCGGCGTTCTCAGTTCGTGGCTCATGTTCGCGATGAACTGGCTCTTGGCCTCGTTGGCCTGCTCGGCCCGCAGTTTGGCGTCACGCAGCGCCTCGACTGCTACCTTGCCTTCCGTGATATCCTCAAGCGCGTGGATCACGCGGCCCCAGTCGTTGCGATAGACATCGGGAATGAACGCGGTGTTCCGGACACAGATCTGCTGCTTGTCGTAGGTCTGCTCCCAGACCTCGCCGAAGAAGCTGTTTTCGCCTGCGGCGAACGAGGTAAGCGTATCGCGGAAGGCAACCTCCTCATCCTCGGTCCGAAAGTCGATCTCGGCCATGGCGCGGAACGCTTCACGGCTGGGCGCGCGATAGAGGTCGACGGTCTGTTCATTGAAATCGATGATCTCGACATCGTTGGCGATTTGTTTCACCAGCTCCGGATTGAGCTTGAAGTAGAGATCGAAATCGTTGATGCCGCCGTCGCGCAGGCGCTCGATCTCAGCCCTGGCCTTCGACCAGTCCTCTTCCCAGATCGCGATGGGCGCCTGCTGGAAGAGCTCGCGGTAACGCGACTGTGTGGCGGCCGTCTCGTGCTCGCGGATCGCGCCGATGCCGGTCACCGCATGGGCGACGATGACGATGTTCAGGCCCATCAACACCAGGGCGACAAGGAACAGTGATGCGGCCTGGCCCTCGGGCACCACGCTGGCGGGCAACAGGCCGTTGCCGCCTGCCAGCCCCAGGATGACGGCGGCGACAAGCACCATGGCCGCGGTCAAGGCGATGCCACGCCGGACGCCCGCGACGACCTCTTCCAGCAAGACATAGAGGAAGAGCGGCATCATGAACGATGTCAGGCCGCCGGTGCCCCAGCAGCCGAAGGCGACCAGCGCCGTGATCAAAAGCGCGCCGATCATGCGCACCGTGAACAGTTGATGCGCCACCCGTAGCAGTAGAACCATGGCGATCGGGACGGCGATCGTCGCGGCGAACCAGACGTATTCGCCAATCGTCAAGGTATCGCGGTAAAGCAGATAGATCGGGAACAACACCGCCAGGACCAGAGCGGTCATGATGCGGCACCAGACATAGTTCCGGTACGGCAGGGGATCGTCCGATTCGGCCAGGCGATCGCCGCGGTAGAGCTTATCGAGATATCGTGGATAGAGTTCCGTCACGCGTCCGCCTCTGTTCGGCCCCGTCACCCCGCGTGCGGCCGGCCGAACCCCCATGATATACCGCGATATCCCGGTTGAGGCGACTCACCAACCGCCTCTTGCGGCGGCCCCAGCCGCCGCGTACATAGCAACGACAACAAGGCTGGGGGCATCCGGCCGCACCCGAGCGTCTGGGAGGGCAAAAGCGTGGCAGGCAAGGACCCGTCGAACCGCTTCGAAATCGATCTGGACAAGACCCCGGCCAACTATGCGCCGTTGAGCCCGGTCGACTTTGTCGAGCGATCCGCCCTGGTTCATCCGGACCGAACGGCTTGGATCTACAACGACCGCCAGGCCACCTATGCCGAGATGCTGACCCGCTGCCGCCGCTTCGCCAGTGCGCTTGCCAACCTGGGTATCGGCCCGGGCGACGCGGTCGCGATCATCGCCCAGAACGGCCCGGCGCTTCTGGAGGCGCACTTTGCCGTGCCGATGGCCGGCGCGGTCCTGAACGCGCTCAACTTCCGCCTGGATGCCCCGTCGATCGCCTTCATGCTGGGCCACGCCGGTTCCAAGGTCATCATCGTCGACCGCGAGTTCACCGAGACCGTCAAACAGGCCCTGGCCGAACACACGGCCCCCATCACCGTCATCGCGATTGACGACCCCGATACCGACAACGATCCGTCGTTCGGCGACACGACCTATGAAGCGTTTCTGGAAACCGGCGACGCCGATGCCCGGTTCGATCCGGTCGCCGACGAGTGGCAGGCGATTTCGCTCTGCTACACGTCCGGCACGACGGGCGACCCGAAAGGTGTCGTGCTGCACCACCGCGGCGCCTACCTGAACGCGATCGGCAACGGCATGATGCTGGGCTTCACCGGCCAGACCGTGAACCTGTGGACCCTGCCGATGTTCCATTGCAACGGCTGGTGCCACTCCTGGGGCGTCACGGCCTTCGCCGGCACGCATGTCCTGCTGCGCAAGGTCGATCCGGCGAAGATCTTCGAGCTGATTGCCGGGCACAACGTCACCCACATGTCGGGGGCGCCGATCGTCTTGAACATGATCCTCAACGCGCCGAAAGAGCTCCGCCGCGCCTTCCCGCAGACGATTACCATGGCGACCGGCGGGGCGGCGCCGCCAAGTGCCGTGATCTCCGGCATGGGCGAACTGGGCTTCAAGATCGTCCACCTCTATGGTCTGACGGAGACCTATGGCCCGGCGCTGATCGCCGCCGAGCAGGACGACTGGGCCGACAAGTCCCCCGACGAGTTGAGCGCCGTCATGGCGCGCCAGGGTCTGCGCCATCCCATGGTCGCTGACTACATGGTGGCCGACCCCGACACCATGCAGCCGGTGCCCGCCGACGGCGAAACGATCGGCGAGATCATGTTGCGCGGCAATACGGTGATGCGCGGCTACCTGATGAACCCGACGGCAACGCATCGGGATCTGGCCGAGGGTTGGTTTCATTCGGGCGATCTCGGCGTGATGCACCCGGACGGTTACATCCAGGTCAAGGACCGGTCGAAGGACATCATCATCTCCGGCGGCGAAAACATCAGCTCGCTGGAGGTCGAGGACACGCTCTACAAGCACCCGGCGGTCATGGAGGCGGGGGTCGTCGCGCGCGATGACGCCAAATGGGGCGAAAGCCCGTGCGCCTTCGTCACCTTGAAGCCGGATGCCGATACCACCGACGCCGCCGATATCGTCGCCTTCTGCCGCGACCACATGGCCCATTTCAAGGCGCCGAAGACGATCGTTTACGGGCCCCTGCCCAAGACGGCGACAGGCAAGATCCAGAAATTTGCGCTGCGTGAGCGCGCCAACAACCTGGCCGACGGCGAGGCCGATTTCGACCGCGCCGCCGGCTGACCCCTCGAACCGGAGTAACTGCGATGTCACGACCCGACCCTGCGGACGTCCGCCAGGTCACGTGTGTGGGCGCCGGCGTCATCGGCGCCGGATGGGCGGCCCACTTCCTGGCCCACGGCTACGACGTCATTGTCTACGACCTCAATGCCGAGGCGGAGGGCCAGATGCACCGCATCATCGACGCGGCCTGGCCGAGCCTTGAGAAGATGGGCCTTGCCAACGGCGCTTCACGGAAGCGCGTCAGCTTTACGACCGACTTAAGCAAATCGATGGAGAGCGCTGATTTTGTTCAAGAAAGCGCGCCGGAGCGCATTGATCTCAAGCAGCAGCTCTATGCCGATCTCGACCGGGCGATGCCGAACGACGTGGTGATCGGCTCCAGCACATCCGGCCTCCTGATGTCGGACATCCAGGCGAGGTCGGAGAACCCGTCACGCATGGTGCTGGGCCACCCCTTCAACCCGCCCTATTTGATGCCACTGGTCGAGATCGTCGGCGGCAAGAAGACCGATCCGGCAGCGGTCGACTGGGCGGTCGCCTTCTACCGTCACGCCGGCAAACACCCGCTGAAGATGGACCGCGAGGTGCTCGGCCACATCGCCGACCGGCTGCAGCAGGCGATGTGGAACGAGATCCTCTACATGGTCGACGCGGACGAGGCGACGCCGGAGCAGATCGACGAATCGATCATTTACGGCTTCGGGCCGCGCATGGCGATCATGGGCTATTGCCTCTTGTTCCACCTGGCCGGCGGCGAAGGCGGCATGCGCCACTTCCTGAAGCACTTCGACCCAAGCGTCTCCGACGACTGGACCCGCCTGCCCTCACCGCCGATCGGCGATGACCTGATCGAGAAGATGGTGGCGGGCTGCGAGCGGCTCCAGGGCGACCGGTCGACACCGGAGCTCAACGCGCTGCGCGACGAAGCGCTGGTCGGCTTCTTGCAGCACTTCAACAAGGTCACCGGCGCCGCCAAATAGAAGGTTCGCGCAACGAAACAAAAAATGGAGCGGAGAGGACCATGACAGCCAACAGCAACCGCCAACTCGTCTTGAAGGAATACCCGGTCGGCGCGCCCGGCCCCGAACATTTCGACCTCGTCGAGGCGCCCATCCCCGAGCCCGGGCCGGGCGAGGTGCTGGTGCGCGGCATCTATCTGACGGTCGATCCCTATATGCGCGGGCGGCTGCGCCCCGGGCCGTCCTATGCCGAACCGCAGAAGATCGGCGAGGTCATGGTTGGCGAGGTCGCGGGCGAGGTTCTGGCCTCCAACGCGGACGGTTTCGCGCCCGGCGACTTCGTCGCCGCGCATACCGGCTGGCAGACCCACGGGCTTGCCGATGGCCGCGATCTGCGCAAGCTGGACCCGAACGCCGCGCCGATCTCAACGGCGCTTGGCGTGCTCGGCATGCCGGGCCTGACCGCCTATTTCGGCACGCTGGACGTGCTGCGTCCCAAGGCCGGCATGCCGAGCACGCCAAGCGCCGTTGAGATCGGCGCGGCGTTCGGGTCCAGCTTGCGCAGATCGCGGCCATCGGCAAGCCCGTGGG
>JANQGO010000154.1 GCA_028277285.1 Alphaproteobacteria bacterium | reverse complement strand
CGCCGCCGAACGCGTGAAGTGGATCACCGCGGCCTTGGCGATGCCATAGATCATCGAGCCGCTGTAGCCCGCCCGGTGGCCGGCGATCGAGCCGACATTGATGACGCTGCCGGCGCCTTGCGCGCGCATGGCGGGCGCGGCGAACTTCGTATGCGCGATGGCACCGCGCACATGGACGGCAATCGCCTGATCAAACGCATCGAGCGGCATGTCTTCCAGACGCGCCGCCGGCGCCGGAGCGCCCGCGTTGTTCATCAGGATGTCCAGGCGGCCGTGGCTATCAAGCGTCTGTTTGATCGTCTTCTCGGCATCGGCCACGCTGCCCGCGTCGGCCTCGACATAGGTCGCGCCGGTCGCCGCCGCGACCGCCTTGCCGCGATCCGCCCGCCGCCCGGTAAAGACGACCCGGGCGCCTTCCCCGATAAACCGTTCGACGACACGACGGCCGATGCCGGTGGTGCCGCCGGTCACCACGGCAATCTTGCCTTCCAGCCTCATGGGTCTGCCCTTCTCTGTCGCAAAATCCCGGAACGAGTGTCCGGCACGCCGGTGACACCGTCAAACTCTTACACTGGCGGATGGTCAATCGCATTGACCACCGCTTGTCCGCCCGGCTAGAGCAGATCCCATATCGATTGGATCGCGTCGCGATAAAATCGACATGGGTGAATCTGCTCTACTCCAATAGTGCCGATCGGATTCACACCAAGCGATGGAACCACTTAGTGGTTCCATCGCTTGGTGATCCGATCTAGCGTCGCGCCAGCCAACCAACAAAAGGACGCAAACGCCATGGCCGCCGACGACATCGAGATCGTGACCCAGTTCCCGCGCGAGGTCGTGGAGTTGCCCAACGAATGGATCACATTGTCGGACGGCACGCGGCTGGCGGCGCGCATCTGGATGCCGAAGGATGCCGAGCAGGATCCCGTCCCGGCGATCCTGGAGTTCCTGCCCTATTGCAAGCGCGACGGCACCGCCGAACGCGACGAACTGACCCATCCCTATTACGCCGGCAACGGCTACGCCTGCGTGCGCGTCGACATGCGCGGCTCCGGCGAATCCGACGGCATCCTGGAAGACGAGTATCTGAAACAGGAACAGGACGACGGTTTGGAGATCCTGGAATGGATCGCCGCGCAGCCCTGGTGCACCGGCAAGACCGGCATGATCGGCATCTCCTGGGGCGGCTTCAACGGGTTGCAGATCGCCGCGCGCCGGCCGCCGTCGCTCAAGGCCATCGTCACCATCGCCTCGACCGACGACCGTTATGCCGACGACATCCACTACATGGGCGGCGTCATGCTGAACGACAACATGAGCTGGGCCGCCACCATGTTCGCGTTCAACTCGCGCCCGCCCGATCCCGAACTCGTCGGCGACAAGTGGCGCGACCTCTGGATGCAGCGGCTTGAGGCGAACGATCCCTGGATGATCAAGTGGCTCGACCACCAGCGCCGCGACGAACAGTGGCAACACGGTTCGGTGTGCCAGAACTATGACGACATCGAGTGCGCCGTCTACGCGGTCGGCGGCTGGGCCGACGGTTACTCCAACGCGGTGCCGCGTCTCTTGGCAAACCTGAAGGCACCGGCCAAGGGCATCGTCGGCCCGTGGGCGCACAAGTACCCGCACTTCGCAGCACCCGGCCCGCGCATCGGCTTCCTGCAGGATACCCTGCGCTGGTGGGACTATTGGCTGAAGGACGAGCAGACCGGCATCATGGACGAGCCGGCCTATCGCGTCTGGATGTCCGACCCCGTGCCGCCGCAGACCCATTACGACGAACGGCCTGGCCGCTGGGTCGCCGAACCCAACTGGCCGTCCGACAACATCAAGAACCATACGTTCCACCTGAACACCGGTGGCCTTGCCGACAGCGCCGGCGACAGCACGCCCGTCGCCATCAACACGCCGCTCACCATGGGCGCCGGCCAGGGCGAGTGGTGCGGCTATGGCCTGGTGCCCGACGCCCCGGTCGATCAGCGTTTCGACGACGGCTGCGCTGTCGTCTTCCAGACCGCACCGCTCGACGAAGCGGTCGAGATCTTGGGCGCGCCGGTGCTGAACCTGACCGTCAGCGCCGACAAGCCGAACGCGTTCATCGCCGCGCGCCTCTCCGATGTCGCGCCCGACGGCGCTGCGACGCGCGTCACCTATGGCGTCTTGAACCTGACCCACCGCGACAGCCACGAACAGCCGGAAGCGCTTGAGCCCGGCAAGACCTATCAGGTGCGCCTGCAGCTGAACGACACTGCCCAGCGTTTCGAGAAGGGCCACCGCATCCGCATCGCGCTGTCCAACACCCTATGGCCCTTGTTCTGGCCATCACCGGAACCGGTCACCGTCACGCTGACGGCGGGCGCCAGCACACTCGACCTGCCGGTGCGCCCGCCGCGCGACGACGACGCAAGCCTCGCGCCGTTCGGTCCGCCCGAAGCGGCCGAGCCCTGGGACCTTTCCGAGGTCGAACCGGACCGTCCGTATTCGCGCCGGGTCGAGCGCGACGACGTCACCGGCGAACTCGTGCAAAGCGTGTCGAGCGGCGGCGGCCTTTACCGACTCAACAAACTCGGCTGGGAGTTCGGCTCGTCCGTCGATCACCGTTTCTCCGTGCGTGACGGCGACCCGACATCCGCGCGCATCGACATTGCCTGGACCGTGCGTTTCCGCCGGCCCGACACCGGCTTCGACGTCAGCGCCAAGACGAATTCCACGATCACCTGCACCAAAGACAGCTTCCTCTTCTCCGCCGATCAGGAGGCGTTCGAAGGCGACAAGCGCGTGCAGGCGAAGACCTGGAACACGGAAGTCAAACGCGACTTGAACTGACCCGATCGAACGCGCTGCCGCATGCCGGGCTTGACCCGGCATCCATGAACACGGGATGGCGATAGAAGGGCACCGCCCGTGTTCATAGGCCCCGGATCAAGTCCGGGGCACGATGGTGGTGTTGCGGCAGTCTCTGTGTGCCACTGCAAGCCGGCGCAGAGTGAGTTCCTGCGTCAATCCCGACCTGAACTGCACTCAAACTACAACACCACCGCATGCCGGGCTTGACCCGGCATCCATGAACACGGGATGGCGATAGAAGGGCACCGCCCGTGTTCATGGGCCCCGGCTCAAGGCCGGGGCGCGGCGGTGGTGCAGCAGCGAGCGTGCGCCACAACCTGGACAACCGGTCAAAAGGGTTGACATAGAACGCGATCCATCGCCCGATGGGATCGTTATGTGGCTTTACACGTTACAGCGTCTGGGGCTCGCTGTACTCATCGTATGCTTGGCCTTGCTGATCCTGTTGAGCGCCATTCACATGGTGCCCGGCGATCCGGCCGGCATTGCCTTGGGGCCCCGCGCGACGCCCGAAATGCGCGAGGCGTTCAAGGCCAAGATGGGCTTGGACAAGCCCTTCGTGATTCAATACGTGACCTTCCTGGGCAATGTCGTCACCGGCGACCTGGGCTCCGACGTCTGGTCGAACCGACCGGTCAGCCGGATCATCGGCGAACAGCTGCCGCACACTCTGGCGCTGACGTTCATGGGCCTGGGCTGGGCGGTCTTGATCGGCATCCCGATGGGTTGTTTCTCCGCCGTCAACCGCAACAGTTGGCTCGATAAGCTGACCGGCGTCCTGTCGGTCGCGGTGATCGCGATACCGTCGTTCGTTGTCGCGCTTTATGCGCTGCTGCTGTTTGCCGTCGAACTCAGATGGTTACCGGCGATCGGCGCCGGCGAACCCGGCGACCTCTGGGACCAGTTCCGCCATCTGATACTACCGTCGATTGCAGTTGGCCTCGGTTGGGTCGGCTATTTGGCGCGTATCGTGCGTGCGTCGATGCTGGAGATCATGGGCGAGAACTTTATTCGTATGGCGCGTGCCTACGGTCTGCCGAAAGCCCGCATCACCTATGTCTACGCCTTGAAGCTCGGCATCCTGCCGACGGTGGCGCTTCTGGGCGTCGGCATCGGCGCGCTCTTATCCGGCGCCGTCTTCGCCGAGATCATCTTCGCCCGGCCCGGCATCGGCAAGATGGTCTATGACGCCGTGCAGACCCGCAACTATCCGATCGTCATGGGCGGCGTGCTGGTGACAACCGTTCTGTTCGCCATGGCAACATTGATCGCCGACCTCATCACAGCAACCCTGGATCCCCGTGTCCGTCAAAGCCTCTAACATATCGACCGCCGAACCGTCGGCCGACGCGGATGCGCCAATCCGGCGCGACCCGCGTTTCGCCTGGCTGTGGCAGCTTCTGCGCGAACCGCTCGGTTGTTTCGGCTTGATCCTGGTCTTGCTGATCGTGTTCAGCGCCATCGGCGCCGACTTCCTGGCGCCTTATGACTATAAGGCGCTCAATGTGCAGGCACGCCTGGAGCCGCCCAGTTGGACCCACCTGATGGGCACCGACAACCTGGGGCGTGATACGTTCAGCCGGATCCTCTATGGCGGACGCATCGCGCTTGTCGTGGCGTTCTTCGCCGTCGGCGGATCGCTGATCCTCGGCCTCATCCTCGGCATGCTCGCCGGCTACGGGCCGCGCTGGCTCGATAACCTCGTCCTCCTGGTGTTCGATGCGGTGCGTTCGTTCCCTTACATCATGTTCGCGCTGGCGGTTATCACGGTGGTCGGGCCCAGCCTCTATACGATCATCTTCGTTGTCGTCGTGACGTCGGTGCCGGGCTATGGGCGCATTGTGCGCTCGGCGACGCTCTCCATACGCAACACCGAGTTCATTCTGGCCGAACGGTCGCTCGGCGCCGGCACCATGCGCGTGCTGGGCCAGCACGTCCTGCCGAATGTCGTCGCACCGCTTCTGATCCTGGGCAGCATGGACATCCCCGTCGTTATCACGTTCGAGGCCGGCCTCTCGTTCCTCGGCCTCGGCGTCAAACCGCCGACACCGAGCTGGGGTTCGATCCTGAACGACGGGTTCGGTTTCATCCGCAACACGCCCTGGCTGGTCGTCGCCGGCGGCATTCCGCTGATCCTGACGACGCTCGGCTTCACCTTCCTGGGCGAAGCGTTGCGCGATGTCTTCGATCCCAAGTTGAAGAAAGACCGATGAGCGATAAGGCGGGCACATCGGTTAACGGCGGCGGCGAGAATGTCCTTGATATCAAGGACCTTTCGATCAGCTTCCGCACCGCGCGCGGCACCGTGCGCGCGCTGCGCCACGTCAACCTTAAGGTGCCCCGGAACAAGGTCGTCGGCATTGTCGGCGAGTCCGGCTGCGGCAAGTCGACGCTGATCTGGACCGTGCTGCAACTGTTGGCGCCCAACGCCATGGTCGATTCGGGCGAGGTCCTGTTCGAGGGCGAGGATCTGCTGACAAAGCCCGAATCCGAGCTCACCAACATTCGCGGCCAGCGCATCTCGACCATCTTCCAGGACCCGATGACCGCGTTGAACCCGGTCATCTCGATCGGCACGCAGATGACGGATATCCAGTACCGCCTGAAGTCGTCGATGGCGGAAAAGCGCAAGCGCGCCGCCGACATGCTGGCCAGCGTCGGCATTCCCGATCCCAAGGAGCGGCTCAACGAATACCCCCACCAGTTCTCCGGCGGCATGCGTCAGCGCATCTGCATCGCCATGGCGCTGATGATGAACCCGCCGCTTCTGATTGCCGACGAGCCGACCACCGCGCTGGACGTGACGCTGGAAGCCCAGATCATCCATCTGATGCGCGAACTGCAGCGCGACTTCGAATGCTCGATGATGTTCGTCAGCCACAATCTCGGCCTGATCGCCGAACTGTGCGACGAGGTCGTCGTCATGTATGCCGGCGAGGTCGTCGAACAGGGCGAGGTGCGCGACCTCTTCCACAATGCCCAGCATCCCTATACCCAGATGCTGCTGGAGTGCGATCCCGCCCGCATCGAAGAGCGCATGCGTAACCTGCCGACCATTTCCGGCAGCGTGCCCGACATGATCGACCTGCCGCCGGGCTGCATCTTCGCGCCGCGTTGTCCCAAGGCCTACGACCCCTGCCTGAAGGAACCGCCGGCGACCTATCACGCACAGGCCAGTCACGGCGCCCGCTGCTTCCTGGTGCGCGATGCCTGAGCTGTTGGAAATCGATGACCTGCGCGTCAGGTTCCGTGTCGTTGGCTTCGTCAAGAGCCTGATCAGCCAGATCGACGATCCGTTCATCGACGCGGTCATGCATGTCGGCTTTCACCTGAAGCGCGGCGAGACCTTCGGTCTGGTCGGCGAGTCCGGTTCCGGCAAGACGACCCTGGGCCGCGCCATCATCGGCCTGGTCGAGGCGCAGGAAGGCAGTATCCGGTTCGAGGATAAGGAACTCGTCGGCCTGTCGAGCGGCGCCTACAAGCATGTCCGGCGCAACATCGCCATGATGTTCCAGGACCCCATCGCCTCGCTCAGCCCGCGCAAGAAGGTGCGCAGCCAGCTCAAAGAACCCTTCAAGATCCACGGTGTGTCGGAGAACAACCTGGATCAGGAGGCACGGCGCCTCCTAAAACTCGTCGGCCTGCACGAAGGTTTCCTGGGTGCCTACCCGCACCAGCTTTCGGGCGGTCAGGCACGCCGTGTCGGCGTTGCCCGCGCGCTGGCGCTGAACCCCAAGATGATCATTGCCGACGAGCCGACCGCCGGTCTCGACGTCTCGGTGCAGGGCGAGATCCTGAACCTGATGAACCGGCTGCAGGACGAGATGGGCCTGAGCTATCTGGTCATCACCCATAACCTGCCGGTCGTGCGTCATATCTCCGACCGGTTGGCCATCATGTATCTCGGCCGTTTTGTCGAGACCGGGCCGACCGACGCCATCTTCGAACGCCCGGCGCATCCCTACACGCTGGGCCTTCTCTCGGCTGTTCCGGAACCCGACCCGGACAAGAAACGTGCGGAGGTCGAGCTGAAGGGCGAGGTCCCGTCGCTGCGCCGGCGCCCGTCAGGCTGCGAGTTCAACACCCGCTGTCCCTTCGCCCAGGCCAAGTGCCGCGAGGTCGCGCCCGCCTATACCGAGATCGAGCCCGGCCGCTGGACAAGCTGCCACTTCCCCTTCCCCAATCCCGCCGACGCCAAGGAAGCCGGCACGATCTGACGGTTAGAGCAGATCCTGTTTTGATGGAATCGCTTCGCGATGACGTCAAGACGGGTGAAGCTGCACTACTCATTGATAAAGAGCGGATTCGCATGGTGAGGTGGAACCGTCAGGAGTTCCACCTAACCTTGTTCCGCTCTAGCGCGGCAACCGTGCGCCGGCGTCGATGTCAACGGCGGCGGCGAACATGCGTGTGGCGATCGCATCCAAGAGCTGGCCCTGCCGTCCACCGGGATCGACACCCCAGGCCTTGATGAGGCGGACGGGCACGCAAACGGCGGCCAGCATGCCAAGCCGGAAATCGCCCAGCGCTTCGTCGCGCGGATAATCGGTGACACCTTCCTGCAGCAACGCCGCGTGCCAGGCGTCGAACGCTTCCATGGGGTGCGAGCGCCGCTCGGGCGAGGGTTCGCTGCCGCCAAGCAACCGCGCGAGGTCGAGCGTCGCGAGCGATTGTTGTGTCAGTTGCCAGTCGATGACGGTGACGTCGTGTGGGTCCTCACCAAAAAGCAGATTGTCGGCCCGGAAGTCGCCGTGACAAACCGTCTGCGGGCGACGGGCCATTTCGGCCGCCAGCCAATCGATGTTGCCGTCCAGGCGCCGGCCCAGCGCGACCGCATCGGCGCCGATGCGCAGCCCATAGACCTCCTCGAACAGATCCCATCCTTTGGTGAAGCTGCCGAGATAGCGGTCGTCGTGCGTCGGCATCCAACCATGCGCGCCGCTCAGATCCTTGCCCAGGTACTTGGCGTGCAGCCGCGCGATGTGACCGGCCGCGCCGATGACTTCGTCGTTGCTCAAACCATGAACCTGGTTGCGCGTCTCAAGATGCCCCAGATCCTCCAGGACGATGGCACCCGCTCTGCCGTCGAAAGCGCCGTGGTAGAAGGCGGGAATCCGGATCGGCGCATCGGGTGCGATCTCCCGATAGAAATTGATCTCGCGTTCGAAGCCGTGGGAGGTGTTGACGCTCTCACGATAGGCGTCCGCCGACGGTTCCAGCTTGACGATCACCGTTACCGGTTCGTCACCGCGCGGTGTGTCATAGGTTGGCCGACACCGCAGCATCGAGCTCAAGGTACCGAGCCCGACACCGATGGGCGTCGCGTCGATCCGTGTGATCGTGCAGGCGATCGCACCGCTTTCTTGAAGCGCCGCCGTCAGCCATGCGGCGGTAACGTCATCGGCTGTGTCGGGAATGGGAAGCATACCGTCTGCCTACCGGCTCAGCCCGCACGCGCGTCACGAAACAGATAGACAGGACTGGTCCATGCCTGAAAACCGTCTTCGGTGGTGACACGGATCCACAAGGGGTTATCGCCCGATGCGGCCAACGGAACCGTCACCGACGCCGAGATCGGTGCGGGGTCGAGTTCCGGCGCCAGGCGGAACAAGTGAACCGCGAGGTCCAGGCCGCCTGCGTCGATGATCGTGTCATCGCAGCCGACCGACGCCAGATCGACGTCGGCCGTCACGAAGTTGGTTTCGAGCGCCACGCGCGCGCCCTCGCCTTCGTCGAGCCAGACGTCGAAGGCGCCGAAATTGCCGGCGGTCACCGAGTCCCAGGAAAGCGTCTTATCATCGTCCTGGCGCAGCGGCCTGTCGGGGTTCCACGCGTTGATCTCGCGCGTCGCCTTGATGGCGGCGTTCTCGAAAGACGCGCGCCCGGTCCAGCGGGCCTTGGCGCCCCGTCCCTTCACCTGGGCACCGCGCCAAAGAACGCGCAGGCGGTTGCTGGATGTGGCGTCAGCCGGATTGCGGATGGTCGCGACCTCCTCCATGCCGTTCAAAACGTCGATGCGTTCGATGGGCGCGCGCGCCTTGACGGTGAACCGCAGCGTCACCGCGTCGTCGTCGGTCGCGGCGATGTCGCCCATCTTGAGTGTCGAAACGGCTTCGCTTTCGCACGGCTCGACCTTCGGGTCACGCGCAAAGAAAGCAAACGGCCGGCTTCCCTCGACCGCCAGATCGATGTGCAGGCGGTCGCCGGTGGTCGCGTAGTGACGGCGGCGCTTCAGGCAGTCGAACCAGGCATCGCGCGTCAGTTCCGGCATCAAAAAGCACGTCAGGCCGCCATAGGCGCCGAACTCCGACGCGCCGGGATAGCTGGCGCCGGGGCGCCCCTTGTGGCCGTCGCTGTTGGCGACGACGCCGACCCGATGGCCAAGCTTGAAGCAGTCCTCCATCAGCCACTCGAACGTGCCCCATGCCGAGTGGATCTCCATCGCCGTCTCCAGCCGCGTGTCGTGGGCATAGGCGATGTCGGCCGGCCGGCCACCAATATGGGCATAGACCAGGCAGTCCTCGTCCTGCAGCGCGGCAAACAGATCGCGCGCCGTCGGCGCGTCGCTCGCGATATCACGGCGGTCGCTGATCAGCGCGTGGGACGAACGCCGGATCTGGCGCCCTTCATGGCGAAAATAGACATTGCGGTCGCCGCCGACGCCCGTGTTGCCCGACCACTCGTAACCGGGCAGCGTCAGAAAGCGGTCGTCCTGATGGAACTCCGCTGTCAGCTCGTTGATGTGGTTCCAGAACGCGCCGTTGATCTGGAAGTCGTTCGCCTGATGGCTGGTTGCATCCAGAAAAGCGAGGTCGCGGGCGAAGGTGAAGAATTCGCGCGCCGTGTTGATGCCGACGGACTCACCGCTTTGGCCATGCATGTCGCCCCAGTATCCGGCGACATCGCCGTCACGGATCACAAGCGGGTTGGTGACCGCCAGCGCCTCGCCATCGGGCGTACGCACCTCGATGGCGAGCGTGCCTTCCGCGGTGCAGGACAACCCGTCGATCACAAGCGCGCGCTGGCCCGGCTCGAACCGCACGGCCTCCGGCAGGCCATCAACCGGATGATCGCTGGCGAGCACCAGATCGGCATCCACCTGGTCGGACGGATTGCCGAAACTGTCTTCGGCCTTCAGGCTCAACCGAAACGTCTCACCTGGCCGGCGCAAGGTCGGCAGGACCGCCTTCCACACCGCCGGCGGCCCCGGCACGATGGCGATGGTGGGGCTTTGCGGCACCGGAATGAAGTGACCGGTGGCGCAGACATCCGCCAGCACCTTGAAGGCGAACTCGGATTCGCAGAACGACTGCAGCCGGAAACCGGGCGAGCCGCCGGACCGGTCGCCGATGACGATCTCGACACGGTCGCCCTCGCGCAGGTACCCTTTGGAAACCATCACGGTCAGTGCCTGATACCAGGGCCGCTGGTGACCGTTCGCGTTGAACGAGAGGTTGAGCGGCACGCCGTTGGAACTGGTCGCGGTCACATAGTTCAGGCCGCCGGGATCGGTCATCTGCAACGCGCCGCCATCGGCGGTGAAGCGGAAGACGATGCGGATCGAGCCGGTGTCGTCCAGGCCGTAACGCCCGGTGACATAGGTCAGCCGGAAGGTCTGGAAGCTGCGCGCCTCGAACGCGCCCTTCGGCTCCAGGTCGGCATAACCGAACAGGACCGGATCCTCCGCCGGCCTGGCATCGGAAAAGACCTCGCCCAGAAGTTCCGGCGACGGTTGCGACATGGGGCCTCTCAGCTCTTGCGGCGGATGACGGATGTGTCACCGGGGACGTTACAGGAACCGGCACCCCGGTCCAAACGCCCCGTCGTCGTCAACCGAGGCCGGGCCTCAGGCCTTTGTCCAGATCGCCAGCTCGTTGCCGGAGGGGTCGTGGAAGTGGATACGCCGGCCGCCGGGAAAGTCGTGACGCTCGGCGATCTCGCCGCCGACACTCATGACGGCCTTCTCCGCGGTCGCCAGGTCGTCGGCGTAGAGGATTACCAGCGCGCCGCCGCGCGGCGGCCGCTCGCTCACCTTGCGGAACCCGCCCTCCAGGCCGGCGTTGGAAAAGGCCATGTACGCATCGCCCCATTCCTCGAACGTCCAGCCGAAGGCCGCGCCGTAAAACGCCTTGGTCGCCGCGAAATCGATCGCCGGCAATTCCACGTAATCGATCTTCATCCCGACCCCCTTGTTCATCAAATGTTCTCTATCATGCGTTTGAACGCGCCGCAAGAGGACCGCCCGATAGAGATGCGCGTTTTGACGGCTTCGCCTACCAGCCGAACGTGCCCTCGCCGCCCTTGAACGGTCCGACGATGGAGGAGGTGATCCATCCGCCATAGAAGTCACCCTCCTGCGCGGCGACCTGCTCGTCGCCGACCCAGCACGCGTCAACGCGCGAGGCGTAGAAGGCGACGTAACTGGCGATCGCCGCAAACCGCGCGGTGGGCTCGGGATAACCCCAGGCGGCGTGTTCCGAACGGCGGTCGCCGACGATAAGCGTCCAATAGACAGCGACACCCTTGAACTCGCAGAACGAACGCATCTTGCTTTCGCGCAACAGGTCAAGCCGCACGTCCTGGGGCGGGATGTAGTAGACCGGCGGGTGGCTCGTCTCCAGGACACGATAGCCCTCGCGGCTGTCGGCGACGGTCTCGCCGGCGAACACGACACGCAGGTCCGCCTCGACACGCTCCAGGCGCGGCGGGCGCGGATAGTCCCAGACCGATTCCTGGCCCGGGCCGGGTGCGACGGGCTTGGGGCGGATCATGACAAACAGGCTTCCTTTCCCGGTCTACGTCTGCGCGGCCTCAGACAGACCACGCGACCGACACGCTGGCGGCCAGCAGCGACGCGACGACCACCAGGGTCAGCGGCAGCCGCAGCCTGGGATACCAGGCCGGCGCGAAGCCGCGCTGCCCAGCCCGCCGGTCGGCGACATAGGCCGTGATGAAGGCAACGGCCAGAAGCGGCAGCCCTGCCAGCGCCGGCAGCAGGAGGGCGAGCCAGGCGACCAGCGACGGCACGACGCTCAGCCCGAGACGGGTGAAGCTCGCGCTCTGCGCCTCGCGGTCGCTTATCGCCAGTCCCCACTGCACGCCGCCCAGAAATGACAGAATCACCGCGCCGTAAAAGCCGAGTGCGACGATGACAAGCGCCTGCAACGCGCTGTCAACCGTCAGGCTCGCCACCGCCAACGCGACGAAGGGGACGGCACCCGATGCTCCCAGCCAAAGCGCTGGCGTCGGCATCGTCCCCGCTGCGTAGGTGTTTTGCATGACCGTTAGCTCGAACGGGCCGTCACGGCACAAGCCGTTCCATCAACCTTCGATGGTCTCGAGGCGCGCCAGCTGCTCCTCGATAGCCCGCGTCATACGGTCGGATGTCGGCGCGGTCGGGCTCGAGAACCAGTCGACCAGGCGGCCATCGCCGTCGATCAGGTACTTGTGGAAGTTCCACATGGGTTTGGCCATCGAACCCAGTTCGCCTGCCGCCCAGGCATAGAACGGGTGCGCGGCCTTGCCCTTGACATGCTCTTTCGTGGTCATCGGAAAATCGATGCTGAAGTTCACCTCGCAGAACTCCTTGATTTCCGCTTCCGTGCCCGGCTCCTGGCCGCCGAAATCGTTGGACGGGACGCCCAGCACGACCAGGCCCTGGTCGCGGTAGCGGTCCCAGACCGCCTGCAGGTCGTCGTACTGGCGGGTGAAGCCGCAGCGCGAGGCCGTGTTCACCACCAGGACGACCTTGCCCTCGTATTGCGAAAGCGGCAGCGACCCGCCTTCGATGGCGGTGAAGGAAAAGTCGTGGGCGGATTGCGATCCGTCAGCGGCCGCGGATGACGCACCGCCCAAGAGAGCAGCAAAGACCATCAGGCATCGGACGAACATGGCGGTTCCATCGGTCAATCTGTGTCGGGACTTGATACGTACCACCGGTCGAAACGGATGAACATCGAACGCCATGCTTGTCCAGGCACAAAACGCCCCGCTCCTGACATCGTTCGGCGCGGGCGCAAACGCGGTGGTGGTCGGCGCCTCCGGCGGGATCGGCCGCGCGTTGACCGATGCGCTGCGCCAAAGCCCCAGCTTCGACAAGGTCTTTGCCCTCGCGCGCACCGTCCCGAAAGACGATCCCGACGATGACATCGGGCTCAAGCTGGACCTTGAGGACGAAGCGTCGATCGTCGCGGCAGCCGCAAGGCTGAAGGCCGAAGCCGGCCCGCTTCACCTGATCATCGTCGCAACCGGCATCCTGCACGACGGCGACACGCTGAAGCCGGAGAAGTCCTGGCGCGCGCTGGACGGCGCGTTCATGGCGCGTGCCTTTCAAATCAACACGATCGGCCCGGCACTGATCGCCAAACACATGCTGCCGCTATTGGCCGAAGACCGGAAGGCGGCATTCGCCGTCCTGTCGGCGCGCGTCGGCAGCATCGGCGACAACCAGCTCGGCGGCTGGCACAGCTACCGCGCGTCCAAGGCCGCGCTCAACATGGTTATCAAGACGCTCTCGATCGAGCTGGCGCGACGCAACCCGGCCGCACTGTGCGTTGGCTTGCATCCGGGCACCGTCGACACGGCGTTATCCCAGCCGTTCCAGGGCAGCGTGCCGGCCGGCGCGCTTGTCGCGCCCCAGACCGCCGCACACAATCTGCTCACCGTGCTCAACCGGCTGAACCCGCCGGATTCCGGCAACGTGTTCGCCTGGGACGGCGCGCCGGTCGCGCCTTAGCTGTCGTTGGACCGGCCGAGCCAACGATAGACGATGCCGCCGAGCGCGCCGCCGATCAGCGGGGCGACCCAGAACAGCCAGAGCTGCGCCAGCGCCCAATCGCCGACAAAGATCGCCTGACCGGTCGAGCGCGCCGGATTAACCGACGTGTTGGTCACCGGAATCGAAATCAAATGGATCAGCGTCAGCGCCAAACCGATCGCCAGCGGCGCGAAACCGGCCGGGGCGCGTTTGTCGGTAACACCCATGATGATCAGGATGAAAAAGAAGGTCAGCACGATCTCGGCCGCCAGCGCCGCGCCGATCGTGTAGCCGCCCGGCGAGTTCTCGCCGAAGCCGTTGGCGGCGAAACCGGCCTCCAGGCCGAACTCCGCGTTGCCGCTTGCGATGACATAGAGCACCGCCGCCGCGGCGATCGCGCCGATCACCTGGGCGATCCAGTAAGGGATCACCTGGCCCGCGCCGAACCGGCCGCCGGCCCACAGGCCAAGCGTCACCGCCGGGTTAAAGTGACCGCCGGAGATATGGCCGACCGCGTAAGCCATGGTCAGCACCGTCAGGCCGAAGGCGAGCGAGACGCCCAGAAGGCCAATGCCGACCTCCGGAAACGCCGCGGCCAAGACCGCCGAACCGCATCCCCCGAAAACCAGCCAGAATGTTCCCAGAAACTCGGCACCAAGCCGCTGCGCCATCGCCATCGCATGTCCCCCGATCTGCGTATGTGGTGGCCGAACCATAGGCCGCGCCAGCACCGCTTCCAACCAAGGAATCAGCAGAATTTGTTACACGTGTTGGCAGACGCGCAGCACGAGAATCGTTTTGTCTACCGCAGGTTACGCGGTTATGACCGGGACTCGCCGATCAAGCGAATGACGTCGTCGCTTGGGCGTACATCGCCGAAGATCCGATAGAACGTCGCCAACGTTGCCTCATGAAGCCCAAAGGCGTGGCCGGCCATCGCGTCGGACACCATGACGACGCGATAGCCCAGTTCGACGGCGTCCCGGGCCGACGAATCACAGCACACGTTTGTCACGGTGCCCGCGATCAAGAGTGTGTCGATCGACCGCGCGTACAACTGCTCGTGCAGATCGCTCTTGCCTGGAAAGAACGCACTGGCGCCGAGCTTGACCGCATGAACATCGCCGTCGGCAACGTCCAGCTCCGGCCACAACTTCGACAACGGGCTATCGGGTTGTGCCTGCTCGTGAAACGTTCTGGCACGCTCGTGACCAACGATCGCCACCATGATCGGGTCGATTGTGTCACCCGGCTGGACTGTGACCCAGGCGACGACACCACCGGCGGCGCGCACGCGGCCGGCCAGCTTGTTGACGGTCGGCACGATCCTCACCGTAGCCTTATCGCGCTCCATCGAAGCGGCCATGAGATCAAGAACGACCAGCGCCGTTGTTGCCGGATTAAGGCTCTCGAACGCATGCAGACGGCCGCGCCGTTCGACGACCTTGGCGACAACGCGGTCATTGATACCGCTGGGGTGATGTGGGGTGAACATGACGTCAAATCCGCTGCGAGGCGGGCCAGTCTTGGCCGCCCCAGCATGTCAGGAACACACCCCGACCCAAACCCTTTTGTGCTCGCCGGGCGAGGTTATGCCGTCGCGGCCGCGACCTCGCTCTCCAGGTGCATGACCAGGTCGCCCGGCAGCGACAGGCGGCTCGCCAGCGCCTCCAGATAAGCCTTCTCAATCGGTTCGTCGGGATCGATGGCAAGCCGTGATACCAGATAGAGTTCCGACGCCTGCTCAGGCCCTTGGGCCATGTCGGCGATGTCCTGCAGGCCGGGCGGCTTGGCCAGCGCGTCGAAGACGAAGGCCTTGTCTTCGGCGTCGAGCGGCAGTTCGCCGACGCGGTCGAAGATCACGCGCTGTTCGTCCGGGCCGATATGGCCGTCCGCGTTGGCGGCGGCGATCATCGCCATGACCAAGGCCAGCTCGAACGGCCGGCCGTTGGCCGCCGGCGCCGTTTCCGGCAGGAACTTGGAGCCGGCCGGCGGGGCTTCAGGCAAAGACTGGACATCGGCCGCCGCCGGTGCGGCCTGGGGCGCCGGCTCGCGGCCCGACTGCCAGTTCTGATAGGCCTTCAACGCCAAGGCGCCCAGGACCGCCGCGCCGCCATAGCCCGCGACACCGCCGGCGAACTTGCCGACCGTCTTGCGTGCCTTCTTGTTGCCGAGCAGAAAGCCGGCCAGACCGCCCGCCGCGACGCCGCCGGCGATGCCGGCTAGCCCGCTGTTCGCCACCTTGTCTTTGGTGTTCTGAACGGCCGCGCCCGCGTTTGCGGCGGCATTGGGGCCAAGGAACTGCTCGAGGAGATTCTGTGGGTTCATGGTTCACCAGGTTAGCTGAGGTCCAGGCTTAGATAGGGACGCGCGCCGGCGTTCGCAATTGAGGCGGCGCGCGATTTCCGCGCGCTTCCGCCAGCCGGCGAAGATTGGTGTAAACTGAGTCCTTCAGGAGGACGGCGAAACCAGCCAGGGGCGTGCGCCATGAAACTGCCTTGCATCCCACCCGATCCCAACCCGCGGCCGCCGCGCTTTGCCATGCCGGCGGGCGCCACCGACAGTCACGCCCATGTCATCGACCCGCCGTCGCGTCAGCCCTATGTGGACGAGCGCTTCTTCGATCCGCCGCCGGCTCCGCTTGAGGCCTACCAGGCGCTGCACAAGGTGCTCGGCATCGAGCGCGCCGTGCTCGTGACACTCTCGGTCTACGGCACCGACAACACGGTCGCGCTGGACGCGATCGCCGGCTACGGCAAGGACCGGGCGCGCGGCATCGCCGTGGTCGACGAAACGGTCAGCGACGACGAGCTCGCCAGGCTCAACGATGGCGGGTTCCGCGGCGCGCGTTTCAACATCGTGATGGGCGGCGGCGTCGGCCTGCACGCCGTCGAACTGCTGGCGCCGCGGCTGCGCGAGCTCGGCTGGCACATCCAGTTGTTTCTTGACGTGCACAAGAACCTGGAAGAAATCGAACCGGTCATCCGCACCTGCGGCATGCCGGTCGTCGTCGATCACATGGGCTTCATGCAGACGACCGAAGGTATCGATAATCCGGGCTTTCAACGGTTCCTCAACCTGGTGCGCGACGGGATCTGCTGGGCCAAGCTTTCCGGCAACTACCGCATATCGTCGGAACGGCCGTACTATCGCGACGCCATTCCGTTCGCCCGCGCGCTGATCGAGGCAGCACCTGACCACATGGTCTGGGGCACCGACTGGCCGCATGTCACGCAGGCCGACTACATGCCCAATGACGGCGACCTGCTCGACGCGCTTGACGACTACGCGCCGGAGCCGGAACTGAAACAGGCGATCCTGGTCGACAACCCCGCCCGGCTCTACGGCTTCGCGTAGGAGGGCCACACAATCCCCCCGTGTGCCGGCCAAGCGAAGCGCGAGCCGGCACCCATGAACACGGACCAGGCCTCTTCACGCGCGTTCCGTGTTCATGGATCCCGGCTCAAGGCCGGGATGCGGCGATGGTACGTTGTCACCCGGAGAGCCCAAAGAAAGATCAGGCGATCCCGGTCGACAAACCCGACCAGCCTTACGGCTTCGCGTTGGAGACCCACACAATCCTCTCGCGTGCCGGCCAAGCGAAGCGCGAGCCGGCACCCATGAACACGGACCGGGCCCGTTCACGCGCGTTCCGTGTTCCTGGATCCCGGCTCAAGGCCGGGATGCGGCGATGGTGCGTTGAGAGCCCGAAGGACCCAAAGAAAGACCCGGGACGACAACCGCCGTCCCGGGTCCATGGATACGCGTCAGGCCGGATCAGACGGTCCAGAACTCGACCGCCGTCTCCAAGGTCGCCACGTCGACGTCCGAGGACACGCCGAGCAGCCCGATGGTGCCGCCGGGATGTTCGATCTCCAAGCTGTGGTACTTGGTCTCGCCGAGCGTCACGACGCCAGCGTCGACCAGATCCTGCACCTCGACCTTGCCCGGATCGTTGAGCGCCTGGATCTCGGCCAACACTTCCGGATCGCCCTCGCGCAGATCCAGCACCAGCTTGTCGCCCTGCTTCAGGCTGAAGTCCTTGACGATGTCATGGCCTTCGTCCGGGTTGAACGGGTTGAAGACGAACTTGTCGGCGTCGCGTCCGCCCTTCAGGTAGTCGTTGCCGGAACCGCCGATGATATGGTCCTCGCCGCGACCGCCACTGACATAGTCGTTGCCGTCACCACCATCGACCCAGTCGTTGCCGCTGTTGCCGAAGACGCGGTCGTAACCGTCGCCGCCGAAGACATGGTCGTTGTCACGGCCGCCCCTGACGTGATCGTTGCCGTCGCCGCCTTCGACCCAGTCGTTGCCGCGGCCGCCACTGACGTAGTCGTTGCCGTCACCGCCGTTGACGAAGTCGTCGTCACGGCCGCCGAAAGCGCGGTCGTGGCCGTCGCCGGTATTGATCACGTCGTTGCCGCGGCCGCCGAACGCCTTGTCGTTGCCGTCGCCGGTATAGGCGAAGTCGTCGTCGCGGCCCAGGAACACCGTGTCCCGGTGGTCGCTGCCGATGAAGGCGTCGGAACCGCGTCCGGTGAAGACGAGCCCGCCATCGCCGAACGTGAAGTCGACCGGGCTCAACACGCCGTCGATGGCATGAGCGACGCCGTTATCGGCGCCGAGATCGGTCAGGCCCCCAATCAGATTGGGGTCGGCGAGCGCGGGTTCCTGGTCGCCCAGCGACGTGCCGTCCGGAATGATGTCGGTGCCTTGGAGCGTCTCCACCGCCGGCAGGGCCGATACCTCGGCCGCCAGCTTGCCGCCGGGGGAGATGTGGTAGGTCAGGATGTTGGCCAGAAAGGCCGTCGGATCGTTCGACGGCGAGAGCTTTGCGGAAAGACCGACCAGGGCCGCCACCGCTTCACCTTCGCTCGAGACAGAGGGGTCGAAAACCTGGGCCAGCGCGATGAACGCGTCATCGGTCGGCGCGAATACCGTCAAGTCCGCATTCGGATCGGACGCGGCGGCCAGAAGCTCGGGCCGGGCCTCGAGTGCGGCTAAGAGAACATCAAGCGCTTGAGTGCCGTTGCCGTTCGCATTCCCCGCTACGATGTCAGCAAGTGTTGCCATTAGACTCTCCCTGAGTGGGTTTGTCCTTCCCCGTGAAGAGCGTAGGTCGGTTTCATCTCAGCGGATCACAGCCGGTCATAACAAGGCCGTGAACACCGGCGTTTTGCCGCAGAAAAATGGTGGGACGCGAACGGAAGTTGCACGTCCGTGATCGTCGCTTCACCGCCTGTGAAACGGCCGCCCGTCCGATAGCCCGGCGCGTGCCATGTCGGCGCCGCCCGGACGCGACTCGCGCGCCGGACGTGATCGTTCAGTAGGTCTGTTCGACGTAGAGATTGTCCGGCAGAACCTTGCGTTCGTAGTCGGGATTGGACACACGGTCCGGCAGGACGACGGGATCGTGCGGCACCTCGGTATAGGGCACCTGGCGCAACAGATGGTCGATGCAGTTCAGCCGCGCGCGCTTCTTGTCGTCGCCCTCGACGATGAACCAGGGTGCTTCTGGAATGTTCGTGCGCTCAAACATCTCCTCCTTCACCTTGGTGTACTGCTCCCAGCGCACCCGTGACTGCAGGTCCATCGGGCTCAGCTTCCATTGTTTCAAGGGGTCGTGGATACGCATCAGAAAGCGCAATTGCTGTTCCTGATCGGTGATCGAGAACCAGTACTTGATCAGCTTGATGCCGGAGCGCGCCAGCATGCGCTCGAACTCCGGCACGTCGTTGAAGAACTGCTCGACCTCGTCCGGCGAGGCGAAATCCATCACCCTCTCGACGCCGGCGCGGTTGTACCAGGAGCGGTCGAACAGCACGATCTCACCCGCCCCGGGCAGATGCGGCACATAACGCTGGAAGTACCACTGCGTCTTTTCGCGCTCACTAGGCGCGGGCAATGCGACCGTGCGGCAGACGCGGGGGTTCAGGCGCTGGGTGATCCGCTTGATGACGCCACCCTTGCCCGCGGCATCGCGGCCCTCGAAGATCACGACCATCTTGTAGCCGGTCTCGACGATCCAATCCTGCATCTTCACCAGTTCGGCCTGCAGGCGAAGCAGTTCGTGGAAGTAGGTCCGGCGGTCGAGTGTCGATTTGTGCTTGAGATCGGTGATCTGGCGCAGCTCGCGGGCGATGCGCTCGTCATCGATCTCCATCTCCAGTTCTTCGTCAAAACTGTCTTCCAGCTCCGCTTCGACCCAGCTCTGTTCCTTTGGCGTGCTCATGCCTTCGTTCTTCCCCTGCTTCGTTCGGTACGCAACGGACCAAGGAGCCTGCTATGGCCCCTGGGCCTGAAACCTATGACAGAATTGCTTCCTTTATGTGATCTACCGCAAAGGCACTACCCGTCATCGCCATGTTGCGTCAGATCACACGACACCCGCGAACGCAGGTGTTCCAGAAACAGCGCGAACAACTCGCGCTCGGACGTGACGTCCATCTTGTAATAGAGCCGCTTCCTGATGTTCTTCACCGTCGCTTCGCTGATGCCCAGGGTTTCGGCGATGTGGCAGCTCGCGTAACCGGCGAAGACCAGCCGCGTAATCTGGCGCTCGCGCCGGCTCAACAGGTCGCCGCCAAAACTCTCCAGCGCCGCATCCAGATCGCTGTCGCGTGTGTCCGCCGATCCTATCACGACCAGGCAACCGTCCGGCGCCATCGGAAAGTCACCCAAGGGCATCACCGACGCGCAGCCCAGCCGCGTCGCGACGGTCATCGGCTCGTTGCCGCAATCGAACCCCCCAACCGCATCGGCGACCGCTTCCTCATGACCGGGCCAGGCGCGCAACGTCTCGTTCATCAGCGCCAAACGGCCGGACTTCTCGACGACCGCCGTCCCGGCACCGCCGATAACGGTGGCATCGCGCGCCATGGCACCGAAGATGTGGCGCCGGTGCGCGGCGTGCAGCCGTCTGAGCGCCGGATACAGTCGCTCGAAACGGCCGATCTCCCGCCGGCTGAACCGGCGCGCGCGCTGCAGGAAGACACCGTTCGCCGAACCGATCAACGCGGGAAACATCAGACCCACCTCGTCGGCATAGCCGGTCAGGTCGTAGAAACCGCTGCAATAGCCGCCATCGTCATAGTCCGGCGGCTGCACCTGGTTCAGCGTTCGGATGCCGGCGCGGTGATGGCGACGCCAGTCCAGCAAGAAGGGGTCATAGGTCGAGAAACTCTTGTAGAGATCGCGCAAACCGGGCGGCGTCGCGTCATCGACGACATAAAGCGGGCTGCCCTTGCCGGGGTAGTGGATGACCTGAAAGTCATCGGACGGCACGTACGTGGCCGCCGCGCCCATCATCGCCTTATAGAACCGCTCCGTCCCGATATGCTCGGCAACGGACGTCAGAAAATCGAGCTCCGCTCTCATGCTGTGCTCCGTCCCGGCCGCGTCAAGTAGCCCATTCGGGCCATTGCCGCCTTCTCGCCGTCTCACATTATGGGCAGCTTCCGACATCATGCCAACAAGGCCGTGGCGAACGCGGCCTGGGAGACGAATATGCTCGACAAACTGACCCGTTCCCTCGGTTCGCTGACCCGCCGCCGCGCGCTGGCCGGCCTTGCCGCGGCCGGCATCACGCCGACCCTCACCATGGCGCCCGCCCGGGCCGACGACGGCGAGGCCGTGTTCTTCGGCTGGGCCGGCTATGACGACGAGAACCTCTGGCAGGACTATGTCACCGACAACGGCGCGGCGCCGGAGTTTACCTTCTGGGGCGATGAGGAGGAGGGCCTGGCCAAGGTCCGCGCCGGTTTCGCACCGGACGTGGTGTTCCCCTGCAACTACAAGATTCAGAAGTGGGTCGACGCCGGCGTGCTGCAACCCATCGATCTCGACAAGCTCGAGCACTGGCCCGACGTCATGAAGAGCCTGCACGACGTGCCGGGCAGCGTGGTCGACGGCGAGCGCTATTGGGTGCCGATCGACTGGGGCCTGACCTCGGTCATCTTCCGCACCGATCTGGCGCCGGAATATGTCGGCAACGACACCTGGGAAATCCTGTGGGATCCCAAGTATCAGGGTCAGGTCGCGGTGTTCGACAGCCTGGTCGACGGCGTCGTCATCGCCGGCATCGTCGAGGGGCTGGACGATCCCTTCGACTATTCCACCCAGGAAGCGCTCGATGCCATCCGCCCGCGACTGGAGGCGCTGACCGCCAACCTGCGCTTCTATTCCAACGATCCGACGACCATGGAACAGGGCCTGGCCAGCGGCGAGCTGGTCGCCGCGACGGTGTGGAACGACTCGGTCGTGCGCTTGAGCGAACAAGGCCTGCCGGTTCAGTACATGAACCCCAAGGAAGGCGCCATGACCTGGGTCTGCGGCCTCTCCATCGGCAAGGACGCGCCCAACCCTGAGAAAGCGCACGAACTGATCGACGCGTTCTTAAGTCCGGAATCGCGCGCCTACGAGATGACCGCGTTCGGCTTCGGCGGCGCGACCTATGGCGGCTTCGAGCTGGTCGACGAGGAGACGCTCAAGTCCCTTGGCCTCTCGAAGAACCCCGAGGAGATCCTGTCGGCCGGCGTCTACCAGCAGCCGATCAAGGGCGAACCGCAACTGCAGGCCCTGTTCGAGGAGGTCAAGGTCGGCATCTGACCGCCACCGCCACACCCCCTCACCCAGCTCCGGCTAGGGATCTGATGATCCCAAGCCTGCTCAACCCTCTCCCCCACTCACGTGGGGGCGAGGGAGACAAGGCGAACGCCGCTTCCCCTCTCCCGCGTGCGGGAGAGGGAGGGGCCCGGCGCGAAGCGCTGGGAGGGTGAGGGTCGCGCCGATACGACACATCGAAGGAGACCCATCATGACCGCACGCTGTTACGCCGTCTCGGCCGACCAGGCGATGGCGCCGACACAGTTTGTCGACCCCGCCACCGTCGTCGAGGGCAAGGCCGAAGAAGTCGGCCATCTGTTTCTGACCAGCCAGGACGAAAAGTTCATGGCCGGCATCTGGCAATGCTCGGCCTGCAAGGAAGATATCGAGAGTTATCCCTTAAACGAGTTCATGGTGGTGTTGGACGGCTCGGTCACCTGCACCGGCGCCGACGGCGAGAGCGCGACCTACGGCAAAGGCGACTGCTTCATCATGGAGAAGGGCTGGAGGGGGGTCTGGCACATGACCGAGACGTTCAAGAAGTACTTCATCGCCTATACCGGAGATTGAGTCATGGCCGGTCGCGATCCCCGCTACGACATCCTCTTCGAGCCGGTCACGATCGGCCCGGTCACGGCGCCCAACCGCTTTTACCAGGTCCCCCATTGCAACGGCACCAGCGATGTCTCCCCGCGGGCTGTCGCGCGCATGCGGGGCATCAAGGCCGAAGGCGGTTGGGGCGTCGTCTCGACGGAGATCATCGAGGTCTCGGCCAGCACCGAACTCCACCCCTTCCCGTCGCTCCACCTGTGGCATGACGACGACATTCCGCTGCAGAGCCTGGCGGTCGAAGCGATCCACGAGCACGGCTCACTGGCCGCCGCCGAGCTCGGCCATTTCGGCATTGCCGCCGGCAACCGCTACAGCCGCGTGCCGCCGATCGGCCCGGGCTCGATCCCGACGCTCGAATCGATCGAGCCGGTGCAAAGCCGCGCCATGGACAAAGCCGACATCCGCGAGCTGCGCCGCCAACACAAAAACGCGGCGATCCGCGCCAAGGCCTGCGGCTTCGACATCATCTACATTTACTGCGCCCACAACCTGTCGATCGCCCAGCACTTCCTGGTCTCGCGCTACAACCAGCGCACGGACGAATACGGCGGCTCTCTGGAAAACCGCGCGCGTCTCTTGCGCGAGTTGATCGAGGACGCCAAGGACGCGACCGGCGACCGCTGCGCCGTCGCCTGCCGGCTCGCGGTCGACGAGATGATGGGCGAAGACGGCCTGACCTTCGACGGCGAAGGCCGCGACGTCGTCGAGCTGCTGGCCGAGGTGCCGGATCTCTGGGACGTCAACATTTCCGACTGGTCCTACGACTCCCAGACCTCCCGCTTTGCCAAGGAAGGCTATCAGGAGTCCTTCACCAAGTTCGTCAAGTCGGTCACGACGAAACCTGTCGTCGGCGTCGGCCGCTACACCAGTCCCGACAAGATGGTGTCCCTGGTCAAGCGCGGGCATCTCGATTTCATCGGCGCGGCGCGCCCCTCCATCGCCGATCCCTTCCTGCCGAAGAAGATCGAGGAAGGCCGGCCCGAGGACATCCGCGAGTGCATCGGCTGCAACATCTGCATTTCCGGCGAGATGACCTATTCCCCGTCGCGCTGCACCCAGAACCCGACCTTCATGGAGGAATGGCGGCGCGACTGGCATCCCGAAACCTTCACCGCCAACGGCGCCGACGACCACGTGCTGATCGTCGGCGCCGGTCCCGCCGGCATGGAAGCCGCGCTGACCGCGGCCCGGCGCGGCTATCACGTGACACTCGCCGAGGCGCGCGGCGAACTGGGCGGGCGCGTCACCCGCGAGTCTTCCCTGCCCGGCCTCACCGAGTGGGCGCGGGTGCGCGACTGGCGCGACTACCAGCTTCGCCAGCGCAACAATGTCGACATCTACCTCGACAGCGAACTCGCCGCCGCCGACGTGCTGGAGCTGGGCGCGCAACGCATCCTGGTCGCCACCGGCGCGCGCTGGCGCAGCGACGGCACCGGACGCACGCACGTCAGACCGATCCCCGGTCACGAGCGGGCACTCTCGGCCGACGCGATTCTGGACGGCGATGCGCCGGCGGGCCCGGTCGTCATCTACGACGACGACGGCACTTATCTCGCCAACGTTCTGGCGGAAAAGATCAAGGCGGCGGGCAGCGACGTCGCCATCGTCACGCCGGCCGCCCAGGTCGCGCCCTGGACCTTTCTGACACTGGAACAGCACATGGTGTTGACGCGCATGCACGAACAGGGCATCGCCATGCATGCCTCGAAGATGCTGACGCGCATCGACGGCGACAGCGTCACCATCGCCGATGCGGTGAGCGGGGACGAGAGTGACCTTCCCGCGGCCGCCGTCGTTATGGTGACGGCGCGCGACCCCATCGACGGCCTCTACCAAGAGCTCGCCGCCCAGAACGGCGCGCTGGAAGACGCCGGCGTCACCTCGCTCGCGCGTATCGGCGACTGTTACGGCCCCAACACCATCGCGGCGGCCGTCCACAGCGGCCACAGTGCCGCGCGTCTGCTGGACATCGACGTCGACCCGGACGATCCCTACAAACGCCCGCGCTACGACGCCTGATCCTCCTTCCCGGCGCTCGCGCTGGCGGTGCCGGCCTTCCCCGTGCAGTATCATTCGCCTGGGCGGTGCGTGTGTCGCGTTAACCCGCCCGAACCGAGATGGGGAGATGGCGATGGAATCGATCACGGTGCCGGCCGGGCATGGCCGCGCGTTCACGCTTTCGGAGGGCCAACGTGTGCGTCTGACGACGCCGAAGGGCCAGCAGTCCGCCGATTTCTTCGCGTTCCGCGATGACGATATGACCGACTGGCTGTCGCCGCTGCACACCTGGATGCCGACGCGCGCGCTGCATCCGCGTGTCGGCGATACGTTTTTGAGCCGCCTCAGGGAACCCATGATCGACTTCGTCGAGGACGGCGCCGACGGCATCCATGACCTGCTGATCGCGCCGTGCGATCCCATCCGTTATGCGCAATTCGGCGTTGAGGATCATCGAAGCTGCATTGGGAATCTGGTCGAGGCGATGCAGGAGCTTGGCCGCGATGTCCCAATCCCGCCGCCCGCCGTCAACTTCTTCACAACCACCACGGTCGCCGACGGTTTCATGTTCGAAACCCCGGCCGCGCCGGTCGCCAAGCCTGGCGCCTATGTCGTGCTGGAAGCGCGTATGAACATCGTCTGCGCCGTCTCGTCCTGTCCCTACGATCTCACCGGGCCCGGCTGGAACATCAACGCCCCCGACGGTCCGACGGAGATTCTTATCGAGCTGCATTGAAACCCCGCACGTTATGTCTGCCGCACTCGGCCGCCTCGATACGCTACCCCGCGTGCACCTTGGTCACGCGCCGACGCCGATCGATGAGATGGCCAACCTGGCACGCGCGTTCGATGGTCTGACGCTTTACGTGAAGCGGGACGATTGCACCGGCCTTGCCATCGGCGGCAACAAGGTGCGCCAGCTCGAGTTCTACATGGGCGAAGCACAAGCCCAAGGTGCCGACACGATCCTGATCACCGGCGCGCGTCAGTCGAACTTCGTCCGGCTCGCTGCCGCCGCGGCGCGCGTTCTCGGCATGGATTGCCACATCCAGCTTGAAGAGCGGGTACCGCGCGACGATCCGCTTTATCGCGAGTCCGGCAACGTGCTGCTCGACCGCCTGTTGGGCGCCACGCTCCACACCTATCCTCAGGGCGAGGACGAAGCCGGTGCCGACAAGCAACTTGAAACCCTGGCCGACGATCTCAAGAGCAAAGGAAGAAATCCCTACGTCATTCACCTGGCGCCCGGGCACAAGCCGCTCGGCGCGCTGGGCTATGTTGTCGCGGCGCGCGAACTGGCGAACCAGATCCGCGAACAGGCGCTGCCGGTCGACTCCATCGTTGTCGCGTCGGGGAGCGGCAATACCCACGCGGGATTGCTGTTCGGCCTGCGCGCGCTGGGCGTGGCAATCGCCGTCCACGGTGTCTGCGTGCGCCGGCCGGCCGACCAACAGCACGCACGTATAGCCGCACGCTGTCACGAGATTGCAGGTCTGCTGGGTATCGCCAACCCCGTCTCGGACGCGGATGTGCGGCTGGACGATGCGTTTCTTGCCCCGGGCTACGGCCAGCTCAACGATGCCGCGACGGACGCCATCGCACGCGCGGCGCGCACGGAGGCCTTGCTCCTGGACCCCGTCTACACCGGCAAGGTCATGGCGGGTTTCCTGCACCAGGCATCACAGGCGGCGCCCGGCCAGACGCTGCTGTTCTGGCATACCGGCGGCACGCCCGCCTTGTTCGCCTACGCCGACGATCTGGTCCCGGGCCAGGGCTAACGCTGCCCCGTCACCGCCGCGCGTTCTCCGCGTCGCCGTGGATATGGGCCGCCGACACGCGTTCCGCCGCCATCCGTTTCAGCGCCTCGCGATCGACCTTGCCGGTCGGGTTGAGCGGCATCTCGTCGATGACGACGACAACCTCCGGCGCCTTGTAGCCGACCTGCCTGCGCGCCGCCTCGATGATCTCCTGGCTTGACGGCCGGTCATGGCCGTCGCGCAAGGTGACATAGACCCAGACGTTCTCGCCATGGACGGCATCGCGCACGCCGACCACACCTGCCAGCTCGACGGCGGGATGGGTCAGCACCGCCATCTCGACCTCCAGGGGCGAGATGTTGGAGCTGTCGTGGACGATGATCTGTTTCTTGCGGCCGCGGAACCAGAAGTAGGCGTCGTCGTCGGCCATCAGGATGTCGCCGGTGTCGTACCACCCGTCGTGGAGGGCATCCGCGGTGGCCTCGGGATTGTCCCAATAGCCGGTCATGACGGCTGGGCCCTTTAGATGTAAACGGCCGTCGGATCCGACCGGCACCTCCTGCCCGTCCTCATCGCGCAGCGACGCCATGTAGCCGGGATTGAGGATGCCGACGGACCCTCGTTTGATGAGGCCCGACGGCGGGTTGAGAAATGCCGTACCGGCCTCGGTCATGCCGAACAACTCGTCGATCGGCAGGCCCGCGACCTGAACGACCTCGTCTTCCAGATCCGACGGAATGGTGTCGCCGCCCGACATCAACAGACGCAGCGACGCAAAGTCTTCAGACCGTGCACCGTGATCGCGGATCAGCGCCGAGAGCGCGGCAGGCAGGACAAACGCCGCCGTTGGCCTGAACTCGCGCAGGACCGGCAGGAATTCATCGGGATCGAAGTTGCGTGCTATCGCCAACTGGCCGCCAACGGACAGGACTCCCAGCGCCATCTTCAACGATCCCATGTGGGATATGGACGACCCGGCCATGAAGACGTCGGCGGCGGTCAGCTCCATGCCGCGCGCTATGCTGGCAACGAGGTAACCGTATGACCTCAAGGTGTGCGTCGCGCCCTTGGGCTTTCCCGTGCTGCCGGAGGTGAACAGCACGAAAGCCGGCGTATCGGGATGGGGTTGCGGCAGATCCCTCTGCGGCGGCGCCTCGGCGAGCAGCGTGTCGACCGCGAGACTGTCGCCAACAGTACCGGCCGCCACGACAGTGCCACAGCGC
>JANQGO010000318.1 GCA_028277285.1 Alphaproteobacteria bacterium | reverse complement strand
GGAATTTTTGGACGCATGAGCATTGACGCTCTTTAAATGTTCGCAGAAAAGTGAAGGCGCTCCCCGGGGCGACGGGTATCGCGTGGGTTTCGGGACCTGCACCGGCACCATCCTGCCGGCGCCCGACATCAAGACATAGGGAGACACGAACCATGGCCGTTGCATTCGCCTCTCAAGGCGACCTGGAAGAAAAGACCATCAGCTTTACCGAGGTCGGCGAGGGGTTGTGGGCGTTCACCGCCGAGGGCGACCCGAACTCCGGCGTCATCATCGGCGACGACAGTGTCATGGTCGTCGAGGCCCAGGCGACGCCGCGGCTCGCCAACATGGTGATCGAGAAGGTGCGGAGCGTCACCGACAAGCCGATCAGCCATCTGGTCATGACCCACTACCACGCCGTGCGGGTGCTCGGCGCCTCGGCCTACAACGCCGATCAGGTCATCATGGGCGAGAGGGCGCGCGCCATGGTCGCCGAGCGCGGCCAGGAGGATTGGGACAGCGAGTTCCAGCGCTTCCCGCGCCTGTTCGAAGGGCACGAGAGCATCCCGGGCCTGACCTGGCCCAACACCACGTTCGGCAACCGCATGACCGTCTTCCTGGGCAAGCGCCGGGTCGACCTGATGCATCTGGGTCGCGCGCATACGGCCGGCGATGTGGTCGTGCATGTGCCTGACGAGAACGTCATGTTCACCGGCGACATCGTCGAATACCACTCCGCCTGTTATTGCGGGGACGGTCACTTCGCCGACTGGGGCAAGACTCTCGACAAAATCAAGGCATTCGATCTTTCGGCCATTTCGCCCGGACGCGGCGACGCCCTGGTCGGCACCGAGATGGTCAACGCCGCCCTCGACAATACCCGCGACTTTGTCGAGAGCACCTATCGGCCCGCGGCACAGGTCGCGGCGCGCGGCGGTTCGCTCAAGGAAGCCTGGGATGCCGTGCGGGCATCGTGCGATCCCAAGTTCGCGGACTATGCGATCTACGAGCACTGCCTGCCGTTCAACGTCGCGCGCGCCTATGACGAGGCCAACGGCATCGACACGCCGCGCATCTGGACGGCGGAGCGGGATCTGGAGATGTGGGCGCAGCTTCAGGGTTGACGGTATGAGGGGCACGCCACCATGACACTCTATGAATACGTACCCTTTGACTATGTCGCACCGCCGGGCCTGACCACGCCGGAACCGCGCCACTCCGTGGCGATCGTCGGTGCCGGCCCGATCGGGCTTGCCATGGCCATCGATTTGGCGCAACGGGGCGTGGCGAGCGTGGTTCTTGACGACAACAATGTCGTCTCCGTCGGTTCGCGCGCCATCTGCTGGGCCAAACGCACGCTGGAGATCTTCGACCGACTGGGTGTCGGCGAGAGGATGCTGGAGAAGGGCGTGACCTGGAAGGTCGGCCGCCTTTTCCATGGCGATGACGAGGTCTACACCTTCGATCTGCTGCCGGAGGAAGGCCACAAGTACCCCGCCTTCATTAACCTGCAGCAATACCATGTCGAACAGTATCTGGTTGAGCGCGCGCGTGACTTCCCCGATCTCATCGATCTCAGGTTCAAGAACAATGTGACCGCCCACGAGGATCGCGGCGACCACGTCGTGCTCACCGCCGAGACGCCTGACGGGCCCTATCAACTTGAAGCGAGCTACTACCTCGCCTGCGACGGGGCGAAGTCGCCGACCCGCCAGCGCATGGGGCTGCCGTTTGAAGGCCAGACCTTCGAAGAGCACTTTCTGATCGTCGATGTCGAGATGGAGCAAAGCCCGTTCGAGACTCAGGAGCCGGAACGCTGGTTCTGGTTCGATCCGCCGTTCCACAACGGGCAGTCCGCGCTGCTGCACAAACAGCCGGACAACATCTACCGCATCGATCTGCAGCTTCGCCCGGATACGGACCTGGAGGCCGAAGCGCGCGAAGAGCATGTACTGCCGCGGATCAAGGCCGTGGTCGGCGACACGCCGTTTACCCTCGACTGGATGAGCATCTATCAGTTCCGTTGCGCCATGCTCGACCGGTTCGTCCACAACCGCGTGATCTTCGTCGGCGACAGCGCCCATGTCGTCTCGCCGTTCGGCGCGCGCGGCGGCAATGGCGGCATCCAGGATGTCGATAATCTCGCCTGGAAGCTGGTCGCCGTTCTCGAAGGGCGGGCGTCGGGGACGCTGCTCGAGACCTATGACACCGAGCGCCGGCACGGTGCCGCCGAGAACCTGTTGAACTCCTCGCGCGCGACCCACTTCATGACGCCGAAATCGCCGGTTGAGGCCCTGTTTCGTGGCGCGGTCCTGCGCCTGGCCCGCGACATGCCGTTCGCCCGCAAGCTTATCAACTCTGGCCGCCTCTCCGTGCCTTGCTCGCTGGCCGGCTACGAGCTTCAGACCGACGGCGACGCGCCGGTTCCCCCGGGCAGCGCCATGCGCGATGCGCCCTTAACCGGTCCCGGTGGCGATACCTGGCTCATCTCGGAGGTCCAGGGCGCGTTCACGCTGGTCGGCTTTGGCGATGTGACGTTGCCGGCGGTCGATGGCGTACGACGCATCGGCATCGGCACGGCATCTGCCGACTACCCTGTCTTCGGCGACAAGGGGGGCTTTTGCGCCGCGCACTACGGCGACAAACGCGCCTATCTTTTCCGGCCCGACGGTCACGTCGCCGCGGTCTTCGAGGCGCCGGACGCGGCGCAGCTATCGATGGCCCTGGCGCGGGCATCTGGCGAAACCCTGATGCGGGAGGTCGCGGAATGACCACGCAGACGTTTGGCGACGACAGGCTCGGTACCGAAGGCGACAACGTCTATGCCGCGCTTATGCGCATCCACGAAGGGCTGAGTGAGACCGAAAGCCATGCCTTGAACGCGCGTCTCGTGCTGCTGATGGCCAACGAGATCGGCGACGGCGCGCGGCTCGCAGCGCTGTTCGAGACCGCGCGATCGTTCAGCGATGGCTGAGACCACGCTCTACGACTTCTGGCGCAGTTCGGCGAGCTACCGGGTTCGCATCGCGCTCAACCTGGCGGGTATTGCCTACAAGGCCGTCTCGGTCGATCTGGTGGAGAAAGCCAACCGTTTGCCCGAACACCTGGCCCGCAACCCCCAAGGTCTGGTGCCGGTGCTGGAGCTCGACAGGCACCGGTTTACCCAATCGCTGGCGATCATCGAGTATCTTAACGAGACCCGTGGTCTCGGCTGGCTGCCCGACGATCCGGTCGCGCGTGCCGCGGTTCGCGCGCTTGCCTATAGCGTCGCCATCGACGTTCATCCGATCTGCAATGTCTCCGTCGCGGCCCACGTATCCGACCTGCTGGGTGGCGCCAAAGGTGCGCGCAAGGCGTGGTCGCGCCACTTCATTGGCCCCGGTCTGGCCGCGTTCGAAGAACTCCTGACTGGCTTTGAACAGGCGCCCTATTGCACCGGCGGCACCGTCTCACTCGCCGACATCTGCCTGGTGCCCCAGGTCTACAATGCCGAGCGCTGGGACATCGATTTCGAACCGTTCCCGCAGATCCGGGCGGTCATCGAAGCATGTCGCGCGCACCCGGCCTTCGCTGCAGCCGATCCGGAAGCCGTCAAACCATAAGCGGTCCCGCTAGCGGAACCATTACCAGACGCCAAACAGGTAGCCGCGGTTATGCGCGTTGCCGGTGCTGGCGGCGATCACGTCGTCGGGGATCGTCGTGCGCAGCCGGCGGTGACGGACCCAGTCGAACAGGCGTTCGTGCATGTCGGCGCGCGCGCTCTCGTATCCCGGCTCGCGGCCAAGGTCGTTCAATTCGTGCGGGTCGTTCGTCAGGTCGAACAGCATGGGCGGGTTCTTTTCGAACAGCACATACTTCCATGACGGCGTGCGCACCATGTAGCCGCGCGCTTCTTGCGGTTCGAGCCCCAGGTCCAGGCGCGCTTCGCGCAGCGCAAAGCAGCTGTCGCAGAAGACGGCGTCGCGCCAGTCGTCCGGGCGTTCGCCATGCAGGAGAGGCATCATGGACCGCCCCTCCAGGCGATGCGGCACCGGTTCGCCGCCGGCGATGTCCAGGAAACTCGCTGCCAGATCGATCGCCTCGACCAGCGTATCGTCGACGGTGCCGCGCGTCGTATCGGCGGCGTTGCGGGGGTCGGCGACGATCAAGGGAATGCGGACCGACTCCTCATGAAACAGGTCCTTTTCACCCAGCCAGTGATCGCCCAGATAGTCGCCGTGATCGGACGTCACAACCACGATCGTGTCGCCGGTAAGATCCTTCGTCTCCATGAAGGCCAGCAGCCTGCCGATATGATGATCGATCTCGGAGACCAGGCCCATGTAAGTCGGGATCACCGTGCGGCGGACGTCCTCACGCGCAAAGCACTGGCCTTCGGGGTGGTTCATGAACGCGGCGTAAACGGGGTTGGGGTCGGCGCGTTCGGCATCATCGCGGTTGGCCGGTACGATATCGTTCTCATCGTACATGGCGTGCCAGGGATCGGGCGCCATGTAGGGCCAATGCGGTTTGATGTAGGAGAGATGCAGGCACCACGGGCTATTGCCGGCCTCGTCGATAAACGCCATCGCGCGGTCGGTCATGAATGCGGTCTCGGAGTGCTCGGCCTTGACGCGCGCGGGCAGGCGGGCGTTGCGCATGTACCAGCCCGACAACACCTCGCCGTCGGGACCCTCGGCGGAATTGGCGATGTCCTGCCAGGGGTTTTCCGCGTTGTAGCCGAGATCCCAGAGATAGCGGTTATAGGCCGCGTCGGGGTTGAAGGCTTCGTCCGGCTGCAGGCCGTCGTCGCGCTCCCATGGCTCGAAACCGCACTGGCGCGCCAGTAGGCCGGCATCTTCGTCGGCGTCGACCCCCAGGCGCTCGAAGGTCGCGCGATCGTGCTTCATGTGCGTCTTGCCGGCGAGCGCCACGCGGTATCCCAGCGGCCGCAGGTAGTCGCCGATGGTACGTTCGTCGATGCGCAGGGGATAGTTGTTGTAGTAGGCGCCGTGGCTGAACGCGTAGCGGCCGGTATAAAAGCTCATGCGCGAACCGCCGCATACCGGCGCCTGCACATACGCCCGTGAAAAGTTCACGCCGCGCGCGGCGATACCGTCGATATGGGGCGTCCGGATCGTCGGATGGCCGGTGCAGCCGAAGTAATCGGCGCGCAACTGGTCGGCCATGATGAAGAGAATGTTGGGTTGTGCCTTGCTCACGACGCCCTGCTTTCGGTGCTCAGGCTATCGGTCAGGTCATCGAGCACGGTCATCAACCGCGCATAGGTCTCGCGGCCGATGCGTTGTTCCATTTCCCGGTAGATACGTTCGGACTCCTTGGACATCTCGGTAAAGAGGGTCTTGCCCTCCGGCGTAATCTCCAGGTCGACCAGGCGGCGGTCGGTGTTGGAGCGATGTTTTTCGACCAGCCCGCGCGCCTCCATATCGGTCATGATGCGCGACAGGCTTGGCATGCGCAGCGTGATGAGCCGCGACAGCGCGCCGGCATCCATGCGTTTGTGTTCGGCCAGTGCGCGCAGCACGCGCCATTGCTGCTCGGTCACGCCATGGGCGTTCAGATTGGGTCGGAACTGATCCATCACCGCCTCACGTGCCTGCAGAAGTTTCAGCGGTAGCGAGCGTTCAATAGGGCGCATGCCGTTTGCTCTGGGGTTAGGTCTGTTCATCGGCAACCGTGTTGGCGAGCGTGCCGATACCCGGCACCTCAACCTCGACCGTGTCGCCCGGTTTGAGGAACTGCGGCGGATCAAGCCGTGTGCCGGAGCCGGTCGGCGTGCCGGTGGAGATGATGTCGCCGGGATGGAGCTCCATGAAGGTCGAGATATAGGCGATCAAACGGGAGAAGGGGAAGAGCAGATCGGCGGTATGCCCGTTCTGGCGCTCCTCGCCGTTGACCCGGGTGACGACGTTGAGGTCGTCGAAGGCGGACGCCTCGTCGCGTGTCGTGATCCAGGGTCCAAGAGCGCCGGACCGCTCGAAGTTCTTGCCTTGGGTGACGTTGAACTTGCCGTGGCGCATCCAGTCGCGGATGGAGCCTTCGTTCATGATCGTCAGGCCGAACACGTGGTTTTCCGCCTGGTCCTCAGGGATTCGGCGCCCGGCCTTGCCGATGACCATGACGATCTCGCCTTCATAGTCGAACTGCTCGGATTCCGGCGGGCGCAGGATCGGCTCACGGTGGCCGACCAGGGAGCCTGGCGTGCGCATGAAGAGGCTCGGGTTCTTCGGCTGATCGGAGCCGTCTTTGTACTCGGCGTTGCGGTCGACATAGTTGACGCCGACGCAAAGGATCTTGCCGGGCCGGGGAATTGGCAGATCGAAGACGACGTCATCAAGGGCGACATCAGCCTCCGCTTCGGTAAAGGCCTCGACCTCCCGAAGGTCGCCGGCGGCGATCAAGCCGGCGAGATCGCCGTGGCGCTCGCCAAGCCGCCGCGTCAGATCGACAATGCCGTGATCGGTCACCAGACCGTAGGCCGGCTGACCATCGACGCGATAACTGGCAAACCTCATGCGGCGGCGTCCCGGCCTACGTCGAGCAGGCCGGCGTTGGACAGCACCTGGTCCAGGCGCTGTTCGAGCTCCGGCGTCGCCGGTGCCATGGGCAGGCGGTGTTCGTTGGTCGGGATGATGCCAAGTCGGCGCATCATGTATTTCATCGGGATCGGATTGGTATCGAAGAAGACCGACTTGTTGACCTCAAGCAGGTCCTGATGTAGGCGCCGCGCGCCGGCCAGGTCGTTGTCGAAGACCGCCTGGCACATGGCGGCCAGCACACCGGGCCGCAGATTGCCGACCGCGTTCATCAGCCCCTTGGCGCCGACCGCCATCATCGGGAACGACAGCTCTTCAAGACCGACAAAGATGCGGAAGTCGTCGCCGAACGCCGCCAGGCACTCGCTGCAGAAACTGAGATCGTTGATCGCATGTTTCATGCCGACGAAGGTCGGCGAGGCCGCGCTTAAGGCGCGAAACGTGTCGAGGGTGACGCTGACCGCCGTGCGGCCAGGGATGTGATAGACCATCCAGGGCAAGTTGATGCCCTTCACGACCTCAAGGTAGTATTCGACAAGGCCGCGCTGCGGCGGTTTGGCGTAGTAGGGCGTCACGATAAGCAGCGCGTCGGCGCCGGCCTGGACAGCGTGTTCCGTCAACGCACGCGTCTCGGCGAGCGATTGCGAGCCCGTGGCCGCGACCACCGGCACCTTACCGCCGGCGGCTTCGATACCGACATCCACCAGCCGGTTGCGTTCCTCGACCGTCAGGCTCGACGGCTCGGCGGTGGTGCCGTTCACCAGGACGCCGTGGGAGCCGTTCTTGACCTGGAAGTCGACCAGACCGGCATAGGCGTCCAAATCGACGTCGCCGTCGTGGAATGGCGTGATCAGCGGCGGAATCGAGCCGACCAGAAAGTCGCGGTCCAGATCGATCATTGGTGGGCCTCCCATGATTGTTGCTTGATCATTATCATGTTATTGATATCATGTAAATGAAATTGGGAGGTGACCTAGCCATGCCGCATCTGACCGTTGAGTACTCCGCGAACCTTGAGGACGAGGTCGACATCCCCGGCCTGGTCCGCGCACTCCACGAGACCGCGCTGACCTGTCCGACGTTCAAAAAGGCGGCGGTCCGGACCCGGGCCGAGCGCCGGGATATCTATGAAATCGCCGATAGCGACCCCCAGAACGCCTTTATCGCGGTGGGCGTGAGGATCCTGGAGGGCCGGCCCGACGAGACGAAGGCGGCGATCGGCGAGATGCTGTTCGAGACGCTGACCTCCGCCCTGAACGACGTCTACGAACGCCGTCCCATCGGCATCTCTCTCGACATTTCCGAGATCTCCAACACGTTCAATTACAAGAAAAACAACCTTCACGACATCATGGCGAAGAAAGAGGCGGCCGCATGAGGAACGACGTGGCAGCCGACAAGGAAGATGCGCTCGCCGCGAACCTCACGGCCTTGGAGACTTATCTTGCAGCGGCGCGGCGCGACGGCATCGGCCATGTGATTGCCGGCGGGCGGGTCGACAGTGCGGCGACGTTTGAGACCATCAGCCCCGTCGATGACAAGCCGATCTGCGACGTCGCGCGCGGCACGGCTGCGGATATCGACCGTGCGGCCACGGCGGCGCGCGCGGCGTTTGACGAGTGGTCGCAGGTCCCCGGCAAGAAGCGGCGTGAGATCCTGCATGCCATCGCCGACACCATCGTCGCCCATGCCGATGAGATCGCCGTGCTGGAAAGCTGGGATACCGGGCAACCCATCCGCTTCATGGCCAAGGCGGCCCTGCGCGGCGCCGAGAACTTCCGTTTCTTTGCCGATCGCGCGCCGGAGGCTGCCGACGGCCTGTCGCTGCCGACCCGAAGTCACATCAATTACACGGTGCGCCAGCCGCTCGGCCCGGTCAGCGTCATCACGCCGTGGAACACGCCGTTCATGCTGTCGACCTGGAAGATTGCGCCGGCGCTCGCCGCCGGCTGCACGGTCGTTCACAAACCGGCCGAATGGAGCCCGTTGACGGCGACGCGCCTGGTCGAGCTGATGCACGAAGCCGGCCTGCCCGCCGGTGTCGCCAACACTGTGCACGGCCTGGGCGAGGAGGCGGGCAGGGCGCTGACCGAGCATCCCGACATCAAGGCCGTCTCCTTTGTCGGCGAGTCGGCGACCGGCTCGGCGATCATGGCTCAGGGCGCACCGACCCTGAAGCGCGTGCATTTCGAGCTGGGCGGCAAGAACCCGGTGATCGTCTTCGACGACGCCGATCTTGACCGCGCGCTCGATGCGGTGGTCTTCATGATCTACAGCCTGAACGGCGAGCGCTGCACGTCGTCGAGCCGGGTGCTGGTGCAGCGGTCCATTCACGACGCCTTTGTCGCCCGTATTGCCGAGCGCGCGGGCGCAATCCGTATCGGCCATCCGCTCGATCCGGCAACGGAACTGGGGCCGTTGATCCATCGCCGCCATCTCGACAAGGTCACGTCCTATTTCGACATCGCGCGCGAAGACGGCGTCAACGTTGCCGCCGGCGGCCGGCTGCCCGAGAACGCGCCGACCCCCGGTTACTATGTCGAAGCGACCCTGTTTTCCGACGCCAGCCCGGATGCCCGGGTGGCGCAGGAGGAGATCTTTGGCCCGATGCTGACGACCATCCCGTTCGAGGATGAAGAGGAGGCGCTCGCCATCGCCAACGGCGTGCGCTACGGCCTCGCCGGTTACGTCTGGACGCGTGACAACGGACGGGCGCTGCGTGTCGCGCATGGGCTCGATGCCGGCATGGTCTGGGTCAACTCCGAAAACGTGCGTCACCTGCCGACGCCGTTCGGCGGCATGAAGGCCTCCGGCATTGGCCGCGACGGCGGCGACTACAGCTTCGATTTCTATATGGAGACCAAGAACATAGCGCTGGCGATGGGCGACCACGCCATTCCGCGACTTGGCTTGGGGGACTGAGGCCATGGGAAGCATCGTTCAGGCAGCCAAGATCACGCACGTGCCGTCGATCTGGATGTCGCACACCATCGAGCAGTTTCATGGCATCCGCCAAAGCGCGATCGACGGCCTGGACGAGCTTGGCCGGCGGGCGCAGGCATCGGGCGTCGAGACGTTCCTTGTTTTCGACGTCCACTGGATCGTCAATCAGGGTTTCCACATCAACGCGAAGGCGCGGCACGAGGGTTGTTTCACCAGCCATGAACTGCCGCACATGCTGGCCGATCTGGACTATGGCTATGACGGCGACCCGGATCTCGCCAACGCTATCGCCGAGTCGGTCGATAAGGCGGGCCTTCGGGCCATGGCCCACGACACGCCGAACCTGGCGTGCGAGTATGGCACACTTGTTCCCATGCACTTCATGAACGAGGGAAGCTTTGCCCGTGTCGTGCCGGTTGCCGCCAACCAGTACGCCTCGATCGACGAAGGCCGGCGGATGGGGGAGGCCATCGCCCGGGCGATTGCCGACAGCGGCCGCAAGGTCTCGGTCTTGGCCAGCGGGTCGCTTTCCCACGCGTTCTGGCCGAACGCGGTATCGGCCGACGGTCTCAACAAGGTCAACGGCGAGTTCAACCGCCAGGTCGACCTGCGCGTGCTCGATCTCTGGCAGCAAGGCGCCTGGCCGGAGTTTCTCGACATGCTGCCGGCCTATGCCGAACGCTGCTACGGCGAGTGCGCGATGGTTGATACCGCCATGCTGTTCGGCGCGCTCGGCTGGGCGGACTACCAGGGCACCGCGGAGATCATCACGCCCTATTTCGGCAGCTCGGGCACCGGCCAATGCAACGTGGTGTTCGATCCGCCGCCTGTACCTTAGTCACGCGTTCGCCGTCAGACGCGTCACCAGTGGAAACGTAGACCGCCCCGGAACGTGTGGGAGACACCGTCGGTGCTAAGGCTGGTCCCGTAGCCGGCGAAGACGGAAAGATTGTCGGTCGTGACGAGGGTCAAGCCGACGCCGAGGTCAAAGCTGTCGCGGCTTGTTTCGACGCCCGCGACCGAGAAGGTCGGGCCGGCAATGGCACCCGCCAGCGACCCGTTGAAGCTTACGGACCTGTCGAGAAACTCGTGGGACCACAAGGCATAGGCCCAGGGCACGAGCTCCGTGCCGTCCCTCAGCATGTCCTGGTGGGTCAGGCGCACGCCCAGGCTTGACCGCAGGCTCTCGCGCGAGAACCCGTTGGTCGTGATGTTAAGGCTCCCCGCGCCCGTTTCCTGAAAGCCATCCGACTCGAAATCGCTGTAGCGAAGGCCCAGAAGCGGCTGGATCTGGGTATCGTGGGTGATGTCATAGAGGACACTTGCCTCGCCGTAGGCCGAAATGACATGGCTGTCGTAGCTGGCTGTCGCCGTGCGCTGGATGCCGCCGAACGCGATTGGTCGTTCGCTGTTGGCGTCCTGCACGCCCAGGCTGACGATACCGTCGAGGCCGACAAATCCGTCGAAGTAACTGGCATAGGCGCCGACCTCATAGCTGTCGATCTCGACCCGGGCGTTGTTGCGCGAGGAGACGTCGCCGGTGGTCCAGGAGGTTCCCGCGGCTACACCCAGGAGCAGGGTGTCGGAGACCTGCGGGTCGATGCCGCCGGCGATGCCCTGAATGTCGAAATCTGTACCGGCCGCGTTGCCGTCGCCGTCGAGATCGCCGGTGACGTAGTAGCCCTGGAACCACAGGCCGCCGCCATCGGCAATCTGACTGGCGCCGCTGGTAAAGTCGATGGCCAGGCCGTTGTCCTGCCCGGCGAGATCGACGCCGTCGAGCACGCCGCGCTGCGTGCTCCAATAGTTGTTGATGCGCGTTCCGACGGTCGTGTTGAACTGATCGTGGGTTCGGATCGCCAGCTCGGTCGTCGACGGGTAGACGTCGCCGCTGATCGTATCGAGGGCGTTGCGATAGGCGTCAGGTTCCAGACTGAACAGGCTGCCGACGACGGTCGCATAGTCGCCGGTGGCTGTCGGGGAGGTGAGATCCACATAGTTGGCGATTGCCAGCTGGTTGGGTGTCGCGGCAAAGGCGGTGAAGGGCGCGACCGCGACGGCGAGTTGCACCGTCGTCGCGTTATGCACCAGCGAAGGCGTGACGAAAGCGCTGTTTGAGACGACACCGTCGAACGTGCCGGTCACCGTCGTGGCGTTGACGATGGTATAGACCGTTCCCGGCGCATAGCTGCCCGGTGCCGCGGTCACGACGACGGTGCCGCCGTTAAGCGTTGCCGTGCCGCCCACCGATAGCTGGTCGCTGGTCCCCGCCGGTTCGATGTCGACGTTGTAAATCGCGCTGGCGGCGTGGGTGTAGTTGTTGGCGATGGTGAGTGTCGCCGGGCCGGCGCCGGGCGAAATCTGGCCGTTGTTGGTGACCGAGCCGCCGATCGTCCCGTTTCCGCCCAGTGTGCCTGCGGGGCCGATGGTGGTCGGGCTGTTGAGCGTGCCGGTGATTCGCAGCGTCCCGCTCGTGACGGTGGCGTCGTTGAAGCCCGACGTGCCGGAGAGGGTCCAGTCCGCGCCCTGCATGGTCAGCCCTTCGAAGTTCTGGAAGTTGCTGTCCTCG
>JANQGO010000090.1 GCA_028277285.1 Alphaproteobacteria bacterium | reverse complement strand
AGGACCTGGACGGCGCGCAAGCCGGCTTCGGCGCGTTCTGGGGCGAGGTGAACTCCACCATCCACAAGGCGTTCGGCTGTCTGGGCACGGTGACCAATGGCAGCATCCGCGACCTCGATGCCTTCGCCGACGGTTTCCAGGCGATCGCCGGGCTGGTCGGCCCGTCGCACGCCCACATTCATCTGGTCGATTTCGCCGTCGACGTGAACGTGCTGGGCATGGTGGTACGCGACGGCGATCTGGTGCACGCCGATTGCCACGGCGCGGTCGTCATCCCCGAAGCGGTCGCGCGCGATGTCGTCTCGACCGCCGGCCTTCAGGCGCGCCGCGAGGCCGTCATCCTGGACGCCTGCCGGAAACCGGGTTTCTCGCTGGAGAAGCTGAAGAAGGCCTTCAAGGACTCCGCCAAGATCAACTGAGAGGCGAGCCGTTCGTTGCCGAACGGCTCGCTAAGCCGGATCAGGCAGGGCGTTTGGCGATCACCACGCCGTGCGGCGTCCAGGTCTTCAGCGTGATTGTCTCGACGTCGGTGAAGCCGATATCGCGCAGTGTCTTGTCATAGAAACTGAACGGATAGATCTGCCCGTGTCCGCTGGCGACGGACTGGAAGTAGACGGTGTCGAGAACCGCCATCAGGGGGCTCTCCAGATCCTCGTTGGTCACCGAGCTGAAGATGATGACGCGGCCGCCGGGCGACAACGCGTTGAAGGCTTTTTCGAGAAGCTGATGGTTCTGGTCGGGCGACCAGATGACGAGCTGATGGGCGAAGACGACATCGGTGGCGCCGGTCGGAAACGTGTCCTTCAGAATGTCGGTCTGAATGTGATTGAGGTTCTCGTGCGTCGCCGCGGCGACCGACTCGACATGGCTCTTATAGGTGCCGTCGGGGAAGTCGGTATCCAGGAGGTCGATGCGGATGTGGGGATAGCGCTCGATGATCGCGGTCGCCAGCGCGCCGCCGCCGCCACCGACATCGATGAGGTACTTGCTGTCGGCAAAGGACACTTCTTCCAGAAAGTACTTGGACGCATAAGTCGTGTAGGACTGCATATAGCCGAAGAAAACGTCGGTCAGGGCGGGGTCCGTGTTCAGCCGGTCATAGAGCGTCGGGCCGGAACCCGGAAAGGCGCTGACGCCGGAATTGGTGTCATGCAGCAGGGACTCGACGAAGTTCATCTGGCCGGGGTTCACGATCTGGGCCTGGAACTCGACCAGCTTCTCGAAGACGGACCAGTCCCCGTCCTTGAACAGTTTGCTGACCGCGTCGATGTTCGAGATCATGCAATCGTCTTCGTCGGTGGTCTTCAGCAGGTGAAGCGCCGCGAGGCCTTTGATCAGCAGAACCGAGCGGGGTTCGGTCGATGGAAGGTTTGTGGAGAGCGCCGAGAGCCTGATCTCGCCGGCTTCGTCGATCTTAGAAAAGATGCCCAAGCGGACACCAGCCAGAAGCAGTTGAAATGCTGCGCTGCCATGAGTGACTTTTAGTAATTCTTCAAACATCATCCTGCCTTGGCTGGGTTCGTGTCGTGTCCAAGTTTACGCCCCAAGGGTGACTGTCAGATCAAACCGACGGTCGCGTTTGACCCCCGGCAATCGCGTCATCCATCCACATGATCCTTAGTCGTCGACGACCGCCGGGACTTGCGGCGGAACGGGCCAGCGACGCGGGCTGACATGGCGATGGGCAGATTGGGACGGGCCTCGAACGTGAAGAGAGTGGGATAAACCTTCGTTCTTCTTTGTTTCGGCGCGTGGTGATCGATTGCCGTCAACACGCGCGTGCGTTGCGCTACTTGAACCAACATCGTTCGTTGTTGTCAAGGCGCGTCGGCGGCACGCCGAGCGGGGCTTGCATGCCCGTTCGGGCTGGCTGGCTCGATGGCGTGAATGCGCTCAATACCGGCGCGTCGTTCTGCGGCGTAGCCGGTGGTGAACGATGCCGGTCCGGTGCTCGCCAGGCGCGGCTGCCGTCAGGACGCGCTGTCCCGCATGTCCTTGTCGTGGTTGTCGAAAACCGCGACGAAATCGGCGAGATCGTGGCCCGCATGCCGTGGCGCCATGTCTTCCGGCGCGCCCGTCACCGGCAGGCCGGGCAGCGGTTCGACGACGGTGTCGTGGTCGGGTACCGCGAAAAAGCCGATCGAATAGCGCTCCTTGTCGCGCGGTGGGTGCACCCGGTGATAGGTCGACTTCAGCCGACCGCCGGACCAGCACTCCATCATGTTGCCGATGTTGACGACGAAGCAGCCGGGTTTGGGCGGCGCCTCCATCCAGCCACCGTCGGCCGTGGCGACCTCGAGACCGCCGACTTCGCTGGGCAGCAGCACCGTGATCGCGTTGGTATCGCGGTGGCCGTTCATGTCGTCGGGCGGGTGGCCCGCGGCGTCGGGGCGCGAGGGATAATAGAGGAACGAGATGTTGCTGAGGGGCTTGCGGAACTTGTCCACAAGCACCGTCTCGTCCTGGTCCAGGAACAGGGCGAAACCCCGCAGGAGAGCGTCCGACAGGGTACTGACGGCGTTCCAATAGTCCGTCATCGCCTGGCGGAAACCCGAGGGTTCGTCGGGCCAGACATTGGGGCCGTAAAGACCCTTCGTCGCGTGGACTTCCGGATCGTCGGGGTGCGGGTCAGCGCCCATCAGGAACGCCTCGTAGAGAGCCGGTGGCGCGTCGTTGGCGTTGCGGCCGAACGGCATGATCGGGACATAGCCGCGATAGACGCCTTCGCGGCGCGCCAGCAGACGTTTCTCGCCTTCCGGGCGCGCGAAGTAGGCGCGCATGGCGTCTTGCGCGCGGGCCAGGACGGCCTGGGGAATGCCGTGATCCCTGATATAGGCAAAACCCGCTTCGCTATAGGCATCGCCCAGGGCGCGCGCGACAGCGCGGCGCTCATCAAGATTGGCAGAAGAAAGATTGGAAATGTCGATAACCGGCAACATGGCACCGAACTCCTTCGTTTGCGTTCCGCGCGACCGGGAATGCGGCCGGGCGGCGGCCCTTCACAAACGACCAAGTGCCAGTTGGTACGTCCCTCTATAAGCAGCTTGAGGCTGTGGATCAAGCTCTGGGCACGGCATCGGCCGGGCTGATAGAGCAGATCCTGTTTTGGTGGAATCGCTTCGCGATTCCGACGAGACAGGTGAATCCGCTCTATTCTTAGATAGAGAGCGGATTCACATGGTTAGGTGGAACCGTAAGACGGTTCCACCTAACCATGATCCGCTCTACGGTGCCGTCCGTGGCTGCCTTGGGGAAGGCGGCGCAAGCCGGGGGGCAAGCGATGCTGAACAGCTTCTTCAAGCTGGAAGAGCACGGCACCAACGTGCGCACGGAGCTTTTGGCGGGAATCACGACGTTCCTGACCATGGCCTACATCATCTTCGTCAATCCGGCGATCCTGTCGGATGCCGGCATGGACTTTAACGCGGTCTTTGTCGGGACCTGCCTTGCCGCTGCGCTCGGCTGCGCCATCATGGGGCTCTACGCCAACTACCCGATCGCCCAGGCGCCGGGCATGGGGCTGAACGCCTTCTTCACTTACGGCGTCGTGCTTGGCATGGGCCATACCTGGCAGGTCGCCCTGGGCGCCGTCTTCATCTCCGGCGTGATCTTCGTCGTTATCTCGGTCCTGCCGGTGCGCGAGTGGATCATCAACTCGATCCCCAAATCGCTGAAGATGGCGACGGCCGCCGGCATCGGCCTCTTCCTCGGCATCATCGCGGTCAAGAACGCCGGTATCGTGGTCGACGATCCCGTCACCCTGGTCGCCATGGGCGACCTGACGCAGACGACGGTGATCCTGGCGCTCGCCGGTTTCATCGTCATTGCCGCGCTCGACGCGCTGAAGGTGCCGGGCGCCATCATCATCGGCATCCTGGCGGTCACGGCCGTCGGTATCGCGATGGGCGTCAGCGACTTCCAGGGGATCGCCGACGTGCCGCCCGATCCCTCGCCCGTCTTCTTCGCGCTCGACATCGCCGGCGCCTTCGACGTGGCGCTGATCGCCGTCATCATCGCCTTTCTGTTCACCGATCTCTTTGACACCTCTGGCACGCTGATCGGCGTTGCCTACCGCGCCAATCTGCTGGATGCCGAGGGCAAGCTGCCGCGCCTGAAACGCGCCCTGATCGCCGATTCGACCGCGACCGTGGCCGGCGCCTTCGTCGGCACGTCGCCGGTAACGAGTTATGTGGAGAGCGCCGCCGGCGTCCGGGCAGGCGGGCGCACCGGGCTGACGGCGGTGGTCGTCGCGATCCTCTTTCTGTTCGCGCTTTTCCTGTCGCCCTTGGCCGACACGGTGCCGATCTACGCGACCGCGCCGGCGCTTCTGTTCGTCGCCTGCCTGATGACCCAGGCGCTGACCCAGATCGACTGGAACGACGTGACGGAGTACGCGCCCGGCGTTGTTCTGGCGATCGCCATGCCGTTCACCTTCTCGATCGCCGACGGTCTGGCGCTCGGCTTCGTCACCTACGCGGTCCTGAAGCTCGCCTCCGGCCGCTTCCGCGACGCCAAGCCCGCGGTCCTGGTGCTGGCCGCCGTCTTCATCGCCAAGTTCGCGTGGCTGAGCGGCTAGTGATTTGCAGGCCGTGCCGTCGCCGGCCCACTCCCCCGCCCGGCCACCCATGGCAGTATCCTCAGGGTGGCCGGGCGGGGGAGTGGGCCGGTGAAGCGCCTAGACTAGAGCTCGCGGGCCACCCGGTTCTCGCCCATCAGGCAGAGGATCTCGAACATCAGGTGGGCGGCGTTGAGCGCCGTGTAACCGGTCGGGTCGAGCGGCGGTGAGACCTCGTTGACGTCACCGCCGACGATATCGAGGCCGCGCAGGCCCCTCAAAATAACCTGCATGTCGCGCATGCGCATGCCGCCCGGCTCCGGCGAGCCGGTGCCCGGCATATCAGCGGGGTCGACGCCGTCGATGTCGAGCGTGACATAGACCGGACCGCCGCCAACGACCTCGCGGGCTTTCTCCGCCGTCGCCTTGGCGCCGAGGTCGAAGAACATGTCGGCATCGATCATGGTGATGCCCTGCTCGTGCGCCCAGTCCAGCGCAGCATCGGTCTCACGCGTCGTGCCGCGCAGGCCGATCATGACGTGGCGTTTGGGATCGACCAGACCCTCTTCGATGGCGCGGCGGAACGGTGTCGCGTGGTTCAACTTGGTGCCGAAGATCGCGTCGTGCGTATCGGGATGGGCGTCGAAATGCACCAGGCCGACCGGATCGGACGAGTCGACGGTGCCGCGGAGCACGGGCAGGGTGATCAGATGATCGCCGCCGGCGGCCAGCGGCCAGGCGCCCGCATCGGCGATTTCCTTACAGAAGGCCGTCATCGTATCGACGCTCTGTTCGTGGTCGAAGGAGTTGACCGGCGCATCCCCGATATCGGCAATGCGGCAATCGGCGAAGGGCGCTGCGCCGGTCGCCATGTTGCAGCCGCGGATGTTGATCGACATCTGGCGCATCTGGCCGGGGCCGTGGCGCGCACCGTCGCGCGCAATCGTGCCGCCGTCATAGGGCATGCCGAATAGCGCGATGTCGAGACCCTCCGGTCCGTCCCGGCGCTGCGCGCGCAGCAGGGTGTCGGGATAGGTGAAGGGCGCGATCGCCTCGCTGCCGATGGGTTTCAACGGTTCCTGTGGCATGGCCGGCCTCCTTAAGATGATCCCTCGCCAGCGATGCTAGCAAGCGGCCACGAGTCGCCCAACCGCCGATTGACCGTGTCGCGCCCGCCGTCCCATGCTTGTCGTTATCCGTTTCAGGGGAGAATGGGCCATGGCGATCTACGACGAAAAGCAATCAGCTCTCACTTGGGTCGACGACAACCGTGCGACTCTGTCGGACTGGCATGCGACGATCTGGGATTTCCACGAGCCCGCGTGGCGGGAATACAAGTCGGCGGCCTGGTATGCCGACCGGCTACGCCAGGAAGGGTTCGAGGTCGAAGAGGGATCCGGCGGCATGCCGACCGCCTTCTGCGCGACCTGGCAGAACGGCGACGGGCCGACCATCGGTTCCTATGCGGAATACGACGCCGTGCCCGGCAACTGCCAGGACCGTGTGCCCTACCAGAAGCCCCGCGACGGCGTGCACCGCGCCGCGGCCGGCCACACCGATCCCCATTCCGCCCTCGGCATGGCCGCGCTTGGCGGCATCCTGGCGGCCAAGGCGGCGATGGAGAGCCACGGCATCAAGGGCAGGCTGAAGTTCATGGGCGAACCGGCGGAAAAGGTCTGCGGCTCGAAACCCGTCCATGCCGCGAAGGGCTACTACGACGACATGGATGCCGCCGTGTCGTTTCATCCGTCTTACGGCACGTTGCGCGCCAACACCGCGATCTGGGACACCCATTGCGGCAGCTACTGGAGCTGCATCTACACCTTCGACTGTGAAGAGCCGGAGACATGGCGGGGCATGGTGGCGACCGGCGGTTCCAGCGCGCACACGGTGGCGCGCGCACCGGGCGCCAACGACGCGCTGTGCCTGATGTACACGACGACGAAGTACACCAAGGAATCCATGCTGCCGCACACCGGCACCTGGACGCTGAATGAGGCGATCCTGGGCACCGGCGACGCGACGTCGGACAACCTGGCGCCGCGCTTCAGCCAGATCCAGTACTCCTGGCGCTCGCCGGACCTGAAGATGCAGCAGCGCATCGCCGAGGTGCTGGATCAAAACGCCGAACATGTGGCGGCCATGACCCATTGCCGCGTGACCAAGGCGTGGGTCACCAAGACTCGTGTCGGTCTGCCCAATCATGCGATGGCGCGGTTGTGTTATCGCAATCTCGAACTGGTCGGCCCGCCGCAATTCGACGACGACGCCATCGCCTTTTGCCGGGAGATGCAAGAGAACCTGGGTTTCGAACCCATGGAACAGCCGCTGCTGGATGAGATGGTGACGTTGAACGATCCCGAAGACGGCGAGGCGCAACTCAGGCAGCAATTGCCACCCTGGCAATTGAACTATACGTCGGACGACTATGTCGACTGGACCTGGCACACGCCGACGGTGCGCTTGATCGTCGGCCGTTGCACGCTGAAGGCGCCGAAGGCCGGCTACGACTATCCCGCGTGGTCGTGGAACGCCTTGGGCGGTTACGCGCCGACCATCGACCCGACCGTCATATGCGCCGCCAAGACGATCGGCGCCACCGTCATCGACCTGTTGACCCAACCCGAAGAGCTCGACAAGGCGCGCGCGGAGTTTGAGGAGCGAACCGGCGGCGGGCGCGGCGGCGCTAAGTGGGTGCCGCCCTTGCTGCCACCCGACTTTGATCCGCCGGTGGGATTCCACTGGCCGGAATACGTCACCACCGTGCGCGGCGAGGAATGGTACGTTCCCGTGACAGCGTGAGAAGCCTGTCAGCGATGGCGGTCAAATTGCCGTCAAACGCCTTGGAATCCGCGGCTTTCAGGGTGGGTGCGGATCGCCGCTGCTGACATTTGGGGTTCCCAAGGTTTGGACAATCGGCTTCAATATCGCCAAGCGAGAGGTCCTGACGCGGTTCATGGGGCTCAAAAAGTGTGCCGCAACGGAGGGACCCCGAATAAAAAGGGGGAGCGTTTTGAGAGTATCAGCCGGTATGCGTGGGCGCGCACGCTTGGTGCCGCGCAATGCGCAGGTTGCGTCCTTTAGAGAGACGGGGGCGCCATGTTTGGCCTGATTGTTAGGCGCTTAGCGCTTGGTCTGCTGACTCTGGTTGTTGTTTCGGTCATCATTTTTGCCGGCACGGAAATTCTTCCCGGCGACGTGGCGGCGGCGATCTTGGGGCAAGCGGCGACCGAAGAAAACCTGGCGGCGATTCGCTCGTCCCTGGGCCTCGACCGGCCAGCTTACCTCCGCTATTTCGACTGGCTCGGCAACTTTTTGCAGGGCGACCTCGGCAGTTCGCTGAGCAATCGTCGCCCCATCGCCGAGCAGGTCTTCGAGCGATTCGGCAACACGCTGACCCTGGCGGGATTGGCCGCGATCATCGCTGTTCCGTTCGCGATTACCCTCGGCCTGATCGCCGCGATCAAGCAGGGCACGGCGTTCGACAAGTCGATCTCGGTCTCCACGCTGATGATCATCTCGGTGCCCGAGTTCTTCGTCGGCTACATCCTTATCCTGTTCGTGGCGGTCAAGTTCGGCTGGCTGCCCAGCCTGTCGAACATCAACGACCGCATGGATTTCGGCGAGACGCTGGCGGCGCTGATCCTGCCCGCCATCACGCTGACGCTGGTGGTCTTGGCGCACATGATGCGCATGACGCGCGCGGCGGTCATCTCGGTCATGAACTCTCCCTATATCGAGATGGCACAACTGAAGGGTATCAAGAACTGGCGCGTCGTCGTGCAGCACGCGCTGCCCAACGCGTTGTCGCCGATCATCAACGTGGTCGTCCTGAACCTGGCCTATCTGGTCGTCGGCGTTGTCGTCGTGGAGGTCGTCTTCACCTATCCCGGCATGGGCCAATACATGGTCGATGCGGTCTCGAAACGCGACGTGCCGATCGTGCAGGCCTGCGGACTGATCTTTGCCATGACCTATGTCGGGCTGAACCTGACCGCCGACATCCTGTCGATCCTGGCCAACCCGCGCCTCAGGCATCCGAAGTAGGCCCGCGATGAAAAAAGCACTGGCTCTCTTCGGCGAAATGCCGCTCACGTCAAAGATCGGCGTCATCATCATCTTGATCAACGTCTTCGTCGTCATCACCGCGCAGTGGATAGCGCCCTACGGCGAAACCGCGCTGGTCACCAGCGTCTGGGCGCCGCCCAGCGCCGAGCATTGGCTGGGCGGTGATCAGCTGGGACGCGACATGCTGACGCGCATGATCTATGGCGCGCAGACGACGATCACGGTGGCGCTGATCGCGACCATCCTGTCATTCACCATGGGCATCCTGGCCGGCTTTACCGCCGCGGTCGTACGCGGCGCGATGGACCAGATCCTAAGCCGCATCGTCGACGCGCTGATGGCGATCCCGACCTTGATTCTGGCGCTGGTCGTGATCTCGGTGCTGGGTTCGGAGATCTATATCCTGATCCTGGTCATCGCCGTCCTGGACTCGACCCGTGTCTTCCGCCTGTCGCGCGCCATCGCGATGGATGTCGCGGTGATGGAGTTCGTCGAGGCCGCGCGTCTGCGCGGCGAGGGGCTTTGGTGGATCATGCGCCGCGAGGTGCTCCCCAATACGGTGACGCCGCTGATCGCGGAGTTCGGCTTGCGCTTCAGCTTCGCCTTCCTGTTCATCGCATCGTTGAGCTTCCTGGGCCTGGGCATCCAGCCGCCCTACGCGGACTGGGGCGGTATGGTGCGTGAGAACAGCGCCGCCATCACCTACGGCATCGCGGCGCCGCTCTATCCCGCCGCCGCGATCGGTATCCTGACCGTCGGCGTCAACCTCCTCGTCGACTTCATCCTGGCCAAGCAGAACCGTTCGGTGGCCGCAGCGTTCGAGGAGTCAGACCATTGACCGAGCACCTTCTCGATATGCAGAAGCTTCGGATCGAAGCGCGCGGTGGCGAAGGCGGCATCAACCGCATCGTCAACGATGTCGACCTGCAGCTCAAACGCGGCGAGGTTCTCGGTCTGATCGGTGAATCCGGCGCCGGCAAGTCGACCATCGGCCTGGCGTCGATGGCCTTTGCGCGGACCGGCTGCAAGATCACCGGCGGCAAGATTTTTTTCGACGGCACCGACCTGATGACGTTGGACGAGGAGCAGCGGCGCGAAATGCGCGGCGTGCGCGCCGCCTATATCGCCCAGAGCGCGGCGGCGTCGTTCAACCCGGCCAAGCGTCTCAACGACCAGGTGTGCGAGACCGCGATCCGTCACGAGGTGATGCACGAGAAGGATGCGACCGCGCGCGCGATCGAACTCTATACGCGCCTGGATCTGCCGTCGCCGGACACGATCGGCGTGCGGTATCCGCATCAGGTTTCCGGCGGTCAGCTTCAGCGCGTCATGTCGGCGATGGCGATGACCTGCGGCCCTGATCTGCTGGTGCTGGACGAGCCGACCACGGCGCTTGACGTGACGACGCAGATCGAAGTGCTGGCGACGGTGCGCGATCTCATTCGCAACAACAACACCTCGGCGCTTTACATCACCCATGACCTCGCCGTCGTCGCCCAGATCGCCGACCGCATCATGGTGCTGCGTTATGGCGACATGATCGAGGTCGGCGAGACCCAGCAGATCCTGGAGGATCCGCGCGAGCCCTATACCAAGGAGCTGATCTCCGCGCGCAAGGGCGAGCCGAAACCGAAGGTCGACGTCAAGATGCCCGATCCGCCGCTGCTGGCGATCAAGGACGTGACCGCCAGCTATGACGGCAAGACCAATGTGCTGGAGAACATCAACGTCCACATCGCCAAGGGCGAGACGGTGGCCGTGGTGGGCGAGTCGGGCAGCGGCAAGTCGACCCTGGCCCGCGTCGTCACCGGCCTGTTGCCGCCGTTCGAGGGCGTTGTCGAATACGAGGGTCAGGCATTCAGCCGCGCGCTGAAGGACCGCAAGCGCGACGAGCTGCGCAAGGTCCAGATGATCTATCAGATGCCCGATGTCGCGATTAACCCGCGTCAGACGGTGGCGGAGATTATCGGCCGCCCCTTGACCTTCTACTTCGGGCTGACCGGCAAGAAACGCGACGAACGCGTCGCCGAACTGCTGGCACAGATCGACCTGACGCCGGAATTCGGCGAAAGGTTCCCGGGCCAATTGTCCGGCGGCCAGAAGCAGCGTGTGTGCATCGCACGCGCCCTTGCCGCCGACCCCGAGCTCATCATCTGCGACGAGGTGACATCGGCGCTCGACCAGGTTGTCGCCGCCGGCATCCTGGAGCTCCTGGAGCGCCTGCAGAAGGAAACCGACATCGCTTACATGTTCATCACCCATGACCTCGGCATCGTGCGCAACATCGCCGACCGGACCGTGGTGATGTGGAAAGGCGGCGTGGTCGAGCAGGGGCCGACCGAGGATATCTTCACGCCGCCGCAGAAAGAGGACTACACCCGCAAGCTGCTGGCCTCGGTGCCGGAGATGCGCACCGACTGGCTGGATACGGTGCTGCGCGAGCGCGGCGACCTCTTCGAGATCGACGCCAAAGCGCGCACGTCTTGACCCTCCCACCGCCCGGCTGACGCGAGGCCGTGGCTTTCCGGCTTGACCATGTGTTCGTGCTGACCGACGCGTATGACGCTGCGGCCGGACGTTTGTCGGAAGCCGGCTTCACGGTCGCCGCGCGGCGTGATCATCCGGGACAAGGCACCGCCAACCGGTGTGTCTTTTTCGAGAACGGCTATCTGGAGTTCCTGTGGGTGGCGGGCCGCGGCGAGGTGACCGCGGCGATCACCCGGCCGACCGAGCTCGACGGGCGTTCGCGGTGGAAGGATACGGCGGCCTCGCCGTTCGGCATCGCATTGCGTGGCGATTCAGACGCGGGCGGCGCCATTCCCTTTCCCTATGTCCCCTACCGCCCCGCCTATCTGCCCGAGCCTTCGGCCATTCTGCTGGCCGATGAACCGGCGTCGCGTGGCGCGCCGCTTGTGTTCGTCTTGCCTCCCGGTCTGCCGGCTCACGGCAGCGGTCCCGATCATGCCTGCGGCGCAACGGCAGTCAGCGATGTCGTGGTCGCCTCGACGGTGGCGCCATCCGTTTCGCCCGCCCTGACCATGCTGGCGCAGAACAAGTTATGCCGGGTCGAGGTCGCGATGGCGCCGCTTCTTCATATCGAGCTTGATCGCGGACGACAGGGCCGGTCGATTGATCTGGGTCCACAGACGCCGCTGTCGATCGCCTGGTGACGATCAGGTTGCCGGCGCCATCAACTCCATGAGGATGTCGTCCTCGTGGGTGCGGCCGATATCCTCGAAACCCAGCTTGCGATAAAGCGCGATGGCGTTCGTGTTGCGGGGCTCCACGGCGAGCAGGATGCGTCGGCAGTCGGCGATCCCGCGCATCTCGGCGATCATCATGTCGACCAGCCGTCGCCCGAAGCCCCGGCCTTGATGATGTCTGTCGATCATCACGTGGTCGATGATGTAGGCACCGGGTTCGGGCGCGCTCTCATAGGCATAGCCGGGATAGTAGGGGCCCCACAGCCCAAGGCCGACCGGGTCGTCGCCCAGGTAGAGCGCGCGCGGCCTGAAGCCCGGCACATAGGCGGCCTCCGCCAATGGCCCGCTGTTGGTCCAGACGAAGTCCCGCTGATCGTCGGCCAGCTCCAGCATCATGACGGGGTAGTAGTTGCTGAGATCGACGTCGCGCAGATAGAGAGCCGGTTCGTCCCGGCGGGTCTCACTCATGCCACTTGTATTCCATCCAGATGTCGCCGTCGTCGTCGCGATGATAGATGCGGAAGCCGCTGCGTTTGTAGAGCTTGATCGCGTCCTTGTTGTCGGGATCGACCGACAAGACGATACGCCGGCAGTCCGGCTGCCGCATCAATTCGGCGACCGCCGCCGCGATCATCTTGCGGCCGAACCCCTTGCCTTGATGGCGTTTGGCGATCATCACGTGGTCGATGGCGTATTCGCCGGGGATGGCCGGCTCCAGGAAGCGGCCTTCGGGATGATGGCGGCACCAGCCGATAAGGCCGACCAGTTTGTCCTTCACGTAGGCCGCGCGCGGCTCGCAGTCGGGGATGTAAGCGCAGTCGACCAGGAACTGCCAGTTCACCACCGGGCTGCCGCCGCTCCACAGGAACTTCGCCTGTTTCTTGCCGACCTTCAGATGGCCGACCTCGCGGAAGTTGTTGATATCGACGGCGCGCAGCTCAACGTCGGATTTGCCGGACATCGCGAAAGCCTCACTTTTCCCAGTGCGGCACCCAGTCGCCGTCGGCGCGCAGGCTGACACCGGCGGCGTCTTCGACCAGCTTGACCACGGTCAACTCCGGCGCATCGCCGCCATAGGCTCTCTCGGCATCACCGAACAGTGCCTCGACCTTCTCCGTCAACGCTACGGGAACGCCGACATCGCGCGCCAGTTCGGTCGTCAGGCCGAGATCCTTCAGGCACAGGGCAATCGAGAACGAGGGATCGTAATGGCCGGCGAAGATGGAGGGCGCGTCGTGGTGGGCGACAAAGCTGTCGCCGACGCTTGCCTTGATCGCTTCCCACAGAACCAGAATGTCGACACCGGCTTTGGCGCCCAGCGCCAATCCTTCGCCCAGGATGCGGGCATGGGTGAACCACAGCTGGTTGGTGATCAGCTTGACCACATTGCCGTCGCCGAGCTTGCCGCTGGCGGCGGTTTTGCCCATGACATCGAAGATCGGCTGGCAGCGGGCGAGCGAGTCCGGCGCGCCGCCGACAAAGATGGTGAGCGCACCGCGGCGCGCGCCGTCGACCGCGCCGGTCACCGGCGCGTCCAGCATGACGGCGCCCTTGGCGGCCACTTTGTCGCCGAGCTCACGGACGAAGGACGGCCGGTTGGTCGTCATGTCGGCCCATATCTTGCCGACGCCGAGGCCGGCCAAGAGGCCGTCTTCGCCGTCAGCGACGGCGGCGACCTGGAGCGGGCCGGGCACGGACGTCAGGATGATATCGGCGGCCTCGGCAACCTCGCGCGGCGTCGCCGCCCAAGCCGCGCCCGCCTCGATCTGCGGATCCGCCTTGGCGCGGTCGATGTCGTTCACCACAAGATCGAAGCGTGCGCTTGCAATGTTCAGCGCCATGGGGCCGCCCATGACGCCAAGCCCGATATAGCCGACCTTCATCGCGTCATCTCCCTTGTTCCAGGTCTTTGATGAGAACGGCCTTTGCGCCGCGCGAAAGCCATCGCTAGCTGAAGCGCCGCGACAATGCCAGTATGAATCATCGTCTGAAGGGGAGGCACCGCGCCGTGATCCGTTACAGTTTTGCTACCGGCAACACGAACCCGGAAACCTTCCCGGCCGACGCGTTCGGCGAGGCGGCGGCCCGCGTCCTGCCGACCATGGCGGCCGACCTCAACCAATACCCCGGCAAGCTGGGTCATGAGGGCTTGCGCCGGCTGATGGCGGAACGCGAGTTCGAGCGCGAGGGCGTGCGCATCGACCCCGACCACATCGTTCTGACCAACGGCTCGATGCAGGCGGTGACGCTGGCCGCGGAAACCGCCGCCCAAGGCAACAACCTCGTCGTGATGGAGGAGTACTCCTATGTCGGCAGCATAAGGGCGTTCGATGCCATGGGCATCGAGATGGTCGGCGTGCCGCTCGACGAGGAGGGGATGCGCATGGATGCCCTGGCCGACACCCTGGAACGCCTGAAACAAGAGGGGCGCCCGACGCCTTTCATCTACACGCTCGCGACCTATCAAAACCCGACCGGCGCGGTCATGTCGCGCGAGCGCCGCTTGAAGCTGATCGAACTGGCGCGGCAGTTCGACTGCATCGTCGTCGAGGATAACTGCTATGGCGACGTGCACTTCGACGGCGATAAACCGCCAGCGCTCTACGCCCTCGACGACGACCCCCGGCACATCTACCTGTCCTCGCTCTCCAAGATCTTCGCGCCCGGCGTCAGGCTCGGTTACTTGACGGCGTCACCCGCGCTTCTGGAACGGGTGTTGGCGCGGCGCCACGACGCCGGTCCCAACACGCTGGCGGCGGCGATTACCTATGAGTATCTGCACGACAAGCTCTGGCAGCATGTCGAGATGGCCAACGACGCGTTGAAGGCAAAGCGCGACACCATGCTGGATGCGCTCAACCGTCATCTGGGCAACGAATGTTCGTTTTCGCACCCGTCCGGCGGTTTGTTCATCTGGGTGCGTCTGCCGGACGATGTCGATCCCGGGCGCGTCCAGGAGATCGCGGCGGAAAACGAGGTCAGCATCGCCCACGGTTCCGACTTCCACATCCGCAACGACGCCGGCCCCTTCATCCGCCTCGCCTTCGGGTATCCGACCATCGACGAGATCGAGGCCGGCATTGCCCGCCTCGGCGACAGCGTGCGTCAGGCGCGCGGTTCTGGCGCGTCGTAGCAGAGGCGTCAGGCGATGAAGGCCGGACGGTAATCGACATCGTAGTTGAACGCGCGCGGGCCGACCAGGTCCAGGCCTGCCGGTGTCGAGAGGACCGGCGGCGCGGGCAGGGCGATGACCGAGATCCGCTGGCCGTAACGCAGCGTCTCCGTTCCCACCGCTTCGCCGGTTTCGCTATCCATCAAACAGATGATGTCCGGCACCATGACCGTTGGCTCGCCGTCGCGCCGGCCGATCAGGTATTCATTCTGGAAGTCGACCTCGAACGTGGCGCCGTGATCACCATCAAGGCCCTCCAGGCGCGCCGCGCCGCGCAGGAAACCGGCCGTGGTCCGTCGGTCGACGTCCTGGATTTTGCCGGTGAACATCAATCGCCCGCCTTCGCCGTCCAAGACCGCGGTGACGGGGTCGGCATGGCGCGCGCGGGCATCGTGCACCGTGCGGCCCAGATTGATCGCCCGCGTCACCGAATAGAGGATGCCGCAATCCTTCACCTCGCGTCCGGTGCGCGGCGCCTTGGCGGTCGGCGCGGTGCTGCCGAGCGCGGTGCAGACGGCGCGGCTGGTGCGCTCCACCCATTTCGGGTTCTCCGCCTTCTGCACGATCACCGCGTTGCCGCGGATATCGCCGAGCGCCATCGGGTACATCGTGAGGCCATGGATGGCGAAGCTGGTCATCTGGGCTTCCGGGAAGGCGCGGCCCATGGCGTCGGCGTCGACCACCGGAATGTCGAGCTGGGAGGCGACCAGCATGGGTTCGAGCCCGTTGCCGCCACCGATCTCCACCGGCATGACGGCGTTGAAGCGGCGGCCCAGGTACTCCTGCATGGCGATCACCGGTTTGACCGACAGGGTCGGGTCGGTCAGCCGTTCCTGGCCGACCAAGGGCGCACCCATGGTCGAGACGACGGCGACCAGATCGTCATTGTCAAGCGCCATGGGATCCATCAGCTCGATCCGCGTACCCTTACGATAAAGTTGGCGCAGGTTGAGATAGCCGTCATAGGGCGAACCACCGCCGCCCGCGCCCAGGATCCAGGCGCCGGTGGCGAGCGGCTCCAACTCGTCCGGTTCGATCACGCGCGAGGACGTCATGGCTTCAGATCCTTCAGGGTCTCCATGGCGGCGACCAGCGCTTCACGGTTGCCGTCCTCAAACGGCGCGTGGCCGGCATCGTCGCTGATCGTCAGGGTCGCATCGGGCCAGGCTTTGTGCAGCAGCCACGCGTTGCGCGCCGGGCAGATGAGGTCGCGGCGGCCTTGGACAATGGCACCGGGGATACCGGCAAGCTTATGCACGTTGTTCGGCAGGTGCATGGGCGGCAGGAAGATGTCGTTCGCAAAATAGGCGAGCGACAAGCGCGACGTCACAAGCGTCTCCGCGGCGGTCGACTTGTGTAGGGGTATGTCGTCGCGCTTGGTCGTGTTGCCGCAGAGCAGGCCGGAGAAATCGTCGAAGGCCTTGGCGACCTCCATCGCGCGTGCTTCGTCGTCGTCATCGATATCGCGCGCGCAGGCGGCAAAGAGGTTGTCGTGGTCGCTTGCCGGAAAGTGGTTCGCAAGCTCGTCCCAGGCTTCCGGCAGGAGGTTGCGGCAATGGCTGAAGCCCCAGATATCGTCGTCGGGATCGCCCATGTAGATACCGCGCACGACCAGCGCCAACACGCTGTCGCGGTGTTCGAGCGCATAGGCGAGCGCCAGGGCGCTGCCCCAGGATCCGCCGAAGACGATCCACCGCTCGATGCCCAGATGCTGCCGGATCGCTTCGATATCGGCGATCAGATGCGGCGTCGTGTTGTCGGTCAGTTCGCCGGTTGGTGTCGAGCGGTTGACGCCGCGCTGATCGAACGCGATGACGCGGTAGTGCCCGGGATCGAAGAAGCGATAGATCGCCGGCGACCAGATATCGCCCGGTCCGCCATGCAGGAAAACGACCGGCACGCCGTCTTTTTTGCCACCCTGCTCGACATGGAGTGTGTGGAGATCGTCGACCGGAAGCGCGAAACTGTCCCACGGTTCGTGCACGGGGTAGAGATCGGTCTGGGTCAACGGCTATCCTCCCTGTCAACACCGGCGCGGTGCAGCATAATGGTGCGCCGCGCGGTGTCATAGGGTGACAATGCTGGCCGGCGCGCCGGCGGCAGGGAGAGAGACGTTATGAGCGAGACGACCGTTATCCGTGGAATCGATTGGCTGGTCGCCTGGGATACCGCCGAGGCGCACCATGTCTATCTGCGCGATGCCGACCTCGCCTTTTCCGGTGGCGCCGTCACCTTCGTCGGCAAGGGATATGACGGTCCGGCCGAGACGGAGATCGACGGGGCCGGGCGTATGGTGATGCCGGGCCTGATCAACGTCCACAGTCATCCGACCAGCGAAACCATGCGCAAGGGCGTAACCGACGAAACCCACTCGCCGGGGTTTTGGCACAGCTCGCTCTATGAGCACCTGCCGGTCTTCGACCCGGCCGATGACGAGGGACGCATGGCATGCCTGAAGGTCGCCTTGGCGGAGCTCCTGCTGTCGGGCGTGACGACGGTGGTCGATCTGTCGGCGGCCTTCGACGGCTGGCTGGATGCGCTTGCCGACAGCGGCATTCGCGCCGTCGCCGCGCCGTTCTTCCGCGATGCCCGCTGGTACACGTCCGATGGCTACAAGCTGCAATACGACTGGGACGAGAAGGCCGGGCGCGAACGGTTCGACGCCGCCTGCCGGGTGATCGAACTGGCACGCCAGCACCCCTCGGGCCGGCTCGACGGCATGCTGTCGCCGTCCCAGGTTGATACCTGCGGCGAGTCGCTGCTGCGCGACAGCCATGCCTATGCGACCGAACGCAACCTGCCGTGGACCATCCATGCCGCTCAGTCGGTGACCGAGTTCCTGGAGATGCAGCGCCGCCATGGCAAGACGCCGATCGAGTGGATGGCCGACATGGGCGTGCTGGACGAGCGCAGCATCATCGCCCACTGCATCTTCCTGGATCACCATCCCTGGCTGCACTGGTCGTCGAACCGCGATCTCGATCTGATGGCCGAGCGTGGCGCAACCGTCGCCCACTGTCCGACCGTCTTCTCGCGGCGCGGCATTACGCTGCGTACCTTCGGCGAATACGTCCGGCGTGGCGTCAACATGGGGATCGGTACCGACACCTATCCCCACAACATGTTGGAGGAGATGCGCACGGCCGCGGTCGCCGCGCGAGTCATCGGCGAAAGCGTCGCCGACCTCGACTATCTCGATATCTTCAACGCCGCGACCACAGGCGGCGCCAGGGCGCTGCGCCGTGACGATATCGGCCGCCTGGCGCCAGGCGCGCGGGCCGACTTCGTTGTCGTCAACCTCGAACACCCGGCGATGATGCCGGTTCGCGAGCCGCTTCGCAGCCTGCTGGTCGTCGCCGCGGAACGCGCGGTGCGCGACGTCTATGTCGACGGCGAGGCGGTGGTGCGCGACGGCGAGCTGACCACCATCGATCTTGCCGCGGAGTCCGAGCGCCTGCAGCGCGCCCAGGCGCGCATGCTCGAACGGGTGCCGGAACTCGACTGGGCGGGCCGCACGGCAGACGAGATGGCGCCGATGATGCTGCCCACCCGCGAAGCCGTGAGTTGACAGACCTGGGCTTCTCCACGAGGCTGCCGCGCGGATCGGGGAAGGAGTGACGAAATGGTGAGGTTGGCGGATCTCCACGCCGATATGCGAGACTTTCTGATCGATCATCCGGTACCGGATATCGAGATGGAACCCTGGACAGAACCGGCGCCTGCCGGCGACCGGCGCGTTGCGCTGGTTTCCTCGGCCGGTCTGAAACTCAAGAGCGATCAGCCGTTCGCGGCCGACGCGGCGGACTACCGGGTCATCCCGGCGGACAAGGTCGATGACGTCGTCATGGACCACGTGTCGACCAGTCATGACCGAACCGGCTTTCATCAGGACGTGAACATCGCGTTCCCGCTGCATCGGCTGAACGAGCTGGCGGATGACGGCGCCATCGGATCGGTGGCGGATTTCCATTATTCGTTCATGGGCGCGACCGACCCGAAACTGATGGAACCGGCGGTCCGCGATCTCGCGGGCATCCTGAAAGCCGACGGCGTCAACACGGTCGTTCTGGCCCCCGTCTGACCCCTTTGCACGTGCGCCGTTGGCGGACTGGCGAAGTATCTGGAAGACGAGGGCCTGGCGACGGTGATCGTCGCGCTGGTGCGCGAGCACGCCGAAAAGCTCAGACCGCCGCGCACGCTCTGGGTGCCGTTTGCGCTGGGCCGGCCGTTCGGGGTGCCGAACGACGCGGCGTTCCAGACCAAGGTGCTGAAGGCGGCGCTCGACCTGTTCGATGTACCTGAAGGACCCGTGCTGGTGGACTTCCCCGAAGACGCGCCGGAAGAGGTCGCCGACGAGGCGATGGATGGCTGGGTCTGCCCGGTCAGCTTCCCGAAGCCGCCGGCGCCGGAAGACCGGACCGGCCTGCGCGAAGCCGTGCTGGCGGAAATCGGCCAGTTGCAGCCGTGGTACGAGGTCGGCCGCGACCGGCGTGGCCGCACGGCCGTTGGCTTAAGCGGTCTAGCCATGAGCGACGCCGCCCGGTTTCTGGACGGCTGGCTGGCCGGCGATACCCGCGAGAGCCCGATCAAGACCGTCGGCAGCGCCGATGCCCTGCGCCTGTCGGCGGAGGACCTGAAGGCGTTCTACATGGAAGCGGCGACCGCGCGGCCGGGCGCGGTGGGCCAGCAGGAACTCTCTGACTGGCTGTGGCACGAGACGTCGTTGGCCGAGATGCTGCAATCCCTGCGCAAGGCTCTGTTGCAGGAAAAGGATCCCGAGCTCTACGACGTCGGCGACTTCATGCTGGTGCCGGAGACCTATCACGTTTGATGACGATACGGCCCTGACCCGGGCCGGTGACACGGCCGACGACGCGGGCTGAACCATAGCCCGCGTCGTGCAGGTCTTTCAGACAGGCCGTGCTCCTGTCGGGCGCGATGCCGGCCAGCAAACCACCGGCGGTCTGCGGATCGAACAGGATGGAGTCGTTGCCGTCGTCAAGCGCAGGTGCGGCGGTTTCTACATTGGCGGGCTGCAGCGTACTCGCGAAACCGCGCGCGAAAAGGTCGCGTGCTCCGTCCAGCACCGGCAGCGCATCGAGCCACAGGTCGGCGCTTGCCGAGGAGGCGCGCAGCATTTCGAGCAAATGACCGGCCAGACCGAAGCCGGTGACATCGGTCGCCGCCTTTGCGCCGTGGGCCTGAAGACAGCGCGCGGCCGCCGCGCTCGATTGCAGCATGCAGGTGAGCGCCGCCTCGACCCAGGCGCTCTTGGCCGCGCCGCGCATGTCGGCGGCGAATAGGACGCCGGTGCCGAGCGGTTTGGTCAGGATCAGATCGTCGCCGGGCCGCAAGCCGCCTTTCGTCAAGAGGGCGTCTTCGCGGGCAAAGCCGGTCAGCGACAGGCCGAAGGTGAACTCCTGGGCCTCGCTGGTGTGGCCGCCGGCGAGCGCGCAGTTTTCTTCGTTCAGAACCTGAAGCGCGCCGGCGAGAACCTGGACGAGATCCGACTCCATGCGTGCGGGATCGGCAAACGGCAGGCCGACCAGTGCCAGCGCCACCGCCGGTGTCGCGCCCATGGCATGAAGATCGCCCAGGGCATGCACCGCCATCAGCCGGCCGAACAGGTGGGGGTCGTCAACCAGCGCTCGGAACTGGTCGACCGTCTGCACGGCGACCTCACCGGCAGGCGGTGTGAAAACGGCGGCATCGTCCGGTGCATCCAGTCCGGCGACGAGCGACGGGTTGGCTTTGACGTCGAGACGGGCGAGCGCACGATCCAGCACCGCCGCCGGCGCCTTGGCGCCGCAGCCGCCGCAGCGCATGGGATCCGTCGGATCCTCGGGCATCGGTTCGATGTCCTGATAGACCGCCATCCAGCGCCGGTCGATGCGGTCCTTCCAGCGCCATACCCAGGCGCCTTCGATCGCGAGCGGACCCCAGGACGCCACGGCGTTCTGGTCGCCGGTCGAGATGAGCGCCAGGGTGCGGCCCTGCGGGCGATAGGGCCGGGGCCGCAACCCGCGCGCCATAAGCCTCAGGTTCTCGGCCAGAACCGGGCCTTTGCGCACGGCATAGACACCGCTCTTGGCCAATGGCTGGCTGGTGAACGCGGCGACATCGCCGGCGGCGAAGACCGCAGGATGGGAGACGGCTTGCAAAGTCGGGCCGACCTTGATGAACCCGCTGTCGTCCAGATCAAGGCCGGTCGATTTGAGCCACGGATGGGCGGCCGCGTGGGTCACGAGTACGGCGGCGTCGCTGACGATCTCCTTTTCGGGGTCGCAGACGACGCGGTCGGTGTTGAAGGCGACGACCTTATGGCCGGTGACGATCGTGACGTTGCGTTTGCCAAGTGCGCCGATCATGGCGCGGCGCACCGGCATGGCATGCTGATGCAGAACGGTATGGCGGTCGGTTACGACGGTGACGGCAACGCGGTCGGGATCGCCGCCTTGTTCGGCGAGGTGACGGCGCAGCCGGTGGCGCAGGGAAAGCGCGACCTCGACACCGCCCGCGCCACCGCCGACCACGGTCAGCCGGAAAGGCCCGCTGGTCTCCGATAGGCGCGCTTCGACGCCTTGCCACCGGGCCAGGAACCGGTCGACCGGCTTGACCGGGATGGCGTGGTCGTCGGCGCCGGCGATGCCCAACGTGGTCGGCACCGAGCCGATGTCGATCGACGCGAGGTCATAGGGCACCGGCGGGCGTCCCTCGATGGCGATGTTACCCGCGATCGGGTCGAGGCCGGTGGCCGGCGCATGGATCAGCCGGGCACGCGCCATCCGCGCGAGCGGGCGCAGGTCGATGTGACAGGCGGCGTGGTCGTAATGGCCGGCCAGGTAGCCCGGCAGCATGCCGGAATAGGGCGTGAAGGTGTCGCGCGCGACAATGGTCAGCCGCGCGCCGGGCTCGGGTTCCATGGCGAAGCGGCGGACCACCTCGACATGGGCGTGGCCGCCGCCGACAAGCACGATGTCCGTGGTAACCGGTTCCGCAGGTGTCATGAGCCCGCCGGGCGGCGGTGGCGGAAAGGGGTGGGAGTCGAACCCACCAGACCCGTCGAACGCGTCTCACCGGTTTTGAAGACCGGGCGCATCACCGGATGCGACCCCTTTCCATAGCTATGACCATGGCCTCGTCTCACGCCGTACCGCGCCGCCAGCGCGCCAGCGCCATCACCGCGCCGCCGGCGATCAAACCCCAGAACGCGCCGCTGATGCCGAAGAACGTCAGGCCCGAGGCGGTGACCAGGAAGGTCACGATGGCGGCTTCCCGGTCCTTGGCGTCGCTGAACGCGTTGACCAAAGACATGCCAAGCGCGCCCAAAAGCGCCAGGCCGGCGACCGCCTGGATCAGAAGCGGCGGCGCGATGGCGATGAACGCGGTCGCCGCGCCCGCGATCAACCCAAAGAAGATATAGCCGATGCCGGCGACCACGGCCGCCCAGTAACGCCGCGCCGGATCGTCATGGGCGTTGTCGCCGGCGCACAGCGCCGCGGTGATCGCCGCCAGATTGACCGCGTGACCGCCGAACGGCGCCGAGAACAGGCTGAACAGGCCGGTGGTGGCGAACAGCGGACTGGGGTTGGGGTAATAGCTGTTGGCGTGCAATACCGCCATGCCCGGGATGTTCTGGGACGCCATGGTCACGATGAAGAGCGGCAGGGCGATGCCGATCATGGCCTCGGGCGAAAACACCGGCATGACCAGGATCGGATCGGGCCACAGCGCGTTCATCTTCATCGCCGACATGTCGGTGGTCGTGGCGATGATGACGGCGGTCACGACGACGGCGGCGGGCACCGCATAGATACGGGTGAAGCGCGCCATGACGGCCCAGACGACGATGATGGGCAGAGCGAGCAGAGGCAGCTCGGCGACCGCCTTGACCGGCGCCAGGCAAAGGCCGAGCAGCACGCCGGCCAGAAGCGCGTTGGCCAGCGGGGAGGGGATCGCGGCGACCCAGCGGCCGAGAGGTTTCCACAGGCCGGCGATCACCAGCAGCACGCCGGTGACCAGGAACGCGCCGACCGCCGCGGCGAAACCGCCCTCGACGGCGCCGGAGGTCGCCAGCAACGCCGCGCCGGGCGTCGACCAGGCGACCGAGATCGGCAGCTTTGATTTTAGACTGAGCCAGATCGCGCACAGCCCCATGGAAATGGAGAGCGCGATCAGGCCGGATGCGGCCTCGGCCTGACTGGCGCCGGCGGCCGTCAGGCCCTGAAGCACGACCGCGAACGAGCTGGCAAAGCCGACAAAGGAGGCGAGCAAACCGGCGGCGAGTGCCTGGACGGAAAAGGACTTAAGCATGGGTACGGTCTTTGTCGGCTGGCGTTTCCGCGCCGAAGACGTCGGCGGCGGAGCGGCGCAGGCTGCGCCGCGTGCCCTGTCTAAGGGTTAGGCCGGTGCGGTCAAGAAACTCCAAAAGGTCGATGGCAAAGTTGCGACCGACCCCGGCGGCATCGCGGAAGCTGGCGGCGGTCAGGCCGGGGTCATCATGGGAGGCGAGCTGTTCGGCGACACGGCCATAACGGGCGGCATCTTCGGGCGTCAGATATCGGTTGCGCGCGATGCGCATGACAAGTCCCATGCCGGCGAGCCTGCCGAGAAACCGGTCGAGGGTTTCCGGCTCGCTGCCGATCGTTTCCGCAAGCTGCCACAACGCCGGCGGACTGCCCTGGTCGGGTGAAAGGTGGGTGCGGACCTGCTGCCACAGCGCCTCGTCCTTGGCGTTAAGCCGGACGTCGTGATCGGGATGGTGCACCACCATGCCACGGCGCTGAAGCCGGCTTGCGTTGACCAGGGCAGCCAGGATCTCTTGCAACAGGTTGCGGTCCTGGCCCCAGGCGGCGGCGCGGCGCAACTCCTCCGGAGTCGGGCCGAGCCGGTCGGGATGGTCGCCGTGCCAGCGGACGACCGCCTGCTCGACCGTCTCCAACAGCGTCTTCCACCGCGCGGGCGACAGGCCGATCATGTCCGCGCCACGTCCCGTGATCGTCAGATCGGTCCCGGAGAACAGCGCGCGCGCTTCGTCATCCGTGAGATTGCGGCTACGCCGGAAGGCCTCCAGCGCGACGCCCGATCCCGGCAGGTCGAGCAAGGCAGCCAGCGCGGCGGCGTGGTCTGGGTGGTCCAGGGCCTCGAGGGCGGCGATCCGCGTCGGACGCGAGCGGCCGCGGGCAGGGCCGTTTGGGTCGATGACCCGGCCGCCGCCCAGGGTACGCTGCGCCGATTGATCGCGCAGCACGATCGCGTCGCCGCTTGCCGCGACCGCCGGCGTGTCGAGCACAAGCTGCGCGAGACCGCTCTCGCCGGCTGCGATCGCGCCCGCGCCGATCACCGCGACATGGCCGTGCAGGTGGGACGCGCCGTGGTGGACGTGAACCGGCGTCCAATGCTTCAGCGGGTTGCCTTCGCTGGCGAGCGCGCGAAGGCGGATGTCGAGGCGCCGCGATGACGGCGGCCCATCCGCCGCGACGATCCAGTCGCCGCGGGTCACCTCGTCGCGTTCGACACCGGCGAGATTGAGGGCGCATCGCCAGCCCGCCCGCGCCTCGTCCGACGGGCGATCCTGCGCATGGATGCCGCGCAGCCTGACCTCGCGCATGGCCGGCGCGACATAGAGCCGGTCGCCGGTTGAAGCGTGCCCAGAGAAGACCGTGCCGGTCACAACGGTGCCGGCGCCGGAGATGGTGAAACTGCGATCGACCGCCAGACGGAAGCTGCCGGTGTCACCACGCTCCTTCGTGGCCGCGGCGAGCGCCTCCAGGTGGGCGCGCAGGTCGTCGATGCCGATCCCGGCCGGCGCGGCGGCCGGAAACACCGGGCTGTCGGCAAGATGGGTGTCAGCCAACAACGCGCGGATGTCGTTCTCGACCGATGCGACCCGGTCGCTCCCGACAAGGTCGGTCTTGGTCAAAGCGACCAGGCCGTTTTTGACGCCGAGCAGATCAAGCACCGCGAGGTGTTCGATGGTCTGCGGCATGACGCCGTCATCGGCGGCGACGACAAGCAGCGCGATGTCGATACCGGCGACGCCTGCCACCATGTTGCGCAGGAACTTCTCGTGGCCGGGCACATCGATGAACCCGAGGACCATACCGTCGCCGAGCGGCAGGTAGGCGAAGCCCAGATCGATGGTCAGCCCGCGTTTCTTTTCTTCCGGCAGCCGGTCGGTCTCGACACCGGTCAGCGCGCGGATCAGCGTCGTCTTGCCGTGGTCCACATGGCCGGCGGTCGCGACGATCACGGCAGGACCAGGCGGTCGAGTTGCGCGGTGAACGCCGCCTTGTCGTCCAGGCAGCGCAGGTCGAACATCAGCGCGTTGTCGCCGACCCGTCCGATCACCGGGCATGGCAGGCCGCGGAAGGCAGCGGCGAGTTCCTTGAGCGCGCGGCCCTGGCGTCTCTTTGAAGCGGTGCTGCGCAGCCGCAAGGCCGCGCTGGGTAGGAGATCGACCGGCAACGCGCCGCTGCCGATCTGGCTCTTGACCGCGACGATGTCGACCTCGGCATGCCCGTCGAGGGCTCGCGCCAAGACCGGCAGCACGACCTCGGCGTCCGCCCGTATGACTTCTTCCGCACGTGTGAGCAGACGCAAGGCGGGCAGCCGATCGGGTAGGCTGTCCGGGTCTTCGTAGAGGATGAGCACGGCTTCCAGCGCGGCGAGCGTCACCTTGTCGCAGCGCAGGGCGCGTTTCATCGGATTCTTTTTGAGCTTCGCGATCAGGTCGGCCCGGCCGACGATAAGGCCGGCCTGGGGTCCACCGAGCAGCTTGTCGCCGGAGAAGGTGACGAGGTCCGCACCGGCTGCGATCATGCCGCCAACCGTCGGTTCGGCGGGCAGGCCGTAAGCGGTGAGGTCGACCAGCGTGCCGCTGCCCAGATCGGTCATCAGCGGCAGACCGTGTTCATGGGCAATGGCCGCCAGCTCCGACTCCGCGACCGCGGCGGTGAAACCTTCGACCGCGTAGTTGCTGGTGTGGACCTTCATCAAGAGTGCGGTGCGCTCGCCGATCGCCCCTTCGTAGTCGCGGGCGTGGGTGCGGTTTGTCGTGCCGACCTCGACCAGACGGGTGCCGGCGCGGCGCATGATGTCGGGCAGGCGGAACGCGCCGCCGATCTCGATCAGCTCACCGCGCGAGACCGGCACCTCCTTGCGGGCGGCCAGCGCGTTCAACGCCAGCAGGACGGCGGCCGCGTTGTTGTTGACGACGGTCGCCGCCTCGGCCCCGGTCAGGCGGCACAGGCGTTCCTCGATGTGGTCATCGCGATCGCCGCGCTTGCCGGCGGCAATGGCGTACTCCAGGTTGCTGGCGCCACGCGCGACCGCCGCCATCGCGTCGATCGCGCTTTCGGGCAAGGGCGCGCGGCCGAGATTGGTGTGCAGCACGGTGCCGGTCAGGTTGAAGACGGGACGCAACGACAGCGCGACGCGGCGATGCGCGCATTCGGTGACCTGGCGCACCAGCGTCGCGTCGCTCAGGTCGGGTGATGCATCGTCCGGCATGGCGCGCAGGCCGGCGAGCACGTGGCGCACCGCATCGGTCGTCAACGTGCGGCCGTGACTCACCGCCAGCGCTTGCAAGCCGGGCAGGCCGAGCAGCCGGTCGACGGATGGAATAGCTGACTTAAAACTCAAAAGCGCGCTCCACACACGGTGTCGCTGGCGGCAGTCTAGCTGGGCCGTGGCCGTCCCGAAAGGGCTGTGACCGGTGATCATCGGGACGTGATCAGGCCCCATGGGCTCCGAAGATCGGGGTGGCGGGGGGCGATTCCGGTGCTAGTCTCGCCGCCGTCATGAGCGATCATCCCCTCCGTCCCCTGCTTGAACCCAAGACGATGGCAATCGTCGGCGCGTCGGCGCGCGAGGATTCGTTCGGTCTGTGGACCCTGCGCAACGCCGCCAATCCGGAGTTCACCGGCACGGTCTACGCGGTCAATCCCAACCACGACGACATCGACGGCCATGCCTGTTTCCCGCGCCTGTCGGAGATACCCGAGCCGGTCGATCACGCGGTCATCTCGATCGCCAACGACCGGCTGGAGGCGGCCATCGCCGAGGTCATCGAGGCGGGTGTCGGCGCCGCCACCATCTTCGCCAGCTGTTACCTGGAAGGCGACACGGGCGAACCGAAGCTGAAGCAGCGCGTCACCGACATGGCGCGCGAGGCGGACCTGAAGATTTGCGGCGCCAACTGCATGGGTGTGGTGAACCGGACGTCCGGCATGCGCGCGACCTGGACGATGATGCATGAATGGCCCGACCCTGGCGCGGCGACCTTCATCACCCATTCCGGCGTCGCGTTCCTGACGCTTCAGTTCGTCGACCCGCGCAAGCGCTACAACCTCGTCGTCTCGGCCGGCCAGGAGATGACGGTGACGGCGGCCGATTACATCGACTACGCGCTGGAGCTCGAGTCGACTCGCGTCATCATGCTGTTCCTGGAGACGGTCCGTGATCCCGAAGGTTTTTGCGCGGCGCTCGGCAAGGCACGGGATCGCGGCATCCCCGTGGTTGCTTTGAAGGTCGGGCGGACGGAAAAGAGCGCGATCCTGGCGCAGAGCCATTCCGGCGCCATGGCCGGCAACGACGCCGCCTATGAGGCGGTGTTCGACCATTACGGCGTCTTGCGCGTCGAGAGTTTCGACGAGCTGGCGACGACGGCGCAGCTTCTCTCCCTCGACCGGCCGCTGGCCGATGGGGGTCTGGCCGGCACGATGGATTCCGGCGGGGCGCGCGGCATGCTGATCGACCTTGCCGACCGCGAAGGCGTGCCGTTCTCCGACATCAACGAGACAACGACGGCGAAACTTGCCGGGCTGTTGGAGTACGGCCTGGATCCGGTCAACCCGACCGACTGCTGGGGCACGGGCAAAGACTGGGACAAGGTCTTTGGCGGCTGCCTGCAGGCGCTGATCGACGATCCGGATACGGCGGTCGCCATGATGTTCTCCGACCTCGGCATGACCGACACGATCACGGCCGAGATGGTCGACATCTGCAAGGCCGTTCACGACAACACGCAAAAGCCGGTCGGCATCTGCCAGCACTGGAGCCGTACACCGCCCAAACCCATTCTCGACGCCGCGGCGGATGCCGGCATCCCGATCTTCGATGGCTCGCATACGTTCCTGAAGGCCGTGCGCCGGGCGATGGACTACCGCGACCGCCTGAAGGCCGAGCCCCAGACCGACCACTACACGGTTGGCAAGGATCGCATCGAACGCTGGCGCAAGCGCCTGAAGACCGGCAAGCCGTTCGACGAGGACGAAGCACTGGCGCTTGTCGCGACCTTCGGCATGGGCGCACCGCAGCGCCGGATCGCTTACAACCGCGACGAAGCCGTCCGGTTCGCGCAAGACATCGGCGGTCCGCTGGCGATGAAGACAGCCGCGCCCGGCATCCTGCACAAGACCGAGGTCGACGGCATTCGCCTGAACGTCGAAGGCGACGAGGCGGTCGGCCGGACCTATGACGACCTCGCCGGCCGGCTCGGCGAGCGCGTGCTGATCGCCGAGATGGCGCCCAAGGGCGTCGAGCTTGCCGCCGGCATCGTCAACGATCCGCAGTTCGGGCCGCTGGTCATGGTCGCTGCCGGCGGCGTGCTGATCGAGGTGATGGAAGACCGTGTCTTCCTTCTGCCGCCTTTCGACATGGCCGATGCCAGGCGCGCGCTCTCCCGCCTCAAGGTAAGCCGTCTCCTGGCCGGCGTGCGCGGCGCCCCGCCGGTGGAACTGGACTGGCTAAGCCATAGCCTCACCGCGCTGTCGCGCCTGGCCATGGCCTATGGCGATTTGATCGCCGAACTCGACGTCAATCCGTTGATCGCCGGTCCGGAAAAGACCATGGCGGTTGACGCGGTCGTTGTGCCGCGTGCTCGAAAACCGCAAGTCGCTGGGGGCCCATGACGCCGCTTGGCTTTCAACCGGTCGAATTGCCGCTCGACGCCTATTGCAGCGACGCCTTCGCCGCTCTGGAAAACGAGAAGCTGTTTTCGAAGTCGTGGGTTCACGTCGCAAGCGGTCATCAGTTGCCCAACGCCGGCGACTGCCACCCGATCACGTTGGCCGGACTGCCGCTGGTTCTGGTGCGCCAACGGTCAGGTGGTATCGCCGCGTTCCACAACGTCTGCCGTCATCGCGGCGCGCGCCTCGTGCGCGAGGCCTGCAATTCCAAGGCGGTGGTGACCTGTCCCTATCACGGTTGGGCCTATGGCCTGGACGGCGCGTTGCGCTCGACACCCCACTGGGAGCCCGAAGACGGCACCGCGCCGGCGGATTTCGAAAAGGATGGCTTTAGTCTCAAGCCTGTGCGCTCGGCGGTCTGGTGCGACCAAGTCTTTCTGAGCCTCGACGATGACGGTCCGGACTTCGAGCAGCACATCGAACCATTGGCGCGGCGCTGGTCCCATGCGGATCTGTCGCTGCTGCGGTTCGGCGGCGCGCTCTCCTATGAGCTCGAGGTCAACTGGAAACTTATCATCGAGAACTACCTCGACACCTATCACCTGCCGTTCATCCATACGCAGCTCGGACCGATCGAGGCGGCGCGGAACTTCGTCGACTTCGATGTGGCCGGCCGGGTCTTCGGCGTGCATTACCTCTCCGGCGCCGCCGACAAGAACAAGGGCGATTCCGGGTTCCATACATTTCCCGGCTTCGAGGGCGAGCAGCTTAAGAACCAGGATATCTCGATGCTCTTCCCCAACACGCTCTTGGAGTTCGTGCCCGAGCACGTCATGTTCTTCCGGGTCGAGCCGGTCTCGCCGACGCGCACGCGCGAGCTGATGAGTTTCTATTACCTGGGCGACGATGCCGATGATCCCGATCTCGAAGAAGGCCGCCGCATGACCCATCAGGCGTGGGACGCCATCAACCGGCAGGACTTCGACGTGCTCGCCGATCTGCAGGCGACGATGCATTCGCCGGCGGCGCGCGGCCTGCCGCCGCCTGCACCCGGCTGGGAGATTTCACAGGCGCGGTTCCGCCGGCGCGTTGCCGAGGAGCTTGACCTTGTCTGATCCGTCGCTCCCTTTCGACCGCGTCTGCGTCACCGGCGGCAGCGGTTTGCTCGGGCGCTTCGTCGTGCGCGAGCTCGCCCGCGATGCCGAGGTTCTGGTGATGGACATCGCGCCGCCCGCCGACGAAGGTTTCGCGTTTGCGAACGTCGATGTACTCGACATCGATGCGGTCACCGCCGCCCTCAAGAACCAGCAGGCGGTGGTCCACCTGGCGGCACTGGACGATGGCGTCGCCGACAACGAAGAGGACTACATCAAGGTCAACATCCAGGGCACCTGGAACGTGCTGCAGGCCGCCGAAGAATCGGGCCTGGAGCGCGCGGTCATCTGCTCCAGCACCGCGGCCGTGGGCCTGTCGGCCGACAACCCGCCGGCCTATTTGCCGGTCGACGTTGCGCATCCCGCGGTGCCGACGGGCGCTTATGGCCTCAGCAAACGCACCATCGAGTTACTGGCGCAGGGTATCGTGAAACGCGGCAAGCTGGAGGTGATCTGCCTGCGGCCCTGTCTCGTGGCGCAAGCCGACATCGTCTACAGCATGGCCGAGATCGTGGCCCGGACCGACAGTCTGGAACCGCCGCCGCCGGCATCGGGTGCAGCATGGCGGGAACTGCGCGAAGGCGTGTCGCCGACCCGCGCGTTCGTCTCGCCCAGCGATGTCGCGCGCGCGTTTCGCGCCGCGCTCGCCGCGCCCGGCCTGCGCTATGGCGTCTACTTCGTCACGTCCAGCGACACGTGCACGCGCCTGCCGACGCTTGAGGCGGTGGAGAGCGGCTGCGGCGTCCTGCCCGATATCAAGCAGCCGGCGCTCTATGCCAACGACCCGCGTGCCAGCGCCTACGACATCGCTGCGACGCGCGAGGCGCTGGGCTGGGAACCCAACGACACCTGGGACGACTATCTCGCCCAGGTGATTCAGGCGGGATGAACGCATGAGCCTTGAACGTCCTCTCGTCCTGCGCGGCGGCCGGCTTCTGGATATCGACGGTCACGCCGCGCCGTTGCGTGACCTGCTGATCGGCGCCGATGGCCGCATTGCCGCGATCGGCGATCCCGGCATGGCCGCACCCGAGGACGCTGAAGAACATCGCGCCGACGGCATGCTGATGATGCCCGGCATGATCAACGCGCACACCCACGGTCACGGCAGCTTTGGCAAGGGCCGCGGCGATCAGTGGTCGCTGGAGCTCTTGTTGAACGCGGGGCCGTGGATCAGCGGCGGACGCAACGACGAGGACCGCTATCTGGCGACTTTGTTGAACGCCGCCGATATGATCCGGCGCGGCGCGACCGGCGTTTATGACCTCACCTGGGAGCAGCCCCGGCCGACCGTCGACGGCATGCACGCGGTGGCGCGCGCCTATGACGATATCGGCATGCGCGCGTTGATCACGCCGATGATGGCCGACATGTCGTTCTATGACATTGTTCCCGGTCTGCGCGACAGCTTGACGGAGGGTTTGCGCCGGGAGGTCGACAAGCTCGCGCTCGATCCATTCCAGGCCGCCCTCGATGCCTGCCGCGATCTCCTGAAATCCTGGCCGTTCGACACCGACCGCCTGTGTTTCGGAATCGCGCCGACCATCCCCATGCACTGCACGGACGAGTTTCTTGTCGCCTGTGCGACCCTGGCCGACGAGTTCGCCTGTCCGGTGCACACGCACATGGCGGAGTCGAAACTGCAGGCGCTTGCCGGGCACGGACACTACGGCAAGACGCTGCTAGCCCACTTCGATGACCTCGGCCTCGTGACCGAGCGCTTCACCGCCGGCCACGGCGTCTGGCTCGACAGCGACGACATGAAACGCATGGCCGATCGCGGTGCCTCGGTCGCGCACAACCCGGGCAGCAATCTGCGGCTGGGTTCCGGCATCGCCGCCGTGCGCGAGATGGTTGAGGCTGGCGTCAATGTCGGCATCGGGACCGACGGGTCGAACTCGTCGGATAACCAGAACATGTTCGAGGCGACACGACTGGCCGCCTATGTCTCGCGCGCGATGACCCATGACCTCAGGCAGTGGGTGTCGTCCGCCGAGGCGCTGACCATGGCGACCGCCGGCAGCGCGCGGACAATCGGGATGCAAGACCATACCGGACGACTGGAAGCCGGCTACGCCGCCGATATCGTGTTCCTGGACCTCTCCGACATCACCTATGTGCCGTTGAACGATCCGGTCAATCAGATCGTCTATGCGGATGACGGCGCGGCCGTGCAGTCGGTCATGGTGGGCGGAACGTTCGTCTACCGGGACCGGCGGTTCACGACCATCGACGAAGAGAAACTCAGACTGGACGTCGAGCGCGCCATGGAACGGCTCAACGCGGTAACGGCGGAACGCCGGGACCTGGTTCTGGCGCTGGAACCGCTGGTCGCCGATCATTGCATCTGTTTTTCGAGCCGGCCCTATCACGTGCACCGCATGGTGCCGCCGGCCTAGTGTGATGTGCCGTTAATGCCGAAACGGGCAAAGACCTGTTAGGCTGGTTTTAACTGGAGGAGAGCAGCATGAGGTTCGACTTGGTCATCGCGGGGGCTCTCGTGCTGCCCGACGGTATCAAGGAAAACGGATGGGTCGCCGTGACCAACGGCAAGATTGCCGCGATCGGCGAGGGCGCGATGCCGGATGCCGGCGAACACGTTACCGCCGACGGCCTCATCTTTCCGGGCATTGTCGATGGCCAGACCCATGCCGGATCGATCGCCGGTTTCTCGGGTCTGGAAGACCTCACGCGCAGCGCGGCGGCGGGCGGCGTGACGACCATCGTCGATATGCCGTTCGATTCGCCCGACCCCGTGACGACGGGCGCGCTGTTGGCCGAAAAGGCGGCGACGGCGGACAAGGTCGCCTATTGCGATGTCGCGATTTATGGCGGCGTGAAGCCGGATGTCGATACCGACGAGATCGCGCGCCAGACCGAGGCCGGCGCATGTGCTTTCAAGATGTCGACCTATCACGCCAGCGCGCGCTTCCCGCGCATTCCTCATCACCAGATGGAGCGCGCCTTCGCCGCCATCGCCGAGACCGGCCTGACCGTCGCCGTGCACAACGAGGATCAGGAGATCGTCGACGATGCGATCGCGCGGTTCAAGGAAGCCGGCAAGAAGGGCGCGAATGAACATCATCCGTCGCGTCCCCCGCTGTCGGAGCTGGTCGCCAACAGCATCATCCTGGAGATCGGGGCGGCGACCGGCGCGCGCGCCCATATCGTGCACTCCTCCCTGGCGCGCGGCTTCGACATGGCGCGCAGCTATCGCGACCAGGGCTATCACGCGACGGCGGAGACGTGCCTGCACTATCTGATCTTCGACGAGGCCGACGTCATCGAGATGGGTGCGCGCGGCAAGGTGAACCCGCCGATCCGGCCCGACCAGAAGGAGTTGATCTGGCAGAAGATTCTGGATGGCGAGGTTGCCTTTGTGTCCTCGGATCACTGCTCGTGGCCGCTTGAGCGCAAGCCGGACGACGACATCTTTCAGGCCGCGCCCGGCGCGCCCGGTATCGAGTGCCTGTTTCCGGTCATGGCCGACGAGGCGATGATCCGGCGCGGTCATGACGTCAGTGTCGTCGCCGACATGCTGTGCGAGGCGCCGGCGCGCCATTTCGGGCTTTATCCGCAGAAAGGCGCGATCAGGGTCGGCAGCGACGCGGACTTCGCCATCCTGCGTAACGAGCGCCACACGGTGGACGAAAACAAGCTGCACTGTGAACTCGCGCCTTGGACGCCCTATCATGGTCGCGAACTCGGCTTCCGCGTCGGCGACGTTTGGCTGCGCGGCACCAAGGTTTTCGATGGCGACGCCATGACGGCGCCCGCCGGCACCGGCCGTTTTGTCCGGCCGTCATGAGGTCTCCATGAGCGAACGCATTCTGGTCATCAATCCCAACAGCAGCGAAGACGTCACGGAGCGCATGTCGGCAGCGCTCGACGGATTGCGTTTCGAGGACGGACCCGTGGTCGACTGCATGACGCTCGCCGAAGGCCCGCCCGGCATCGAAACCGACCGGCATATCGCCGAGGTCACCGGGCCACTCACCGAGACGGTCGAGCGTGAGCAGAACCGGACGTCGGCCTTCGTCATCGCGTGTTTTTCCGACCCCGGCATCCATGCCGCGCGCGAGGCGAGCCGGGTGCCCGTCTTCGGTATCGGCGAGAGCGGTTATGCGACCGCGCTGACGCGCGGGGACCGGTTCGGCGTCATCTCGATCCTGTCGCGGTCGGTGGCGCGTCATCGCCGGCAGATCGCGTCACTGGGTCTGCTCGACCGGCTGGGTGCGGATATCGCGATCGAACTTGGCGTGACCGAGCTGCATCAAGGCGACAAGGTGCGCGCGCGCATGACGGAGGTCGGCACCGAACTGCGCGATGGCCATGGCTGCGACGTGCTGGTCATGGGGTGCGCCGGCATGGCGCAATACCGCGCCGGCCTTGAAGGCGATCTCGGCATTCCGGTGATCGACCCGACCCAGGCGGCGACGACCATGGCGATCGGCGCGATCCGCGCGGCACAGTAGAGGAGACGGGTATGGCATCCAGGGTTCTGACGGTCGGCGGCGCGCAGCTTGGGCCGATCCAGCGCGCCGAGACCAAGGCATCCGCCGTGGCGCGGCTGGTCGACCTGATGCGCCAGGCGGCGGGGCGCGGCTGCGCCCTCGTTGTCTACCCGGAGCTTGCGCTGACCACGTTCTTTCCGCGCTGGCTGATCGAGGACGAGGCGGAACTCGGCGCCTGTTTTGAGGCGACCATGCCCAATGCCGATGTCCAGCCGCTGTTCGATACGGCCAAGGAACTCGGCATCGGCTTTCATCTGGGTTACGCGGAGATCGCCGGCGAGCACCGCTTCAACACGGCGATCCTGGTCGACAAGGCAGGCGAGATCGTCGCCAAGTACCGCAAGATTCATCTACCCGGTCATGCCGAGTACGAGCCGGAACGCGACTTCCAGCATCTGGAGAAACGCTATTTCGAGGTCGGCGATCTGGGCTTCCCGGTATGGGAGGTCATGGGCGGCAAGCTGGGCATGCTGATCTGCAACGACCGGCGCTGGCCGGAAGCCTTCCGCTCGCTGGGCCTGCAGGGCGTCGAGCTGGTGATGATCGGCTACAACACACCGACGCTGAACGGCCAGACGTTCGAGCCGCCGCATCTGCGCGCCTATCACAACACGCTCTCCATGCTGGCGGGTGCCTATCAGAACGCGACCTGGGTCGCCTGCATCGCGAAGGCGGGCCGCGAGGACGGCTTCGATCTGATGGGTGGCAGCGCCATCGTCTCGCCAAATGGCGAGATCGCCGCCCAGGCGGTGACGCTGGAAGACGAGTTGATCATCGCTGACTGCGACCTGGACGCGGGCAACTACCTGAAGAGCAGCGTCTTCAACTTCGCCGCCCACCGCCGGCCGGAACACTACGGCCTGATTGTCGAGGCGACCGGCGTCGTGCCGCCAAGAGGCGCACCCTGATTCGCCGATCTGCACGCCTTGCTCTCGTCTGTCTGGTGCTTATCGCGCCGGACAGCGCCATAGCCGACGAGGACGGCCGGGTCGCCGCGACGCGGCTCGCGGAGACGAACGGCTGGAAGTACCATCGCGTGCAGGCCGGCGACTTTCTGCTGACCGCCTATAGCCGGATCACCGATCCTGCCGACCAGACGCTCGCCATCTATATCGGCGGCGATGGCGCCGCGTGGCCGTCGCCGACCCAGCCGCCCGTCGATCCAACGCCCCGGGTGCCGCGCACCTTCGAGCTTGCGGTGCGTGATCCCTCGCCCAACAGCGTCTACATCGCGCGGCCCTGCCAGTTCCTGGATGCTGAATCGCTTGCACAATGTTCGCCGGACTACTGGTTCATGGCGCGCTACGCGCCGGAGGTCGTGGCCTCGATGGACCTGATGGTCGACTACTTCGTCAGAACGACCCGAAGCGAGCAGGTCCGCTTGTTCGGCTACTCCGGCGGTGGCGTGATCGCCGCGCTGGTCGCCGCGAACCGTGATGACGTCGCGGAAATCGTTACGGTTGCCGCGAACCTGGACCATGAGGCATGGACCACGTTTCACGGCATCTCGCGCCTCAGGGACTCGTTGAACGCCGCCAGTGTCGCCGCCGAACTTGCGGCGGTGCCGCAGGTCCACTTCGTCGGTGCCGACGATACGAACGTGCCGGTGGTCGTCGCCGAAGCCTATCTGGCACGCATGCCCGACGACGCCCTGACGGAGATCGTCGTGGTCGACGGCATGGCCCATAACTGCTGCTGGGTCGACGTATGGCCCGACCTGTTGGCGGCATACGGCCTGGACTGAGCCCGGCCTCGCACATGGTGACCGGGGTCACCGAAACGTGTGGTTTGCGGCGCCATCCCAACTTGTTAGTCTAACTGACTTCTTCATAAGAGCAGGGGGACCCCGACCATGGACACCAAACAGTTCTTGCGTGACCTCGCCGACGGCAAGCTGAGCCGGCGCGACATCATGACCGCCATGTCGGCGGTCGGTCTGGCCTCCGTCTCCATGCCGGTGCTGCGCCGCCCGGCCGCGGCGGCAGGCGACCTCACGGTCTTTACCTGGAGCGGCTATGAGCTGCCGGAGTTTTATGAGGCCTATACGGCGAAGTACGGTTCCGATCCGGATTTCAGCTTCTATGCCGACAACGACGAGGCGTTTCAGAAGGTCAACGCGGGTTTTCGCCCGGACCTCGTCTGTCCGTCCAACCCGCTGGTCAAGAAGTTCCACGATGCCGGCATCATCAAGCCGATCGACACCTCGCGTCTGTCGAACTGGCCGGACATGCTGGACGGCTTGAAGACCGTCGACGGCACCGTCTTCGGCGATCAAACCTGGTACGTGCCGTGGGACTGGGGCACGTCCTCGGTCGTCTACCGGCCCGACCTGGTTGATCCCGAGTACATCGAGAACAACACGTGGAAGATCCTGTGGGACGAGCGCTATGCCGGCCGGCTGGCGACCAACGACCAGATGGATTCGATCGTCATCCCGGCCGCCCTGGTGCTGGGCATCGAGAACCCGTTCGCCATGACCGACGACGAGATCGCTCAAGTTAAGGAGTTCCTCGTCGAGCAGCGCCCCTTGCTACGCTACTACTGGCAAAGCGAGACGGATGTCGCCCAGGCGATGGCGACGGGCGAGGTTGTCGCCGCCTATGGCTGGAACTCGACCGCCGCCGCGCTCTCCAACCACGGCGTGCCGACCGGCTACATGGTGCCGGTCGAAGGCATCCTGACCTGGACCGACGGCTATTGTCTGGTCGAAGGCAGCGCAGGCGACGAGCAGAAAGCCTATGACTTCATGGATGCGGTGATCTCGGTCGAGGCCGGCGTCGCGCTCTTGAACACCTATGGCTTCGGCGCCGCCAACCGGAAATCTTTCGAGCTGGTCGATCAGGAGATGCTGGAAGGTATCGGCATCGCCAACCCTGAGGAGGCGCTCGCGACCGGCGTCTACTTCGAGACCATCGAATCGCCGTGGCGCGAGAAGTACCTCAACATGGTCGACGAGTTGCGCGCCGGCGCTTAGGTAAATCCCCCTCTCCCCTTGAGGGAGAGGGCCGGGGTGAGGGGTGCGCGCGTCAGCGCAAAGCGAAATCTGTCTTTCTGATCGAGCCGGTCCCCCTCACCCAGCTCCGGCTAGCCCCGGAGCAAGTCCGGGGCAAGCCTGTGCAACCCTCTCCCTCGCTGGCAGGGCAATTGCATATGGCCTCGCACGACAATTTGGTGGGCCATAGACACCGTGTGCTTTCCATCTTGGCGGTCCGTCGAGGGACGCAGAGCAGAA
>JANQGO010000083.1 GCA_028277285.1 Alphaproteobacteria bacterium | reverse complement strand
CCGGCAGATCGTTCGCCCAATGAAGCGCGAGATTGCTGATGACGAGGTCCAGACTGCCTTCAGCGAAAGGAAGCACTTCTTCGTCACAGATCACGCCGGGCGATAGAACACCGCCCGACGCGCCGAGAGAGAGGTTGGTTTCGACCAGTGTCTCGACGCCGCCATGGCCGGCCAGCAGTTTCTTCAGGAGGCCGTGGCGCGCGCCGATTTCGACCGTCAGCGGAAACTCTCGGGTGATGTCATCCAGCCTGTCGACGAGACGCTCGCCGACTTCGCGAAACAGGAAGTCGTGCTCGGCAAACCCGGGGGCAGCGCGTTCGCGGTTGCGGCGAACCGTCGCGCGATCGAAGACCTTGGCCGGTGTGTCCATGACATCCTCTATTGCCAGGGTGCCGGCGGGCCGGCAACGGCAGTCTTGAACTTTCCGCCGAAAGACCGCCGAATTGCCCGATGACCGACCAGACGACATTTCTCGATCGTCTTCGCTGGACAGGCAGGTTGGCGCTCGACACCGTGCTGCCGCCGCGCTGCCTTGCCTGCGGCGAGATTGTTGATCGGCAAGGCCAGATCTGCGCCACCTGCTGGCCCGGCCTCGACTTTATCGCGCGGCCCTATTGCGCGGTCTGCGGCACGCCGTTCGCCTATGACATGGGTGAGGACGCCATCTGCGGGAAGTGTTCGGCCGAGGCGCCTACCTTCGATCGGGGACGCGCGGCGCTTGTCTACAACGACCTCAGCGCGCGCCTGATTGTCGGACTTAAACATGCCGACAGGACCCATCACGCGCCGGTCTTCGCGCGCTGGCTCGCGGTTGCCGGCGGCGATTTGCTGGACAGGGCCGACGTGCTGACTGCCGTTCCCTTGCATCGTCACCGCCTGTGGCGCCGCCGGTTCAACCAATCGGCTATGATGGCGCATGTGCTATCCGCGTTGTCGGGAGTCACGGCGGTTCCCGATGTGCTGTTACGCACCCGTCCGACACCCAGTCAGAGTGGCCGCACCCGCCTGCAGCGCTTTGAGAACGTGCGCGGCGCTTTCGCGGTCAAGCCGTCCCGCGTTGACGATGTCGCCGGCAAGCACATCGTCGTCGTCGATGACGTCTTCACCACGGGCGCCACTTTGGGTGTCGCCGCGCGTTGCTTGAAGCAGGCCGGGGCGGCCCACGTCGATGTGTTAACCCTTGCACGGGTCGTGCGCCATCCTACTTAGAGTCCGATCGACCCGCATTGATCCGATGTGGATCGTGAATCTTGCTGAGGCGTGCTAAATTGTCGCGAGATCTGGAGAAGACCGTCCGATGGCCGAAGTCGTTATGTATTCCACCATGTTCTGCCCGTTCTGCATGCGGGCGAAGGCACTGTTGAAGAAAAAGGGCGTTGAATTCGAGAACATCGACGTGATGTTCGACAACGCGAAGCGCGCCGAGATGACCGAACGGTCGGGCGGCGGGCGTACGGTGCCGCAGATCTTTATCGACGGCGAGCCGATCGGCGGGTTTGACGAGCTCAACGCCCTCGACCAGGAGGGCCGCCTGGATGACCTTTTGGGAATTGCCGCATGACCACACCCCTCACCATCGCCTGCGTGCAGGTGAACGCCGACGGCAATGTCGAGCGCAACATCGAAAACGCCGTCAGTCTGGTGCGCCAGGCCGCCGATGCCGGCGCCGAGCTGATCGGCCTGCCCGAGAACGTCGCCTTGATGGCGGCGAGCGAGGAGGAACGGCTGGACAAGGCCTATGCACCGAAAGACCACCCGGCGCTGATCGCGTTCGCCGCGGTCGCGAAGGAGAAGGGTATCTGGCTGCAGGCGGGCTCGGTCGCGGCGCTGCGGCCGGACGGTAACCTCGCCAACCATGCGTTCTTCTTCGGTCCCGATGGCGAGACCGTCGCCGATTACGAGAAGATCCACATGTTCGATGTCGATCTGCCGGATGGTTCGGTCTATCGCGAGTCCAAGATGTTCCATCCGGGCGATCAAGCCGTGCTGGCACCGACGCCGTGGGGTCCGCTGGGCATGACCGTCTGTTACGACCTCAGGTTCCCGCAATTCTACCGCGATCTCGCCCAGGCCGGCGCGAGGCTGCTGACCGTGCCCGCCGCGTTCACCAAGGTGACCGGCGATGCCCATTGGGAGCTCCTGCTGCGGGCCCGCGCGGTCGAGAACGGCTGTTTCGTCTTCGCGCCGTGCCAGACCGGTCACCACCCGGGCAACCGGCGCACCTGCGGTCACTCCCTCATCATCGATCCGTGGGGCGTGGTGCTGGCCGATGGCGGCACCGATGTCGGCTTCATCACCGCGACGGTCGACATGGACGAGGTCGATCGTGTCCGCGGCATCATCCCGTCGCTGACCCACGATCGCGCCTATAAGCCGCCGGTCGGCGAACAGCGCGACGCCGCGGAGTAGGGGTTCGCTAAGCCTCGCGGCGTGCGGCGATGCGCTGCACGGCCGCTGGCTTCGGCCGGTCGACAATCAGATCTTCATAGGCCAGCACCCGCAGGTGACCTGCGGTGACGGCCAGCAGTTCGCCGGGCCGCAGCAGAAAGTCCGGATTGCGCGGGCGCCCGAACTGTTCGTTGCCCAGGGCGAAGGTTTCGTAGATCAGCATGCCGCCGGGCGCGACTGATTCCACAAGGCGCGCCAGCAACGGCCGATAGAGATAGTTCGCGACAACGACGCCGGCGAACGTCTGACCGGCGAAGGGCCAGGGCTGACCGGACTCCAGATCGACCGCTACCAGCTTCAGGCCGGGCCGGCCGGCGAGGTCGGTCATGCCGGAGATATCGATGTCGGCCGCTGTCACCGGATGGCCGAGATCCAGGAACAGGCGGGCGTGGCGGCCACCGCCGCATGCCAGATCCAGGATCGGCCCGTGCGGTGGGACAAAACCGGCAAACCGGCTGATCCACGGCGACGGGTCGGCGGTATGCACATGCGGTGTCGGCGTTTTGGTCATCGCAGCGTCATCTTGCAATTTTGCGGTTCTGGCCTCATATAGGAGCCTTAGCGCTAACTAAAGCTATGATATATAAGAAAGTTCCTGGTGCATGATCGTTTTTGACCTCAAATGTCGGAATGACCACGTCTTTGAAGGCTGGTTTGCCGACAGCGCGACCTTTGACCAGCAGGTCAAGGCGGGCGAGGTGACGTGCCCCTATTGCGGCACGCCTGATGTCAAAAAGGCGCTGATGGCGCCCAATGTCGCCACGCGATCCTCGGCCGCCAAGGGCGAGGAAACGTCGTCATCGTCCGACATGGTGCCCGTCGCCAAACAGAAGGAAGAGGCCGGCAAGGTCATGGCCATGATGCGCGCGGTGAAGGACCACGTCGAAAAGAACTTCGACAACGTCGGCACCGAGTTCGCCGGCGAAGCGCGCAAGATCCACTATGGCGACGCCGAGAAGCGCAACATTTACGGCAAGGCGACCCGCGAGGAAGCCCAGGAGCTCAAGGACGAAGGCGTCGAGTTCGGCGAACTGCCGGACCTGCCCGATCTGGATAGCTGATTAGAGTTTCCGAACAAGTTTGCATCACCGGCCCACTCCCCCTCCCGGCCACCCATGGCAGCATCCTCGGGGTGGCCTCGGCGA
>JANQGO010000451.1 GCA_028277285.1 Alphaproteobacteria bacterium | reverse complement strand
GGTCAACATCGCCTCCACCCGCGCCTTCATGTCGGAGGCCGACACGGAAGCCTATTCCGCCTCGAAGGGCGGCGTGTTCGGGCTGACCCACGCGCTTGCCGCCAGCCTGGCGCCGGACGTGCGGGTCAATTGCATCAGTCCAGGCTGGATCGCGACGCAAGCCTGGCAGAAACCCGGAAAGCGCAGCGAGCCCGATTTGGCAAGTGAAGACCACGACCAGCACTGGAGCGGCCGGGTCGGCGAGCCCCAGGACATCGCCGGCATGGCGCTCTATCTGCTGTCGGATGCCGCCGGGTTCATTACCGGCGCCAACATCATGATCGACGGCGGGATGACGCGGAAGATGATCTACGTGTAGATCGATCTCGACGCGGCGCAAGAACCGGGTCGCCGGTCGCGTCGCCAGGCATTAGCCATGGCTCTCCCACTGCAAGGGCACGAGACCATGGCGATACGGTTTGAAGCGTTGGCATCCCACGACGTTCGCGCGCTGCAACAGGGCGGACCGGATGCCTATGGGTTCATACCGCGCTACCGCGTGTCGGACGGCAGCGGCGTTCCCTGCCGACACTGCTTGCAGAACATCGGCAAGGATGTCCCTTTTCTCGTCGTGGCGTTCCGGCCGTTCACGACGCTGCAGCCTTACGCGGAGACCGGGCCGGTCTTCCTGCATGCGGACGCGTGTAAGCGCGCGGCGAGCGGCGACACGTTACCGGCCATCCTCGGCGCGCCCGACTACATCGTCCGCGGTTATGACCTCCACGAGGTCATCGTCTATGGCACCGGCGCCGTCATCCCGACAAACGAGATCGCGGCGTACGCGGACAGGATCCTCAGCGACCGGCGCGTCGCCTTCGTGCATGTCCGCTCGGCGCGCAACAACTGTTTCCAATGCCGCATCGATCGCGCTTGAAAGGTGTCAGGTGTCGGCTACCTGATGTGCGACGCGCCGTTGATATCAACCGTCGTGCCGGTCGCGTGCGGCGCCAGGCCGCCGGCCAGGAAGGCGATGGTGTTGCCGACATCCTCGGCCGGCGCGATCGCACCCAGCGGCACGTCCTTGATCATATCGTCCATGCCGTCCTGTTCGATGATGTCGTCGACCATATCGGTCGCGACAAATCCCGGCGCTACCGTATAGGCGAGCACGCCCCAGTGGGCGCACTTGCGCGCGATCGAACGGGTGAGCGCGGCGAGGCCGCCCTTGGATGCCGCATAGTTCATGCGGTCGTAGTCGTCGCCGCGGAACGCCGCCCGGCTCGCGACGTTGACGATGGTGCCACCGCCGCGCGCGCGAAAGTGGTCGACGGCGTGACGGCATAGCTGCGCCGCCGCCGTCAGGTTGACGCGCAGCGTGCGGTCCCATGACGCCAGAAAGGCGTCGAGGTCACCGTCCGGATCGGCGGGCTCATAGATGCCGGCATTGTTGACCAGAACGTCGATCTGTCCTTGCCAGGCAAGTGCTTCGGTCCAGATGGCCTCGGTCGCCGCCGGGTCGGCAAGATCGCCCTGAACCAAACACGTCGCGCCGTCCTCGAACTCGGCCGCCAGCGCCTCGGCGGCGTCGCGGTTACGAACATAGTGAATGACGACCCGCGCGCCCGCGCCGGCCATCGCGCGAACGGCTGCGGCACCGATGCCGCGCGCGCCGCCGGTGACCAGGACGACCTTGCCGTCAAACGCGATCATCCTGCGCCTCCATAGCGGCGACACAAGAGTTCGAAGACGGCACGGCTGCCTTGGGTGTCGCCGCCTTTCGGCCGCCCGGGACGATCGCTCAGGCTCCAGCACAGCGTGTCGATGTGCAGCCACGGCACCTCGGTGCCGACAAAGCTCTCAAGAAACAAGGCAGCCTGAATGTGGTCGGCAAAGGGCCAGTCGGCGATCGTGTTGGTATCGGCGATACTGCTTGCCATCTTCTGGCGATACTCGCCCCAGATCGGTATCGGCCACATGCCGTCGTCGACCTCGTGCGACAGTGAGACCGCGTCATCGGAGAGTGTCTCGTCGTTGGCGAAAAGCGCCGGCAGGTCGGGGCCAAGGGCGACGCGCGCCGCTCCCGTCAACGTCGCCATGTCGATGATCAGGTCGGGCGCTTCTTCGGCCGCGGCGGTCAGGGCGTCAGCCAGGATGACACGGCCCTCCGCGTCGGTGTCGCCGATTTCGATGGCCGTGCCCTTGCGAGTCTTGACGACATCCATCGGACGGTACGCATTGCCGTCGACGGCGTTGTCGACGGCGGGAATGAGGACACGCAGGCGCAGATCGAGCCCCTCGCCCATCACCATGGACGCGACGGCCAGCACCGCGGCGGCACCACCCATGTCCTTTTTCATGCGCAACATGCCCGCGGCGTTCTTCAGGTTCAGGCCCCCTGTGTCGAAACACACGCCCTTGCCGACCAGCGTCACCGCCGGCGCGCCGGCCCGGCCCCATGTGAGATCGATCAGCCGTGGCGGCCGGCTGCTGGCGCGACCGACTGCATGGACCGCCGGATAGTTGGCGTCCAGCAAGGCATCGCCTTCGACGACATTGCAGGACGCATCGAACCGCGCTGCCAGGTCTGCCGCCGCAGCGGCCACGTCGCCGGGTCCCATGTCTTCGGCCGGCGTGTTGATGAGGTCGCGCGCCATCCAGACCGCTTCGGCGACACGTTCGGCACGGTCGACGGACTCGTTTTCCGGCAGCACCAGGCGCGCGGCTTCGCGCTGCGCGTCGCGGTACCGGTTGAATCGGTAAGCGCCGAGCGCCCAGCCCAGATAGAAGGACGCGTCATCCGGCGGCGCGGTCTCCAGACGATAGTCGCCCGGCGGCAACGCATGGGCGAGGTTGCCGGTGGTCCAGAGGTCTGGTGTCTCGCCCAGCCCCACCACGACGCCTTCCAGCCCGCCTTGAATGCCGGGCAGACCGCACCATGCGCCGGCCTTTGCATCGAAGCCCATGTCCTTGACCCAGGTCGACAGGCGCGCCGGCTGTGCATCGAGCCAGGCGGTCAGACCGTCCACGGCGACCGAATGGATCGGCAGCGCGTCAGGCGTATCGACGGAAAAACAGGACAGCATGATGACCTATCGCCCGTAACGTTCTTCCAGCATGGCGAACAGGCCGCGCACCGCCATCGGCTCGCCGCCCGCCGGTCGGCCGGGGCGCCCGCTCAGGTTCCACCCCATGATGTCGAAATGCGCCCATGGGATGCCGTCATCGACGAAGTGCTGCAGAAACAGCGCCGCCGTAATCGCGCCGGCGCCCGGGCCCGAGCCAGCGTTGTTGATGTCGGCGACGTCGCCTTTGATCATCTTCTGATAGGGCTGCCAAAGCGGCAGACGCCAGGCGGGGTCCTTGTGCTCGGCGCCCGTCGCGCGGATGGTATCGGCCAGATCGTCGTCGTTGCAGAAAAACGCCGGCAAGTCGGGACCGAGCGCCACGCGCGCGGCACCCGTCAGCGTCGCCATGTCGATCAGCAGGTCCGGCTTTTCGCTCGACGCCTCGGCCAGGGCGTCACAAAGGAGGACGCGGCCCTCCGCGTCGGTGTTGCCGATTTCGATGGTGATGCCCTTGCGCGTCTTGATGACGTCAAGCGGTCGGTAGGCGTTACCGGCGACGCTGTTCTCGACCGCCGGCACCAGGACCCGCAGCCGCACCTTCAACCCGAGCCGCATGATCATGCCGGCCAACGCCAGGACGCTGGCGGCACCGCCCATGTCCTTCTTCATCAGCTTCATGCCGCTTGCCGGCTTCAGGTCCAGGCCGCCTGAATCGAAACATACGCCTTTGCCGACCAAGGTCAGCTTGGGTGCGTCCTTGTCACCCCAGCGGATATCGATCAAACGCGGCGCGCGATGACTGGCCCGCCCGACCGTGTGGATCGAAGGGTAGTTGTGGGTCAACAACTCGTCGCCGACGGTGATCTCGCACGTCGCGCCACAGCGGTCGGCAAGACCGTCGGCCGCGTCGGCAAGTTCCTCCGGCCCCATATCCTCGGCCGGCGTGTTGATGAGGTCGCGACCGAGATAAAGGCTCTCGGCCATGGCGGTGACCCGGTCCTCGCTCGCTTCGCCGGGTATCGTCAGTTTGGCCCGCGGATCGGCATCGCGGTAGCGGGTGAAGCGATAGCTACCCAACGCCCAACCCAGCGCCAGATCGTTCGCCTCGCCGGCACCGAGCGCGCGGTGGACCTCATAGACCTGGTCCGGCGGCAGTGCGCTTGGCAGACTGCCGAGGGAAAAGACATGGGTGCCGTTGCCAATGCCGACGAGCACCTGTTCGATGTCGCCGCTGGCGGACGGCAACAGGAGATGGGTGTGTTCTTTGGCCTCGAACTTGTTGGCGCGGACCCAGGCGGCATCGCGCGCGGCCGCCGACTCCAACCACTCGCTGAGACGTTCTGGTGTCAGAAGAATGAGCGGGACGACGTCGCCCCCGGCCGCGGAAAAGCAGTCCATCAAAACCTCATCGATCACTGGAGGCGCGAGCCTAGAGCAACTTTGCCCGCCGTTACATCTATCAAACGGGGGCTTTCGCTAGAGCGGATCGCATCCATAGGGAACCGGTGTACGGTTCCCTATGGCTGCGTGAATCCGCTCTACATCATATAGTTAGAGCAGATTCGCCGGCTTGGATTGCATCGCCAAGCGATTCAATCCAAGTGGGATCTGCTCTATACGGGCACGTCCATGTGATCGAGCGGCAGCGCGGTCGAGTACTTCACCTGCTTCAACGCGAAACTGGATCGGATGTTGGCGACACCCGGCGCCTTGGAAAGATGGTCCAGCACGAAGCTTCGATAAGCGTTGAGATCGGGCACGACGATGCGCAGCAGATAATCGTGGTTGCCGGTCATCAGATAACACTCGACGACTTCCGGGCGCGCCCGCACGGCCTCCTCGAACGCCTCGAGCAAGGCCTCGATCTGGCGCTCCAGCGAGACCTGGGCAAAGACGCTGACGCCGATGCCGACTTCCGAGGGCTCTAGCAGCGCGACGTATTGGCGAATGACGCCCGCCTTCTCCAGTTCGCGGACCCGCCGCAGACATGGCGAGGGCGACAGCCCGACCTGGCTGGCGAGCTCCACATTCGTCGCGCGGCCATCGTGCTGGAGGTTCTCCAGAATTCTGCGATCGAACTGATCCATGGCGGTTCCTTGCTCAAAACTCCTCTAGGACGACACCTTATTGCGCACTTTGTGGATTGAACAGGATTCTTCGCACTGACGTGCCGGTGAGCGGGCTCTAGGATGGCGGCCAGGCTAACGCAGACCCAACGAGGCACGCCATGAGCGTCACGCCCATTCGCGCCGGCATTGTTCCGCCCTCGACCGCCCTGGATCCTCACGAAGCGGCGTGCCTGAACGCGCTCGAGCGCAAGGTTCTGTGGCTCGCCAGTTGGATGATCCACAACGCCAACCACCTGCGCCCCAAGCGCGACGGCCTGAAGGTCGGCGGCCACCAGGCCTCGTGCGCATCAATGGTCCAGATCATGACCGCGCTCTACTTCCATGTCCTGAAGCCCGAGGACCGGGTCGCGGTCAAACCGCACGCCAGCCCCGTGTTCCATGCGATCCAGTATCTGCTGGGCCACCAGGACCGCGAGCCGATGGAGAAGTTCCGGGCCTTGGGCGGCACCCAGGCCTATCCGTCGCGCACCAAGGACAACGACGATGTCGATTTCTCGACCGGCTCGGTCGGTCTGGGCGTCGCCATGACCTCGTTCTCGGCGCTGGTGCAGGACTATCTGGCGATGAAGGACATGCTGCCCGACGGGGTCACGCCGGGCCGCATGATCGCGCTGGTCGGCGATGCGGAGCTCGACGAAGGCAACATCTACGAAGCCCTGCTGGAAAGCTGGAAACACCAGATCCGCAATGTCTGGTGGATCATCGACTACAACCGCCAGAGCCTGGACAGCGTCGTCTCCGACGAGTTGTTCGGCCGTATCGAGGGGTTCTTCGAGGCCGTCGGCTGGGAAATCACCATCCTGAAGTACGGCAAGAAACAGGAGGCCGCGTTCGCCCAGCCCGGCGGCGAGGCGCTCAGGGACTGGATCGCCGATTGCCCCAACGACCTCTATTCGGCGCTCTGCTTCAAGGGCGGCGCGGCCTGGCGCGCACACCTGAACGACGTCTTCAAGCCCAAGACGGCGACCGCCAAGCTGATCGCCCAGTACGATGACGAGGGCCTGCACGCCCTGATGACCAACCTGGCGGGCCACGACCTGGAGACACTGATCGAAGCCTTCGACGCGGTCGACGACGACAAGCCGCGCTGTTTCCTGGCCTATACGATCAAGGGCAACGGCCTGCCGCTGGCCGGTCACAAGGACAACCACGCCGGCCTCATGAGCCCTGAGCAGATGGAGAGCTTCCGCACCCAGATGGCGGTGCCGGAGGGCGCCGAATGGGACCGCTTCGCCGGCTTGGACGTCGACAGCGACGACCTGCAGGCGTTCCTGGACGATGTCGCCTTCGCCAAGACCTTCCCGCGCCGCCACGACGCGCCGACCATTCCGATCCCCGACACGCTGGTGGTCGGTGGTGGCGGCTCCAGCATGTCGACCCAGGAGGCGTTCGGGCGGATCCTGAACGAGATCGCCCGCGACGAGGACGAGCTGGCCAGCCACATCGTGACGACATCGCCGGATGTCACGGTCTCGACCAATCTGGGCCCCTGGGTCAACCGGCGCCACCTGTTCGACCGGCGCGACCGCGACGACGTGTTCCGCAAGGAAAACGTCATGTCGGCGCAGACCTGGACGAAGTCCCAGAAAGGCCAGCATATCGAGCTTGGCATCGCCGAGAACAACCTGTTCATCCTGCTGGCCGAGCGCGGCCAGCAGGAT
>JANQGO010000379.1 GCA_028277285.1 Alphaproteobacteria bacterium | reverse complement strand
GTGATCGCCGTCACATTGTTCACGTCTTGGGTGATGGCGGTCGTGGCCGCGCCTTTGACCTCGGCCTGGCTCATCAAGAAAAGCGCGCGTCCGGCGATGGCGTAGACGCCTCGGTCGTAGAGACCTTTGCCGTCCGGCCGCGCGCTTTTCTTGATGAGCCAGGCCGAGGTCAAAGGCGCGGCCATGATCGCCATCACCCACGACGTGAACAACGTAACGGCGATCACGATCGTCAGCGTTCGCATGTAGATCGCTGTCAGATTGTCACTGAGCAGCGGCGGGGCGAATGCCAAGATCGTCGTCAATGTCGAGATGAGCAGCGGCACCTGCAGGGTTCGACCGGCCGTCAACGCTGCTGTTCGGGGCGCCTCGCCGGCCGCGACTCGCGCTTGCGTGTCATCGACGACGACATTCGGATTATTGACCAAAATACCGAGCGAGATGATAAAGGCCGCAATGCTGACCTGATTGAGTTCTATGCCGGACGCGCGGAGAATCACTATCGACGCTAGAATTGTCAGCGGCACCGAGGCGCCGACGATCAGCCCGGCGCGCCAACCCAGGGCGAGGACCGTCACGAGCAGCACGGCGGCAATCGTTTGGTACAAGTTGCCGCTCATCCTATCGATGACATGCTGGACGACCTCGCCTTGGTCGGTCACCAGGACGAGCCGAAAGCCGACAGGAAGATCGTTTTCAAAGCGCGGGAGAGAGCGGCGCAGCTCCTGATTGAACGCGGTGACCTTGCGCCCTTCGGCCATCGACACGGCGAAGACGACCGCCGGCACCCCATCAAGGAACGCCGCGGTCTCCAGCGGATCAATCGGCCGTCGTTCGACCGTTGCCACGTCGTCGAGGCGGACCGTTCCGATGTCAGGCAGCGCGATGCACAGGGTCTCGATGTCTTCGACACGGCGATACTGGCCGATGGGTTCGAGGCGTAGGTCGACCCCATCGACGGACACTCGGCCGGCGCCGAGCGCGACATTCTGCGCCGCGATGGCGTCGGCCAGCGTGGCCGGCGCAATTCCGATCTGGGCGAGCACCGCCGGTCGGGTGCGTACCTCTATCCGTTCGCCGACGAGACCATGAACCGAAACCCTATCCACGCCGGGGATCGCGGCTAGCTCGTCGCGCAGACCAAGCGCCTGCTCCCTGATGATCTCCAGCGGATAGGTTTCGGCGGTCATGGTGATCGTCGCGACCGCCACGCGTCCGAAATCGTCGTTGACGAACGGACCGATCGTTCCGTCCGGCAGATCGGCGGCGGCGTCGGTCACCTTCGCGCGCAAACGAAGCCAGGCGAGATCGTAGTTCGGCGTCCCGTCTTCGATTTCCAAGCGAATCTGCGCGGCGCCGGGGCGAATGACGGTGACGATTTCCTTCGTTTCTTCAAGCTCGCGCAGTCGCCGTTCAATGGGCCGCACGACCAGCGTCTCCATGCGCTCGGCGTCATAGGCCGGGTGAAACACCTGAACGAGCGCCTGGTTGATCGGTATCGTCGGTTCTTCCTGCGACGGATAGGTGAGCCATGACCACACGCCGCCGAGGATCAGCAGCATGGTGACCGCCACCGTCAGGCGGTCACGCGCGAACGCGAACTCGGTCAGGGATCGGGCGCGTCCGGTCATCGCGTCTCCAACGGGATGGCGGGCTGGCCGTCCGTGAGGAAGCTCGCGCCGCCCGTCACCACCTCATCACCCGTCTCGAGGCCCTCAGTGATCAGCAGGCTCTGGGACCGGCCGCCCCGCACGGTCACCATACGGCGCGCGACGATCTGCTTCTCTCTATCAAGAACAAAGACGTATCCGCGCTCCGGCTGGTCGGAGGGAACGACGGCGCCCGGCGGCATGGTGATTCCGTTGAACGCGGGCATGGGGAGGATCAGTTCCGCGACGGCGCCGGGCCGCGCCTGTTGCGAACCCTCCAGGAGGATCGCAACGACCTCGACCGTCAGGCCGGCCCCTTCTCTGTTGCCGATCTGGGACAGTATCGCCGATATCGCCTGCGGTCCGCCGCCAAGCTGCACCGCGACGGCGTGACCGATGTCAAGGTGCCCGACGATCAATGCCGGAACCGAAGCCACGATTTCGAGATCGCCCACACCGTCGATGATCAAAACCGTCTGCGCAGGCATGACTTCGGCTTCCGGCTCGACCAGACGTTGCGCGATGCGACCGGGATAAGGCGCGCGCAGACCGGCATTGGCCAGATCGCGCTCCGCCAGACGCAGCGCGGCCCGCGCCTCGCCGACAGCCGCCTCTGCCGCATTGAGTGCCGTTTCCGCCGTATGCAACGCCGTCTGCGGCGTCCAGCCGGACGCGCTCAGCTCGCGCTGGACACTCGCCCGGTACTGCCGCTCGTCGAGGTCCGCCTCGGCGCGCTCGAGCGCCGCGCGCGCTTGGTCGACCCGCAGGCGGAAAGGCGTTTCGTCGAGGCGGGTCAGGAGCTCATTCTCGTCCACGAGGCTGCCGACATCGACGGCCACGGACGCGACCGTGCCGCCGACGTTAAAGGCCAGTTCCGAGCGTCGCTCGGCGCGCAGCCGGCCGGCGAAGACGCGTTCTTGATGGGCCTCCGTGAATTGAATGGTTCGCGTCAGCACCGGGCGGGGCGTCGTCAACTGCTCGAGTTCAGGATCCTCGTGACATCCGCCCAAGATGATCG
>JANQGO010000289.1 GCA_028277285.1 Alphaproteobacteria bacterium | reverse complement strand
CACTCGCGCGCCCTTGGCCACCGCCAACTGCGTGACCGCCAAGCCCACGGCACCGCCGATGGCATGGCCCACTTTTCGTTCCAGTGCGGCTATTGTTGCCCGGGATTTTTGATGGGGTCTTATGCGCTGCTCGATAAGCTCTCGCGTCAGCCGATCCCGCGCGAAGCGGTCGACGCCGCCATCGAGGACGCTGTCGGCCAGCACATCTGCCGGTGCACGGGCTACGTGCGCTACCACCAGGCGATCAAACAGGTCGTGCTGGAAACGCCCGGTCTGGTGACCTGAAGGGCCGGGAGGGACGACAGATGAAATCCGTCGCCGCAACACTCTTCGCCGCCGTCGTGATGCTGGCGGTTTCCGGTGCCAAGGCCGACGATGACTATACGCTGCACGAATACGGCAGCGATTGCGCCGAATTGATCGCTGAAGCACCGGTCTTCAACTGCCTGGATCTCGACCTCGTCCCGATCACCGTCAACGGCGAAACGCCGGACGAGTACACGCCACACATGCAGTGCGATGCGCCGGCGATGCTGCCCTATCCCGAAACGACGGACGGTCAGTGCGCGCCCTATAGCCGGATGACCGCCCACCGGGACGACGACATCCAGATGATCCTGCTGTGCCGGCGCATGTATATCCGGCCGGCCGACGATCCCCATTTCGATTCGATCGAGATCATCATGCACAACGTGAAGTCCGGCAGCACCTGCTTCTTCATCTCCAAGAACTTCGGCGGCACGCCCGAAGGCGACGACGGCAGCCGCGTGCCGCCGCCGACCGAATTGGAACCGCCTGAGGGCGAGATCTCGGCCGCCGAGCTGTGGGCAACGCCCCAGGAAGTCGTCGATCACGGCTGCATCTATTGCCACGACAGCGATCCGTGGATGCACACGCCCTGGGCCGCCCAAAACGGGCAGCTGCCGGCCGATCCCTGGGGCTTCCACTCCGTCGACGTCGGCGGTCCGTTCGAACAGTGGCCGAAACCCCATGGCATCGCGACCCGGGGCAACACCTGCGTCGGCTGCCATCGCATCGGTTCGCTCAACACCTGCCGGGACATGTATCTGCCAACGTTCGGCGAACAGCCGGCAAAGATGATGCAGTCGATCGGTCAGGCACCGCACGGCCGCCTCGGCGCGCGGCCCGGAACGATCTATGAGTCACCGCCCGATCCCTATGACGAATGGGCATCGAGCTATCCCCATTCCTATTGGATGCCGCTGGGCAACGAGCTGCCGTTTACCGAGTGGAACCGGATCTATCGGCAGGACGTCGCGGACCTCCAGCGCTGCTGCGAAAACCCGCAAGCGGCCGGCTGCATCATTCAGCCGATCCAAAACATGGAAACCTGGCTTAAAGAGCACATCGCGCAGTCGGACGACGACGCGAACTAGAAACCGACAAATCTCAGGCGTTCTTCTACCGCGTCTCGCCTGCAAAGCACGCAGCCGATGTCTCGTTAACCTTCTGACACTGTTCAAAGGTTAACGACATTTGCGTTCGTTATCGAAGCGTCGGGTCCAACAAGTAATCGAAAAGAATACAGTTGGATTTGTCACAATAACAACACGTTCCCACCACCAGTTGGTCCCAATCGGGCCAAAGCCTGGGGTCCTTACCCGCTCCCGGTTTTCCCACCGGGAGCAACCAAAAATCCGAGAACAGGAGGTGGGCCATGAGTGCCGGAACTTTCCAAGACTTTCTTGACGCGCTGCGGGCATTCGAATCCGGATGGGACCGACCGCGTTACGAAACCGGCGAAATCCAAGACTGGCAGCTCGACCAATGGGCTGGCGGCACGGTGCAGGACTTTTATCCGCAGTATTCAAGCTGGGGCGACCTGACCGACGCGGAATGGGACGTGATGTCCTACCGCTCCATGAACACGCTGGGCTTTGTCGGCTATCAGTTCGGCGAAGCGCTGCTGATCGACATGGGGTACTACGACGACGACTTCTATTACGGCAACGGCGCCGGTTCAAATACCTGGGACGGCACGTGGACCGGCAAGAACGGCGTCAACTCGCTGGAAGACTTCATGACCGAGGCGGCCCAGGAAGTCGCCATCCGGGAAGCTTTCGGCTTCAATCTCCAGACCATCGAGACCTGGCTCGCCGAAGCCGGCACCAGCCTGGACAACTTCATCGGCACGACCCGCAGCTATGTCGACAACGGCCAGGTGGTTGACGTCACCATCACCTTGACCGGTGTGCTGGCGGCCGCCCATCTGCGTGGCTTCGACGGTGTCGCCAACCTGCTGTTGGACGGAACGGTCGGCGCCGACGAGTTCGGCACCTCGATCCTGCAGTACATGGCCCAGTTCGGCGACTACGATGCGCCGACGATCGCAGACCAGATCGCCTACTTCGAGGACCGCCTTACCGGCGATGAGGGCCTCGGCACCTTCGGCAGCAACGGCACCGCCAACGTCACAGCCGAAACGGCCGACGTGGTCGTTACCTGGGCCTGGGGCCAGAACGCGGTGATCAACGACTTTGACCCCAACAACGACACGATCTTTGTCGACTGGTTCACGTCCGACCAGATCGACATGTTTGAATCCAATGGCAGTGTCGTCATCTCGGTGCCGTCGAACAATCAGACGCTCACGCTCCAGGGCGTCAGCCTGGCCGCGCTCTCACCCGCCAACTTTACCATTCTCGATGACTCGTCCGCCGGTGAGATCCTTGCGCTGGTCGGCGACGGCGACACCACTGGCGATGGTTCCGGTGACGGTACCGGCGACGGTTCTGGTGACGGCACCGGCGACGGTTCTGGTGACGGCACCGGCGACGGCTCTGGTGACGGTACCGGCGACGGCTCTGGTGACGGTACCGGCGGCGGCGGTGAGCCCGAGACCGTGATCATCACATGGGCCTGGGGCCAGGATGCCGTTGTCGATGACTTCGACCCGTCGGTCGACCAGATTCAAATCGGCTGGATCGACGCCGACCGGCTTGAGGTGAGCGAGGTCAACGGCAACACTATCTTCGCCGTTCCCTCCAACAACCAGACGACCACGCTGGAGGGCGTTGCGTTGGCCGACCTGTCAACCGACAACTTCACCATTCTCGACAGCTCCGCCCGCGACGAGGTCTTCTCGTTGATCGGCAGCAATGGCGACGGTGGTGAC
>JANQGO010000258.1 GCA_028277285.1 Alphaproteobacteria bacterium | reverse complement strand
GTTCCGACGCCGCGGCGGCGGATGACCTCGGAGAAGGTGACGATGAAGAAGGATGCCAACAGGATGCACGCGCCCAGCGACAGCACCATCGGCAGCCGGTTCGGGAAGCGCAGCTGGCTCCAGATGTAGATCGGCAGCGTCACCTCGTTGCCGGCCAGGAAGAAGGCCAGGATGAACTCGTCGAACGAGATCGTGAAGCACAGCAGGAAGCTCGCCAGGATGCCCGGCCACGCAAGCGGCAGCGTCACCTTGAAGAACGTCGAGAACGCGTTCTCGCCGAGGTCGAGCGAGGCCTCCTCAAGGCTCTTGTCGAAGCCCTCAAGACGCGACATCAACACCAGCATCGAGAACGGCACCGCGACAAGCGTGTGCGCCAGGCCGATCGTGAACAAGGACAGCGGCAGGCCGACCGTGTTCGAGATCACCAGCAGAGCGATGCCCAGGATGATCCCCGGCACCACCAGCGGCAGCATGATGAAGCTGGTCAAGGGCCCCTTGCCCGGCATGTGATAGCGCGTCATCGCCTTGGCCGCGAAGATGCCGAAGAACGTCGCCACAACCGACACGCCCACGCCCACCTTCACGCTGTTCCACAGCGCCTGGGTCAGGGCCGGGTTGTCCAGCATGTCGCCGTACCACTGCACCGTGAAGCCCTGCAGCGGGAACGCCACATAGATCGAATCGTTGAACGAGAAGAGCGGCAGAAACAGCACGGGGATATAGAGGAACGAGAGATAGAACACCGCGTAGATGAAGAGCGGCGCCTCGCCCGACCAATGATAACCCTCGTGCTTGCCTTGAACGTGACTGGGGGTCCCGGCCGAACGTTCCTCGTTGCCCGCAGGCGCGGCGCTGTCGCCGCTGTTCGTTGTGTCCGACATCAGCTCTTCGCCCTCCCCCGCGTCATCGTCGCTATGAACGTCACCACAAGGGTCGCGATCAGGATCATCGATATGACGGACAACGCCGCCCCCATCGGCCAGTTGTTCGCCTTGCCGAACTGCGACTGCACGATGTTGCCGATCATGATGCCGGTCGTTCCGCCCACCAGCTTGGGCGTCACGTAGTCGCCCACGGTCGGAATGAACACCAGAAGTCCCGCCGCGATCACGCCGGGCACAGAGAGCGGCCAGGTCACACGCCAGAACCGCTCGCTCGGCGTGTCGCCCAGATCCGTCGCCGCCTCAAGCAGCGATCGGTCGATCTTCTCCAGCGACACATAGATCGGCAGGATCGCGAACGCCGCCCATGCATGCGCCAACGTCAACACCACCGCCGTCGGGTTATAGAGCAGGAACTGAAGCGGCTCCTCCAAAAGCCCCAGGCTGATCAGACCGGAGTTGATGACGCCGTTGTAGCCAAGAATCACCTTCCACGCGAAGACGCGAAGCAGGTAGCTCGTCCAGAACGGCACCGTGATCAGGATCAGCCAGACCAGCTTGTTCTTCTTCACCTTGAACGCGATGAAGTAGGCCATCGGATAGGCCAGGATCAGCGTCGCGAATGTGCAGTAAAGCGACATCCGGATCGACTTCATCATCAACGCGACATAAATCGGCTTCTGGAAAAACGCGTGATAGTTGTCCAGCGTCGGCGTCGTGTCGATATCGAGATAGTTCTGGGTCCAGAAACTGTACGTGATCAGCGTGAACAGCGGCACGCACATCAAGAGGATCATCACCAACAAGGTCGGCGACATCAGCGTGTAACCGCGCAGCCACTCGTGCTTCAAGAAAATCGCGCGGATACGGAAGCCGATCGAACCGCCATAATCGGCGGACTTCGTCCCCATCGTTTGCGCTTGATCAGCCATAACTCGTACCCCTTACGCGTCGCCCAGATACTCGATACCGGCGTACCAATCCCTAACAACACACGCCAAACACGACCGGCAGCATTTTCTTCACGACTTGCTTACTTGCCGGTCCGGCGCCAATTTCGAAGGCTGGATAATTATGATGTCTCGATCAATGGCACGGCGTACATAGTACCTATGAGTGAAACCGATTATTCGGCGCTGGACGGCCGACTGCTTCAGATTTTCCTGGCCGTGTATGATTCGGAGTCCGTCTCCGACGCCGCCCGCCGGCTTGACGTCAACCAGTCGACCATCAGTCACAGCTTGACGCGGCTGCGCAAGATTCTGGGTGACGATCTCTTCGTGCGTTCGGGGCGCGGCATCGCACCGACCGAACGCGCGCACGTTGTCGCTGATCAAGCGCGGAACCTTCTGGTTGAAATGAAGCGCTTCACCGACCCCGTCGACTACGATCCGCAAACCGACGACGCCTCGTTCACTATCGCCGCCGGCGAGTTCGAGGTCGATGCCGCGCTCAACGCCCTGTTCCATGCGCTTCGCCGTCAGGCGCCGCTGCTTACGCTGCGCATCGTGAACCCAGCATCGCAAGCCGACGTCATCCAGCTTCTACGCGACGACGATGTCGATCTGGCCCTGGCTCCGACGCTCGACAGCAGCGAGTCCGATCTTTTCCAGAACGTCCTGTTCGACGATCACGATCTCTGTTTCTACGATGAGATGGTCTGCAACGCGCCGGCCACGCTGGACGATTACTGCGCGGCGCCGCACGCCATTGTCGTCACCGGCGACTTTCGCCGATCCGAGATCGACGCCGGCCTGGCAGAGTTCCGCCGGTCACGCAGCATTGTTCTGGAAGCGCCCAGCTTCGGCGCGCTGGCCGACATGATGCGCGGCACGAACACGATCGCGACTCTGCCGTCGCTGTTGCAACATTCGTCGTTTTTCGGTTTCAGCAGCATCGAGCCGCCCCTGCAGCTCGCACCCTTTACGATCTCTCAGATCTGGCACCGCCGTAACGCGAAGTCGCAACGGCACCGCTGGATGCGGGACCGCATCAAGGAAGTCGCGGGCACCATGACGTGATCGTCCGCCCGCACTACTCCGCCGCGACGATGTCCTTCTCGCGAGTGTCGGACTGGTGTTTGGCGCGCGCTTCCGCCTCGCCCTTGGCTTTGGCGACGGCGGCGCGCGAGGAGTCGTTGAGCGCGAACATCTCGAGGTCCTCGTCGGTCGCGTCGTCGACCGGCGTCAGCGCCAGATCCATATAGGCCTTCGATGCCGGATCGTTCTGGATGCGCTTCCTCAAGCGGTTGATCTTCAGCGCGTAGAGACCGATGGCGCCGTACTTGACGAGGCTCTCGATCAGGTACTTCGGATAGAAGACGACCGGGTTCTCGCGCGGCAGCTCGGGCCGGCGCTGGGTGCGGACCTTGCGACGGAAGTAGCCGCACTGCTGCGGGTGCACCTTCTCATACTTCATGGCGCAGTGGATCTGCAGACAGTTGATCATGACGCCATGGGGTTTGATGCCGCTGGCGACCGCGCGCTTCATCAGCCGTTCAACGTGGTCGGGGCTGTAGTAGACGTTCCACGCCTCGCGATAGAGATCGTCCCACTCCTGCTCGCTCATCTTGGCGTGCGCGGTCGTGACATGCTCCAGGTCGTACTTGTTCATGTCCGGGTCCATCCACACGCCGTCGGTGTGCAGCACCTTGTGGTCTTCGGATCCGGGCAGCGGCGTCAGGATGGTGAAGCCGAGCAGGTCGACCGGCAGCTCGCGTTTGATGATGTCGATATCGCGGCGCACGGTCTCCGGCGTATCCTCGGGAAATCCGATGATGAACCCGGCATAGGAGATGATGCCGTGGTTGCGCCACTTCTGCAGCATCGTGCGGTATTCGGTGATGCGGTTCTGCGCCTTCTTCGCTGCCTTCAGGTTGTCGGGGTTGATGTTCTCCAGGCCGATGAAGACACGTTTGCAGCCGGCGCGCCGCGCCTTCTCAACGAAGTTCTCTGTCTTGTGGGCCAAGACATCGACCTGGATGATGAAGCTGATCGGGATGCCGTGGTCTTCCCTGAGCTCGATCATGCGATCGAAGATCTCTTCCCAATTCTTGTTGCGCGCGAAGTTGTCGTCGCTGATGAAATAGCGCGTGATGCCCTGGGCGTGGTTGGCGCGGATGATTTTTTCGACATCGTCGCCCGACCGGTAACGCGAGATGCGACCCTGCACGTTGATGATGGTGCAGAACGAGCACTGGAACGGACAGCCGCGCCCGGCATCGAAGCTGGCATGGGAGCCATCGTACTTGTGCACGAACTGGTCGGGCAGGAACGGCGTCAACTGCTCCTGTAGGGTCGGCAGCTTGTGCATGTAGTTATAGACCGGCTTCAGTTCGCCTCGGTCGGCATCCTGCAAGACCTCGTCCAGGTGCTCTTCGGCCTCGCCGGCGAAGATCGAGATACCCATGTCCATGGCTTCCTGGATATCGGGCGGCACGTCTTTCAGCATCGCCAGGCAGCCGGACACGTGGAAGCCGCCGACCGCGCATTGAATGCCCGCTTCGCGGAACTGGCGCGCCAGATCGACCGCGCGCGGGAACTGGTTGGACTGCACGCCGACCAGGCAGACCAGACCGCGGTTACCGTTATCCCGAAGCCGGCGGATGATCTGCTTCACCGGGACGACCGTGTTGACTTCGTCATGGGGGTTGATGACGAGCTCAGTGTCATCCCCGAGGATCTTGCGCTCGGCCATGACCTGGCCGATGCCGTAGAGGCAGGCAAGCGAGTTCGACGGGATCCACGCCTTCGCCCACTGGATGACATAGCCGTCGTCGTCGTAGTGGGACGGTTTGACGAGTTCGAGATAGAACTTCTTGGTCGCCGAACCGGTTTCGGTGGTCTGTTGCATCGGCTTGCCCCTGCGCCAAAAGGCGCACGATCAAACCCGTGCGCCGCGAAAAAGAGACCAAAACGGAAACTGTCTTTTCACCGTCACATAGATGAACCGGAAAGTAAACGAGAACCAGTCAATTTCGCCTTAAGTAGAAGAACCAAACATTTCTTCAATTTTCGGGCAAGTAATGACCAGGGCGAAAGTTCAAAACGGCGCCGACCAAGCCGGCTTGCTCTGAGACGCGACATCGCTAGAACGTGCCGCACCATGACGGATAGAGTCATCAAACGCCGCACGATCCTGGCCGGGACCCTGGGCAACGCGCTCGAATGGTACGACTTCGCGATCTACGGTTTCATGGCGCCGATCCTGGGCCAAGCCTTCTTTCCGGCCGAGGACAAGGTGGCGTCCCTTCTGGCGGCTTTCGGCGTGTTCGCGGTGGGCTACGCGGCGCGCCCGGTGGGCGCGATCCTGTTCGGCCATCTGGGCGATCGGTTCGGGCGCAAGCCGGCGCTGTTGATCTCCATAATCTCCATGGGCGTGACGTCGCTCGCCATCGGCCTGATGCCCGATCACAGCCAGATCGGCACCGCCGCGGCGGTCGTCCTGGTGACGCTCAGGATCATCCAGGGTCTCTCGGTGGGCGGCGAATACGGCAGCTCCATCGTCTTCATGGCCGAGCACGCGCCGCCCGCGCGCCGCGCGCTCTTTGCGTGCCTGCCCCAGTGCGGCAGCCTTTCCGGCTTTCTGGTCGGCTCTGCGCTCAGCGCGTTCATCGCGGGCCAACTGGGCAACGAGGCGATGGTCGGCTGGGGCTGGCGCATTCCCTTCCTGTTCGGCGCGCTGGCCGCCGTCTTCGGCGTCATCCTGCGCAGCAAACTCACCGAGCCGCCCGGCATCACCCGGCTCGACCGCGGCGCCGGGCTGCCCTTGGTCGTCGCGCTTCGCGAGCACTGGCGCACCATGCTGCGCCTCGTCATCTTGATGATGGGTGGCGGCATCGGCTTTTACCTGATGGCGATCTACGCGGCCTCCTACCTGACCGAGCAGATGCACCTCTCAACCGCCAAGGCGCTCGAAATCAACACGCTCGGCCTCCTCGCCATGCTGTTGGTCACGCCGCCCGCGGCGATGCTGTCGGACCGGATCGGGCGCAACCCCATGCTCTACGGCGTCGCGATCGGCGGCCTGGTGCTCGGCTGGCCCTTGTGGTGGCTGATGCACCAGGATGTCTTCGTCATGATCGTGGCGGGCCAGATCGGCCTGGCGCTCATCTTCGGCGTCACGTTTGCCGTCATCCCGGCGGTGATCACCGAGCACCTGCCGTCCCAGATCCGCTGCAGCGGCGCCTCGGTCAGCTACAACTTCTGTCTCGGTCTCTTCGGCGGCACGACTCCCCTGGTCGCGACCTATCTGGTCGCCCGCACCGCCGACGACTTCGCACCGATCTATTACTTCATGGCCGTCGCGCTGCTGCAGTTCATCGCGCTGCTGGGGCTGAGAGAGATGGCCGGCAAGCCGTTGCCGGGGCACAATGGACCGGCCGCCTAGCCCAGGTCGATCGGCGCGGAATCCGGCAGGAAGTTGTGATAGCTGTTGATGTAGAGCGCGATCTTCAGCGCGCCTGACGGCACGCGCTGGACGATCCAGTCTTCGCCGACGACACACTTGATCAGCCCGCCTTCCGCCGACCCGACCGGCCGGCCCTCCCAATAGACGGCACCGACGGCGCGGACGCGTTCCGGCGCGTCGCAGAGCGTCGTGATGTCCCAGGGCTCCAAGACGACATGCTTTTCGTCGGTGAGCTTCTGATGGATCTCATAGTTGGTTTGGAGCGTGATATCCTCGCCGTGGGGGATGAAGATCCGGGGCTCCGGGTGCAGAAAGAACGCCGCCTGATCGTCCGCCGTCCCTTTGTCGAACATGACGACGTCGTGGAACGCCTTCATCAGCGCGATGACGTCGTCCTTGGTAATCGCCATGGTGAAGCCCCCCGCTTCTCACGACACCGGAACGGTCTCACGTCCAGGTTCCGCCGTCCATGGCCGGTGCCTCATCGCGCGCCAGGCCCCGGTCGTAACCCTAAGCTGAGTCGGGCTTCGTTTTTCAGGTGAAGTAGTTTAGCTAACTACATGAAAACAAATGGCGCGCCCTCCAGGATTCGAACCTGGGACCTACGGCTTAGAAGTTCGCTCACCTTAGCCCCGACCAACCCCCACCGTCCCGTAATACATTGCTTTAATTAGCATATATGAACTATCGTTCCCTGAGTAACCCCGACCACCCCTGAGCCACCACGGTTCGTCAACGGTTCGGCACCAAGAGGAACACGGTTCGCATGGCCACACGTAACTTCACCCAGAAGTGGGTCGACAGCCGGCGCCCGGGCGACCCAGCCCACCTCGGCCTCACACGGGATACCGGCGTCACCGGCCTCATCATCGCGGTCAACAAGACCTCCAAGACATGGAAGGTCCAGCGCGACATGTGGCGCGGCAAGCGATGCAAGACCATCCGCCACACCCTCGGCACGACGGACGAGCTATCGCTCAATGATGCCCGCGCCCGCGCCCAGGAGATCATCGCCCAGATAAGACGCGGCATCGACCCGAACGCCGCCACACCCGCGCCACCGGTTGGTCAGATGACGGTCGGCGAGCTGTGGGACGCGTACGAGGCCTGGCTGCGGACAAGAGGCTGCGCGCCGGTGACACTCAAGGACCACCGCTACAACCTCGACAGATATCTGGATGACTGGCGTAATCTGCCGCTCAGCGAACTGCGCAAGAGCAAGGCGCGCGAGCGGCACGAGAAGATCACCAGAGAGAACGGTCCATACCCGGCCAATCACGCCATGCGCTCGCTGCGCGCCGCCTACAACTACGCGATCGACAAGCTCGACGATGACGACGTGCTGCGCGCCAACCCGGTCAAGGGCGTGAATTTCAATCCAGAGCGTCGGCGGAAGGCGATCATCCTGCCAGAGGATCTGCCGGACTGGTGGCGCCGAACGGGCGCCCTGCCCAACCCGCTGCGCGTGGCAATGCACCGGCTGGGCCTGCTGTCTGGGCTGAGGCCGGGCACGCTCGTCTCGCTGGAACGCGAATGGGTCGATCTGGATGGTCAGGCCGTGCGGATCCCTAGGATGAAGTCGGGCCATAGCTTCGACCTGCCGCTCTCCGACGCGATGGTCGGCCTCGTGGGAGACGCTCTGCGTATCGGCGACACACTATATAAGGAGTCGCAGTGGCTGTTTCCGACGCGGTCAAACGATGGTCGCCGTGTCATCGCCACTCAGGTCTGGCGCGAGCGTTCCATGCCCGGCGAGACCGGGCACATTCTACGCCACACATACAGAACAATGGCAGACGCGCTGGGCGTGCCGCAGAGCCGCGCCCGCGCGCTGCTTGATCACCAGCAGCCGGGCATTGAGGCGCACTACCTGCACGCCAGCGGCCTACGCGACCAACTGCTGGCCGACCAGGAACGGATGACGAAGTTCATCCTAGAGACGGCCAATGCTTGAGCATCTCCGCGCCTACGTCGAGGCCGAGGCCGCGCTGCGCGAGGTGGGCGTGCTGCGGTCGCGCAACCTGGTGGGCGACGTGGCCGAGTGGATCGCGTGCGACGAGCTGGGCCTGACCCAGGCAACGGCCAGCCAGAAGGGTCATGACGCCATCGACGCCCAGGGGCGGCGGGTGCAGATAAAGGGTGTCCGTCTGCCCAATCGCCAACTTGGCGCGCTGCGCGAGCTTGATGAGAACCCGTTCGACCGGCTGGTGATCGTCGTGCTGGCCAACGACATGCAGAGTCACATCATGATTGAGATGTCGTGCGACGAGGCGCTTGAGCGCGCGACTTACAGACCCAGGTACAAATCGTGGCACATCACTCTCAAGCGCCCTGAAGTCGGCTAGGGTGCTCACCCCTGTCTTGCCCTGGCCGGGTTTCTCGGGTATATGGCTTCGCGCGAACTGTCTAGTTCGAGACCGACAAGGCTCCAGGGATTGGCACCGCGATGGCGGACCCTGACGGCCCTTCAACCGGTCCTCCGCCCAACGCTCGAAACTCGCCGATAGCAAGGCACCAACTTTAGCCGGCCAGACATGGTCAGGCGCTGTTGGAGTCTTGCTATGCTTGATTCTGTCCATGAGGACCTGGCGGACATGATCGCGGCGCGCGTAGAGGAGCGCCTGCGTCAACACCAGTCGTCTATCGTCCCCGAGTACCTGGACGCCGCCGAGGCGTCCATATTCCTGAACATCGCGCCAAAGACGCTCGAGGACTGGCGCGCCAGGGGCAAGGGACCGGCCTACAATCGTGTCGGTCGACTGATCCGATACAATATTGACGAGCTGCGCGCCTGGATGCGCGAGCAGCGCGTCGCGCCCGACGGTGACTCAAATGAATAGCCCCCGACGCTGGGAGAACAGCGCCGAGGGCCGAGTGACAGTACCTTGCAGGCCCTCATGTAATGCCGACGCGCCAGGCGCGGCAATCAGTTTCCTGCCAACGCCGCCGCGCTCTTACCGTCAACGCCTTGGCGACACTCAGCCGCTCGCCGTGCACGACGCGTGGCGGATTGTCGGCGCATATAATAGTTGGGTTGAGAAGTGGAACCGTCACGAGCTTGACCGCCGCCTGCCGCTGAAGCCGAAGAGCAATCTCGGATGTTGGCGCCTATGTGCCTGCCCCGTCAGCGCCATGTTCTGGCACGACAAGCTGACGGACCGCGAGCTCATCATCCGCGTTGAGGGTTGGCGGCCATACATCAAGAACGGTCTTTTCGACCCGGTGCTGCGCCGCCAAGCTAGTCCGCATCACCTCGCCTGGGCGGGGTGGCTGTCATGAGCGCCGGCGACGCGGTCAAGTTCCTGCGGCTGATGCAGCCAGACGGACCTTGGATGCTGACCGCCATCAAGCCCGACGGCGGCGGCATAGACACGCGCACCTTCACGCCCGGCGAGGTGGACAAGGCGCGACAGTTCATCGACGGCAACGACGGCCATCGCAATCTATACTTCGCGGTCAACCCGCCGATCAAGCCGATGCGCAAGAAGGCGGCGCGCGAAGACATCAGGCAGGTCGACTACCTACATGTCGACATCGACCCGCGCGTCGGCGAGGACATCGACGCCGAGCGCCAGCGCCTCCTGGGCCTGCTAACCGATAGTCTGCCGGCCGGCGTTCCGCCGCCGACCTGCATCATCGACAGCGGCAACGGGGTGCAGGGCTTCTGGCGGTTGCGGGAGCCCATCCCCATCGACGGTGACCGGACCGCCGCTGAGAACGCCGCGCTGTTCAATCTCCAACTTGAGCGTCTGTTCGGCGGCGACAACTGTCATGACATATCGCGTGTCATGCGGCTGCCGGGCACGGTCAACCTGCCGACCGCCAAGAAGCGCGCCGCCGGCCGTGTCAAGACAGAGGCGTCGGCGATCCTCTTCGAGTCGGACCGCGTCTACCCGATCGACCTTTTCCAGCCGGCGGAAGGGGCGAGGCATGGCGCCCCGGCGGACGGGGCACCGGCCATGGCGTCGGGCCCCGTTCAACCGGTCAAGACCACCGACCTCAACGAACTTGTGACGTATGGCGTGCCGGACAGGGTGAAGATCATCATCGCCCAGGGACGGCACCCGGATCAGCCAAAGAAAGGGGACGACAGTCGGTCGGCGTGGCTCTACGACGCGGTATGCCAGCTGATGCGCTGCCGGGTACCGGACGACGTCATCCTGGGCATCATCACGGATCCGGAATGGGGCATCAGCGAGAGCGTCCTGGAGCTGAAGTCTGGCGCGCAAAGATACGCCCTGCGCCAGATTGAGAAGGCGCGGGCCGAGGTAGGCGATCCGCCCCTGCTTTATAGAGACGACCCGCTTCAATCGGCGCGCGAGTTTCGCAATCGTCAGCGCCCAACGCTGATGCACTACAACGACGACTGGCTGGCATACGACGGCGCCGCCTATCGCGAGCTGGAGGACGCCACCACCAGATCAGAGCTGTATCAGTTTCTCGACAAGGCCATCACGCCGGGCAAGAAGGATGAGCCACCTGCGCCGTTCAGGCCCAACAAGGCGAAGGTGGCCAACGTTGAAGACGCCCTCAAGGGGCTGGCCCACGTGCAGCGCGACCGCTACGCGCCGCCCTGTTGGCTAGACGGCGACGGGCCGCCACCCGGCGAACTATTGGCCTGCCGCAACGGTCTGCTGCACCTGCCGACAGACGAGCTTCTTGACCCGACGCCGCGTCTGTTCACGCGCAACGCGCTTGAGTTCGACTACGTCCCCGACCCACCGCCACCGGCCCGCTGGCTGCGTCTGCTGAAAGAGTTTTGGGGCGACGGCGACGAGATCGGCCTGCTGCAGGAGATGATTGGGTATCTGCTGACGCCTGACACATCACAGCAGAAGATCTTTCTACTCGTCGGTCCACGGCGTTCCGGCAAGGGCACCATCGGGCGCGTTCTGCAGCAGCTGATCGGTCATCACAACACCGTCGGCCCGACCCTTGGCACCCTGGCCAAGGACTTCGGGCTGGCCATGCTGGTCGGCAAGCAGCTGGCGATCGTGTCGGACATGCGGCTCGGCAAGATGAGCGACCGCGCCGCCATAACCGAGAACCTGCTGCGCGTCAGCGGCGAGGACATCATAACGACCGACCGAAAGTTCAAGAGCGCCTGGACAGGGCAGCTGGCCGTTCGCTTCGTCATCCTGACGAACGAGCTGCCGAGTCTGCCGGACGACAGCGGCGCGCTGGCGTCACGCCTTGTTCCACTGGTGATGCATCAGAGCTTTCTGGGCCGAGAGGATCCCGGTCTGGCGAACGCTCTGCTGCAGGAGCTTCCTGGCATTCTGGTCTGGGCGATCAAGGGTTGGCGGCGGTTGAATGAGCGCGGGCACTTCGTGCTGCCGGCGAGCTCCATGGAGGCCGTCGACGACGTTCACACCCTTGGCTCGCCGGTGGCCTCTTTCCTCGGCGAGCGATGTGTCTTCGACACCGAGGCGACCGTTCCAAAGGACGTGTTCTGGCTGGCCTGGCGGCGGTGGTGCGAGGAACAGGGCACCCCGCCCGGAAACACGCGAACTCTGGGCAAGCAGATCATCGCCGCCGGCCATGGTCGGATCAGACCCAGCAGGCCGCACATCGGTCCGAGCAAGGTGCCCTGCTACGCCGGCATACGTCTCGTCGGTCGTGAAGCCCAAGGGGAGGACCCGTTCTGATGCTAGGACCGATCAGAGGACCGATCGGACTGGTCAACGGACCGATCACGGACCGATCTAGAACCGGCGGAGATGCAAGGCCGGACCGATCAGACTGGTCAAGTTACTTACCTACGCATGAAAGAGAGAAAGGGGGGAGTAAGTATGTGTGTGTATGTGCGTATAAGCCTACAAAGAGCAGTACATCGGTCCGATCGGTCCTGATCGGTCCGGCGCCCCTCCACGCATCAGCCCTCTTGGGCCTCTCGAACGCACGCTGGCCCCGCCCGTGTCTCATTAAAAGGAGACGCCGACGTTCCGCGCTGCGGCAAGATCGACCAACGCCAAAGGGGTCGAGACGCGGACGAATGACCAGGCCAAAGAACCTTGAGTCTAACAACCTGGAGCGATGTAGCGATGGGTAGGCAACCAAAGCTGCCGGACACCATCAAGACGCGAACCGTGCCACGGACCGTGAAGGGTCCGCGCAGCCGCTACATCACGGTCGACAACCTGCCTGATGGCGGAACGCAGTACACCCTGAAACCGGCCGGCTACGAGATGATCCGCCGCATGTCGGCAGGAGGTCGCGACCTGACCAGCATCGCCGCCGCCCTGGGCATCAGCAGGGACGCCCTCCGCCGCCTGCGCGAGCGCGACCCCGGCGCTCAGCAGGCCATCGACCAGGGCCGGGCGGCGCTGGGTGACGAGCTGACCGACATCTTCTTGGAGCAGTTCCGCAAGGGCATGACGATCGCCGGCATCTTCCTGGCCAAGGCCCGGTGCGGCTGGCGCGAGGGCGAGGCGATGCCAGGCGGGACGGTCAACAACACGCAGATCAACATCACCATCCCGCCGCCGATGAGCGACGCCGAGTTCAGGTCGATCATCGAGGGCCATGCCGAGCCGGCCGACGACCAGCGGCAGATCACAGAGGTTCAACGCTGACATGTCTCTTGCCACACCCGAGCTGACAGCAGTCCCCACCGACCGCCACGACCTGGGCATCGGCACAGCGGTGACGCCGACCCGCTTCCAGCAGGCGGTGCTGCGTTTCCGTGGACACACCAACATCCTCAACGCGGGCGGGCGCGGCAGCGGCAAGTCGTTCTCCATGCTTCTGCATGTTCTCGACCACATGCGCGACCTTGGCCCGATCGCCCGGCCGCTGGTGCTGCGTGAGCAGTGGTCCGGTCTGCAGGAGATCCAGCTTGAGCTGCTTGAGCTGTGTACCGCCGCCTTCGGGCGCGGTGTCAGTCGCAACAAGGCCGAGGGCACGCTCACCCTGCCGACCGGTGGCGTCATCACCTTCTCGAACGTCGCCGACGAGAACAGCTACGCCCGCCATCAGGGTCGCTCCTACACAGGATTGTTCGCCGACGAGGTCGGCAACTACCCGCCGCAGGCGTTCCGCTTCGTCCAGCTGGTTCGCTCCAACCTCCGAGTGCCGCCTGGGCAGCGCGTCGACATCCACTGGACGGCCAACCCGCACGGTCGCAGCCACGCGGTCCTGCTCAAGAACTACATCTCCAAGGCGCCGCCGTGGCATCCATACCAGGACGACGCTGGCGACTGGTGGGTCTGGACAACGTCGACGCTCGAGGACAACCCACACATCGATCGCGTCGCCTATAGACGCCAGCTTGTCGCCGCGACCGGCTCCGACAACGCCCTGGCCGACGCCTGGCTGAATGGTGACTGGAGTGTCCTGGGCGGCGTCATGTTCGACTGCTTCGACCCGGCCACGCACATCATCAAGGCCCCGCCCTACGCCGAGTTCAGCTACCTGATCGGCGCCGACTGGGGAACCGCGTCACCCTCGGCGGCGCTGCTTCTGGGCCGCCTCAAGTCGCCGGTCGGAAACCTCCGCCAGGGCGACATCATCGTGCTCGACGAGACTGACACCGCGCTCCCCGGCGACCTCGACACCGGCTCCGGCGCGTCGGTCGTGGCCTGGGCCGAGATGCTCAGGGAGATGATGGCGCGCAACGGCCGCAAGAGTGTTGAGATAATCACCGACGACGCGCGCGGGCTGCACGGCGACACGGTGGTCAACGAGATGCGCGCCTGCCAGCTGTCGGCCCGACGCCCCCACCGCAAGGACCGCACCGGCACCTGGGCACTTGTCAGATCCATGCTCCAGTCGGCAGTCGACGGCGACGGCCGGCCCGCCCTCTGGATCACCGACAGGTGCCCGCACCTTCTTGAGACACTGCCCGAGGCGCCGCGCGGCACGCTACGAGCAGAGGACATCGACCCGAAGTGGACGACGGACCACTGGGTGGACGCTCTCGGCTACGGCCTGCGCGACCTGCACCAGTTCCGCGTCGGCTCCGGCTACGTGGTCGGCATGTACTAACCACAACCAAGGAGAACACGATGACTGCACCAGTACAAAACGGACGCACCGCCAGGCCCGGACCCTTTGGGCCCAACATCATCCCGACGGCGGGCTCCGAGTTCCCAACCGAGAGTGTGAACCCAGGCGAACCGCCGTCCAACTGGGCGGGCACCAGCCAGCGGCCGTCACCCTCAATCAGCGGCGGTCTCCCGCCAAGCACACAGGGACGAGGCTAATGGACGACACCAAGGCACCGATCGACCAGGCAATGAGGGCCGGCGCCCGGCCCGGCCCCAACCCAACGCTCAAGCTGGACACCCGGAGGGTCGAGGTCCCGATCGACCACAACCCCGACGCCGTCATCGGCGAGGGTCCGTCCGCCACCGCCGCCAAGGGGGCCATGCTCTCCATCTGGACCACGTGGAACGCGGTGAAGAACGCGGCCGACGACCCGGCCACGGACCTACCGGCCCTCGCCCGAGTGAGCCGGCAGGCGGTGGAGCGTGGCCTGGCGTCCGCCGACAGGGCCGCCGACACGATCACCAGTCAGATCGAGCACATCGAGGGCGAGATCAGGCAGGCGGTCCAGCCGCCGATCAGCGACGCCCTGGCCGGCGAGATACGCGCGCACTGGCGGGCCACGCTGACGACCAGGGGCCGCGAGCAGGACTCCGGCGGGCTCGGCACGCTGATCAAGGCCGCCGGCCAGGACACGCGCACCGCCAGCGCCGTGCTGACCGGTCCCGCCTACCTCTCTGGGCTCACCGACGACCAGCACGCGCTGGTCAGGACCGCCGCCGTCAAGGCCCACGCGCCGGAGCGCGAGGCGGACCTGGAGGAGGCGCGGAAGGCCCTGGGCAAGGTGCAGGCCGCCGCCGCGCGGGTCACCAAGACGCTCGGCCCCAAGATCGTGCTGTGGTCCAACCCGGAGCCGACGGCGCTCCGTCAGCTGAGGAGCATCGCCGATGGTGAGTGACGAGTTGAGGCGCGAGCGCGAGGCGGCCGACCAGTGGCGCGACGTGACCCGCCAGCTGGCCGAGAACGAGGCCAAGTTGGCGCGCAACATCGGGCGGATCGAGGGACTCGTGGAGGCGGCGTGCAACGACCCGGTCGTCACGGAGCTGTGGCGCGCCCAGGCGTGGCTGCAGGACGACCCCACGCTGCAGATCACGCGCGACCCGAGCAACGTGGACGCCCTGCTGGGCGTGCCGGACGGCTGGCCACCGCACGTCGCGGAGCCTGAGACGTACGTCCAGGAA
>JANQGO010000215.1 GCA_028277285.1 Alphaproteobacteria bacterium | reverse complement strand
GCCTTCCGCCAGACGGCCGATCGCGGCGAGCAGGCGGCGGCGCTGGCGCCAGGTGCCGAAGGTCATGCCCGTCTCCTTGACGAAGAGCCGCGCCAGGGTGCGCTCGCTGGCCCCGGCGGTCTTCGCCCAGGCCCTCAAGTCGCGGCCGTCGCTGGGATCGGCGATCAGCGCGTCGGTCACCGTGCGCAGCCGGGGGTCCGCCGGCAGCGGCAGATGCAGCGGTTCGGCATCGAGCCGCGCGAGCTCGTCGGGGATCACCGCCATGAGCCGCGCCGCCGGTCCGTCCGGCGGATAGTCCAGGCCGATCTCGATGGCGCGCATGATCAGCTCGCGCAGCAGCGGCGAGACGCTGACGACACAACAGGTCGCCGGCAGGTCTCCGGTCACCGACGGGTCGAGGTAGAGCGAGCGCATGGCGACCAGCTGCTTCGACGACACGTCGTGCTCGGTCTCGGCCGGCACCCAGACCGCCTGCTGCGGCGGCACGACCCAGGTGCCGTCCCGGGTGCTTACCGTCATGACGCCCTCGATGGCGAACAGAAGCTGGGCGCGGCGATGGCGGTGCCAGCCGGTCTCATAGGGTCCGCTGTCGCGCGCGAAGCCCAGCACCGGGCGCGCGGCATCGATCATCGCGCCGGGGTCGGGCTCGTCGAGAAAACGGCTGCCGTCCCGTACCGGCTGATGGGAGTGACCGTTTTGCGTCATCGAATGTCAGTCTATAGCAGGACGGGCAAAGCCGAAACGTCTACATAGACCCACATGCGGCTTCTCAAACCCCTTCTGCGCGACTGGCACGGCGTTCTCGACGAGGGCTGGCGCAGCCCGCAGATCCTGCTGTTGCTGTTTGCCGCCTCCCTGCCGCTGGCGTTCGAGGCCTGGGCGGTGCTGCTCAACAACTTCTCGATCGAGCAGGCGAACTTCACCGGGCGCGAGATCGGGATCCTGCAGTCGCTGCGCGAGGTGCCGGGCTTCCTCGCTTTCACCGTCGTCTTCATGCTGCTGATCTGGAAGCAGCAGACCTTCGCCGTGCTGTCGCTCGCGGTCATGGGGTTGGGCGTCGCCCTGACCGGCTTCTTCCCGACCGTGTGGGGGCTCTATTTCACGACCGTCATCATGTCGACGGGTTTCCATTACCTGGCGACCATGGAACAGGCCCTCGCCATGCAGTGGACCGAGCCCAAGGAGCTGCCGGTGGTGCTGGGCCGCATGGCGGCCGCGGCATCGCTCGCCTCGCTGGTCACCTTCGGGTTGGTCTATATCGCGCTCAGCGTCTTCGACATGGCGTTCGTCTGGGTCTATTTCATCGCCGGCGTCGCCGTCATGGGGGTCGCCGTCTTCGCCTGGGTCGGCTTCCCGCACTTCAAGACCTCGTCCTATCAGAACATGTCGATCGTCTTGCGCAAACGCTACTGGCTCTATTACGCGCTGGAGTTCATGTCGGGCGCGCGCCGCCAGATCTTCATGGTCTTCGCTGCCTTCATGATGGTCGAGAAGTTCCACTACGACGCCGAGATGATCACGCTGCTCTTCCTGGTGAACTGCGTCATCTCGATCTGGATTGCGCCCAAAGTCGGCAATCTGATCAAACGCTGGGGCGAGCGCCCGGCGCTAGTGCTGGAGTATGTCGGCCTGATCGGCGTCTTCACCGCCTACGCCTTCGTCGAAGTCGGCTGGATGGCGGCCGGTCTCTACATCATCGACCACCTGTTCTTCGCGCTCGCCATCGCGATCAAGAGCTACTTCCGCAAGATCGCCGATCCCGCCGAGATCGCGTCGACCGCCGGCGTTTCGTTCACCATCAACCACATCGCCGCGGTCGGCCTGCCGGCGGCGCTGGGTTTCGTCTGGCTCTACAGCCCGTCGCTGGTATTCCTGATCGGCGCCGGCCTGGCGGCAGGATCCCTGGCGCTCTCGCTCCTCATCCCGCGCGACCCCGACTGGGGCAACGAGACAACGGTCTGGCGCAGCCGCGCCGCGCCGTCCCCTGCTGAATAGTATCTAAGTAGCTTCCCGCTCGCGCGGGCCGTGGCCAGCCCATTCCCCCGCCCGGCCACCCATGGCAGCATCCTCGGGGTGGCCGGGCGGGGGAGTGGGCTGGTGATGCCAGCTAAACGATGAGCGCACTAAGCGCTCAGGCGCACACCGGGATCGCGCGGCGTCGGTTTCGAATCCTCACCCGACTGATAGGCATAGATCGACGTGTAGCCGCCCGACCAGTCCGGCGGGATCGGGCACGGCTCGGGATCATGGTGTGCCCAGGTTGCCGGCTTGCCGCGCACGAAGTCGCGGTAGTGATGGGAATATGACGATTTGGGCGAGGTGTACGGAAACGCGTCGGCCGCCGCATAGGCGTTGATCAGAAGCGGCCTGCCGTTCGCCTGCGTCGTCGGCTTCGAGCCGTGCACAGCGCGGCTGTGGTGGATGGTGATCGAGCCCTTCGGTCCGGGCAGATAGGCGGCGGTGTCGGTTGCCAGTGTCGCGATATCGCCGTCGCGCATGGCGCCGGTCCAGATGCCGCGCTCATCGAAGTGCTCGAAGATCGGGCCCTTGTGGCTGCCGGGAATGACGCCCAACGGGCCGTCTTCCATGGCGACATCGACCAGATAGGTGCCGATGGCCAGCACGTTATAGTTGGTGTGCGGATAGAACGGGATGTCCTGGTGCCACTTCACGGCGTCGCGCCCGTCGGACCATTTGAAGTTGAGCTTGGAGTGATTGAACGTCACGTCCGGGCCCAGCAGGTCGGCGGCGATATCGGCGATGATGCCGTTGGCGAACTGCCAATAGGTCTCGTCCATCGCATCGGGCGCGGTGAGGCGCCGCACGATCGGATGGTCGGCACAGTGGCCCGGCCCGATATCGATATGGTCGTCGGAGGCCGTCATGGCGCGGCTCCTTTCAACCATGGCCGCGGTCACCGCATTGATCCCGTCGATCACGTCGTCGGGGATGACGCTTTCGACCAGCAGGTAGCCGTTCTCGAAATAGCTTTCGCGCTGGTCCTGGGTCAGGACGCGGGGAGCGCAGGCCAAAATGGCGTCAGGTGTCATGGCGGGCCTCTTCTCAGCACGCGGTTCCCGCGTAGGATGCGCCCAACGCCAAGCCGGCGTCCAGCGTGAATGAGCAAGGGAGTTTTTGGATATGACGGGTTTTCTGGACGGCAAGGCCGCCCTGGTGACGGGCGCCGCGTCGGGCATCGGCCAGGCGATCGCGGTGGCGTTCGCGGGCGAGGGCGCGGCGGTCGCGCTGGCGGATATCGGCGACACGGCCGAGACCGAACGACGGATCGCCGAGGCTGGCGGCAAGACCCTGTCAGTGACCATGGATGTCAGCGACGAACAGTCCGTCGTCGATGGCGTCGCACGCGCGGTCGATACCATGGGCGGCCTGGACATCGCCGTCGCCAGCGCCGGGATCCCGTCCGACATTCCACTCTTGCAGACATCGGCCGCGGACTGGAACCGGGTCATCGGCGTCAACCTGACCGGTGTCTTCCTCACCGGCCGAGAAGCGATCCGCGCCATGGCGGCGCACGGCGGCGGACGCATCATTGTCATCGCGTCCGACCACGCCTTCTTCAGTTGGCCGGAACGGTCGGCCTATTGCGCGTCGAAGGCCGGCGTGCTCGGTCTGGTACGCGTCTGGGCCGAAGAGTTCGCGCCCGACATCCTGGTCAACGCGATCTGTCCCGGCCCGGTCGAAACGCCCTTGCTGATGGACGAGATGACACCGGAACTGATGGCGCGCGAAACCGACATACCGCTACGCCGCCTCGGTCAACCCGACGAGATCGCCGCCGCCGCCCTGGCGCTTGCCGGCAAAGCGGGCAGTTTCACCACCGGCCAGGCCTGGGGCGTCAACGGCGGTTCGGCGATGCGGTAGGGGGAGTCTCGTAACCTGCTCCGTTGCCGGCCCGCTCCCCCGCCCGGCCACCCCGAGGATGCTGCCATGGGTGGCCACGGCGAAAACGCCTCTCGGCGTTTTGC
>JANQGO010000169.1 GCA_028277285.1 Alphaproteobacteria bacterium | reverse complement strand
CTCCTGGATCAGGGCCACCTTGCGCGCGCCGGCGGCCAGAGCGGCCTCCTGGACGGCGCGGCGCTCCACCGGCGTCGCGTCGGCGGGAACGCAGACCATGATCCGCGGGCTGGTGAAGGCCCTGCGCCGATGCACGCGCCGGATGAAATGCTTGATCATCTCCTCCGCCGCCGCGAAATCGGCGATGACGCCGTCGCGCATGGGCTGGATGGTCTCGATGCTTTCCGGCGTCCGGCCCATCATGGTCTTGGCCTCGCGGCCGACCGCCAGGACCTTGCGATTGCCGTTCTTGTGGGAGACCGCCACGACCGACGGCTCGTCCAGCACGACCCCCCTCCTCGGGACGTAGACGAGTGTGTTCGCCGTCCCGAGGTCTATGGCCATGTCGCTCGAAAAAATGCCGATCAGACCTGAAAACACGTGACCGACGACCTCTTGTACTCACGTCACGTCACACACGCAGAACTCAGCCGCAACCCTGCGGACGCGCTCGGCGCGCGCCCGTCCGGCCGCCGCTCAGGATCCGGACTTCAAGGCATCATGAGGCATTTCGGGACACCGGGCAATGCGGTGTCCCGAGATTTGGTTTACGACGCCAACATTTTTTCCGGCGCGGTCTTCTGGCGCTTGACCATCAGCTTGTTGAGGGCGCTGACATAGGCCCGCGCGGACGCCACCAGCGTGTCGGTGTCGGCGCCGCGGCCGGTCACGGTCTTGCCGTTCTCCTCCAGCCGGACGCTGACCTCGGCCTGCGCATCGGTGCCTTCGGTCACCGCGTGCACCTGATAGAGCGGCAGGCGCGCCTCGTGCGGCACGATCGCCTTGATGGCATGGAAGATCGCATCCACAGGCCCGTCGCCGATGGCCTCGCGGGTCTCGTGCTTGCCGTCGACCTCCAGCGTGATGGTGGCCTTCTGCGGCCCGCCGGTGCCGGCGATCACGGTGAGCGCGATCACCTTGATGTGGTCGGCGGCCGCCATCTCGTCGTCGACCAGCGCCTCGATGTCCTCGTCGAAGACGTGCTTCTTCTTGTCGGCCAGGTCCTTGAAGCGCTGGAAGGCATCCTGGAACGCGTTCTCGCCGAGCTCGTAGCCCAGCTCCTTCAGCTTCTCGCGGAAGGCATGCCGGCCGGAATGCTTGCCCATCACCAGCGAGGACTCCTTCAGCCCGATATCGTCGGGCGTCATGATCTCGTAGGTCTGGGTGTGTTTCAGCACGCCGTCCTGGTGGATGCCGGACTCGTGCGCGAACGCGTTCTTGCCGACGATGGCCTTGTTGAACTGGACCGGGAACGCGGTCACGCCGGCGACCAGCTTGGAGGCCCGGGTGATCATGGTGGTGTCGATGCCGGTCCAGTAGGGCAGCACGTCGTTGCGCGTGTTGACGGCCATCACGATCTCCTCGAGCGCGGCGTTGCCGGCCCGCTCGCCGATGCCGTTGATGGTGCATTCCACCTGGCGCGCGCCGGCGCGCACGGCGGCCAGCGAGTTGGCGACGGCGAGGCCCAGATCGTTGTGGCAATGCGCCGACAGCACGATGGCGTCGGCGCCGGGCACGCGGTTCAGCAAGTCGGTGAAGATGGCGGCGAACTCCGCCGGCACGGCATAGCCGACGGTGTCGGGGATGTTGATGGTCGTGGCACCCGCCTTGATGGCCGCCTCGACACAGCGGCACAGGAAGTCGGGGTCGCTGCGCGAGCCGTCCTCGGCACTCCACTCCACATCGTCGGTGAAGCCGCGCGCCCGGGTGACGCTGGCGGTCACCGCGTCGAGCACCGCTTCGGGCTCCATCTGCAGCTTGTATTTCATGTGCAGCGGGCTGGTGGAGATGAAGGTGTGGATGCGCCGCCGCTCGGCCGGGCGGATCGCCTCGCCGGCGC
>JANQGO010000049.1 GCA_028277285.1 Alphaproteobacteria bacterium | reverse complement strand
CATGAACTGGCGCAGGGATATCAAGTCACGCAGCGCCTCGCCACGGTCCAGCCGCGCCGCCGACAAGCTGCGCGCGAAGGTCGCGGTGAAGACGGAATCGCCAAGCTGCTCGTCAAGCCGCGCCCCGATGCGCACCAGAATGCGGCTGCGCACGATCTCCAGGAATCCCATGACCAAGATCAGGCTGACGGCGATCACGGAGAGCGAGACCAGGGTCGATTCACTGCCGCTGGTCAGGACCCGGTCGAATACCTGAAGCATGTAGAGCGGTGTCGTCAGCATCAGGATGTTGATGAACATGCTGAAAAAACCGACGGCGATAAACGTCCGGCGCATGGCGTGGACGGCTTGCTCAAGCGGGGCGCGTTCCCTGGTCATCGTGCTGTCATCGCTGTTTTGCGGTCATCAAGGCGGCAGTCGCCGGTATGCCGACGTCTATTCGTCGGCGGGCCGATTGTGGCAAACGACGGATCAGGCTCCGCTTGTTCGCTTGTCGACTGTCAAAGTCCGATGTCCTCCCCTGCCTTCGTGCCCGTCATGCGATCGTTGGCTGGTCGTGAAGCGGCGTTTCTTGTTTTGCCGTGACCGAGCGCGACAACGTATGGTGGCGCGGCGCTGCTTATCCGGCGTTGCGATCAGGCTCCCAAACCGGCGTTGCAGTCACACCGCGTTCACAGCTTCGTTACTCTACAGGACGCGGCGTTGATCGCAGCGGCGTTTCGGCATTAGCGGCATGCGCAATCTGTGTACCACTTTGGTTGAGTGGACGGGGCGGCGCCGTGTCGTAGCGCACCGCCGATGCCGTCCCAGGTCCGCCGGCACGGGCTTCGCCAGGCTGGAGATCGCGGCCCTAGGCCTTGTTTCCCCGCCTCCGAAGGGGTCCTTTACTCAATTTCTTCGCCTCGGTGGCGGGACGATTCAGACAGCCCTATGTCCCCGTTCTATTCGTGGCGAACCTCTTGCTGGCGTTGGACTTTTGCCAGGAACAGGTCGCGATTACCTGCTCCTTAATACCACTTTTTATTGTAGGGTTTTGTTGGAGAATCTCATCACGAAGTGTTAGCCCAAACTTGCGCACCTACTCGTCATAGTCCGGATCACGGGAACGTGATCGGCTAGAGTCGGCTTGTCAGGGTGGCTGACGTGACGACCTGGGCGTGTGTTCGCCAAGACACGCGATCTCTTCGACGCTGCGGTGACGTCGTGCCGTGCCAGCCCATTGGATGCCATGACTCTTGACCAAGTGAGGCTGCAACATGTTTGGAAATTTAGCTGGAATGAACGGCGCGTTCCCCGGTAATGCCAACGCGCTGATTTACTATCTGGAACTGTTGTTGGAGCGGCTCGATCATCTGGGCCCCGACCATCCGCTTCGCCAATACATAGAAGATCTGCTCGAACGGTTGGGCGGCCATGAGCCGAGCAAGTTCGACGGTTTGAAGGACCTGCGAGCGCGGAACTCCGACGGCCATGACAACGATGGCGACGGTAACGACGACAACGATCGCGGCTACCATGAAGACACGTTCGTGCGCGTCACGCCGGCGGCCTATCCCGACGGCTCGTCCTTGCCCAACCAGTTGCTGGCCGAAAGCAACATCGACTGGGACAACTACGACGCCGGCGACTACGTGGCGCCGGCCGGGGTCCTGCCGTCGGCGCGCGATGTCAGCAACGCGGTCATGGCCCAGGGCGATGCGAACATTCCCAGCGAGTACGGTCTGAACGAGTTTCACCAGTTCTTCGGGCAGCTCTTGACCCACGACATGGCCGAGGCGGCGCTTGGCAGGGGCGGACCGTTTCCGCCCGACGGCATTCCCGGGCCGATCGGCGGCATCCCGTTCCCGTCCTTTGCGCGCACCCCGTTCGAAGACGGCACCGGGACAAGCGCCGGCAACCCGCGTGAGCAGATCAACGAGGAGACCAGTTTCCTCGATCTCAGCATGGTCTACGGCAACCGCGAGGAGCTGACCGAGCTGTTCCGCATGGACGTGGACGGTCAGCAATCCGCCTATCTCCTGATGGGCGACGACAACATGCTGCCGACTATCGGAGAGGTCGCGGACAACGCCGGCATGGATCCGTTCGACGTGTTCCGCGCGTTCACGACCGCCAACTTCGCCGGTCTGCCCAACCCCAACGATCCGGATCTGGAACTGGCCGATATCGTCGATCTGTACTTCATCGGCGACAACCGCGTGGCCCAAACGCCGCTCTTGATCAGCCAGCATCAGATCTGGGCGCGTAACCACAACTATTGGGTCGAGGAGCTTGAGAAGAAACACGCCGACTGGACCCAGGACGAACTGTTCGAGGCGGCGCGTGCGCTCAACGAAGCCGAGTGGCAGTCGGTCGTCTACGACGAGTACCTGAAGCACCTGTTGGGCGAGAACGCGATTACCGAGTTCTCGGGCTACAACCCGACGGTCGATCCGCGGGTCATCAACGAATGGACGACCGTGGCGTTCCGTTTCGGCCACGATCAGACCAGCACCAACCAGACCCCGCTGAACGAGGACGGCAGCCGGGCGGAGATCATGAACTTCGCCTTTGTCGCCTTTACCTTGGCCGAAGCGTTCCGCGCCGGCGAGGACGGCGTGCAAAGCGCCGACGAGTTCGACGCCTGGATCCGCGGCATGCTGTCGGGCGATACCCAGGAGATCGACGGCCTGATCGGCGACGGTAACCGCAACACGCTGTTTGGCATTCCCGGTCCGGGCGGGCAGGTCCAGACGGTCGACCTGAACACCATCGACATCCTGCGCGGCCGCGACCACGGCGTGCACGAGTTCAACGAACTGCGTCAAGCTCTGGGTCTGGATGCCTATGAGAGCTTCGATCAGTTCGGTGCACTGAACGGCATCGATGCCGACCGTCTGCAGAAGCTGAAGGACCTCTACGGCGACGACATCGATATGCTGGACTCGCTGGTCGGCGGGCTGATGGAGGCCAAGTATGGCGACAGCCAGCTTGGCGAGACCTTCACCGTTCTGACCGTCATGCAGTTCGAGAATGTGCGCGACGGCGACAAGCTGTTCTATCTGGAACGGTTCGCCGACAACCCCGAGCTCTTGGAGATGATCGAGTCGACGTCGATGACCGATATCCTCTATCGCGTCACCGATATCGACTATCTCTATCGGGATGCGTTCCTGTCGCACAGCCGGATTGTGGCAGAGAACGGCGAGCTTGACGGTACCGACGGCCGTGATCTGGCGATCGGTTCCGACGAAAAGGATGTCATCCATACCTATGACGACAATGACGACATCTTTGCCGGTCTAGGCAGGGACACGGTCTATGCCGGTGCCGGCGAGGACATCGTCGACGGCGGCCAGCACAACGACAAGCTCTATGGCGGCGAAGACGCCGACACGTTCGTCTTCGGTGAAAAGTCAGGCCGCGACAAGGTCATGGACTTCAATGCCGCCGAAGACAAACTCGACGTCAGCGCCTACAAGTTCGCCAGCTATGAGGACGTCAAGGA
>JANQGO010000022.1 GCA_028277285.1 Alphaproteobacteria bacterium | reverse complement strand
TTTCGATGGCGCCGGCGATCCGGTCGGCGTCGGCCTTGAGGGTGTCGAGGTTCTCACGCCAGAACCGCGCCACGGTCTCGAGCAGGCGCTTGAACTGCTCGGGCGGGAAGTAGGTGCCGGCGAAGAACGGCTTGCGGTCCGCGGTCAGGAACACCGAGTTGGGCCAGCCACCGCGATTGTTGATGATCTGGGTGGCGAGCATGTAGGTCTCGTCCACGTCCGGCCGGCGCTCGCGGTCCACCTTGATGGAGACGAAGTGGGCGTTGACGACCTCGGCGATGGCGTCGTTCTCGAAGCTCTCGCGCGCCATTACGTGGCACCAGTGGCAGGTGGAATAGCCGACCGAGAGGAACACCGGCTTGTTCTCCCGGCGCGCCTTCTCGAACGCCTCCTCGCCCCAGGGGTACCAGTCGATCGGGTTGTAGGCGTGCTGGCGCAGATAGGGCGAGGCCTCGCCGGCCAGCCGGTTGGCCTTGCGGCCCGTGCTGTCGCCGCCGGCCGCGGCGGCCACCTGCGGCAGGGCCAGAGCGAGCACGACGAGCGCGCCGAGAAAGCGAATCATGGGATGCACCTGTCGGCCGACTGCGGGATGACGCGTCAGCCTAGGGATGTCGCCGGTCGCGCGCGAATAAAAGGTGTGTGAGGGGGTCAGCGCGCCGTGCGGCGGGCGAGCTCGGCGCGGGCAGCCTCGGCGAGGAAGCGCGACCGGTTGTCGGCGACCGAATCGATCTCCTCGAGCAGCGCCTCGTCGAGGGTGACGTTGACGCGCCTGGCGCGGCCGGGAACGGTGACGCCAACGAGCGAGACCGCGACCATCCGGACCTCTGGGTCGGCCGTGACGGCTTCCAGCGCCGTCGGCTCCGGCAACGGATCGCTGTCCTGCACCATGAGCGCGACATGGCCGGCCAGGGCCTCATGGGCGTTCACGAGCGCGTCCTCCGCCGTCTCGCCGGCGCTGACGCAGCCCGGAAGATCCGGAAACGTTACGCCATAAACGCTGTCGGGCTCTTTCTCCAGGATCGCGGGATAGAACAGTCTGGCCATGTGTCCTGCCGTGTGCGTGGCGACGGGCCGACGATGCGTCATGTAAGGTCGACGCCCGACGCTTTCTCGATACTCTTCAATGTGCCGATCGGCAGATCTTTCACCGGATGCGGGATGGTCACTTTGCCCGATTTTTGCGGGTGTTTGAAATGCACGTGGCTACCGGTTTGTCCGACCCTGTACCATCCATCTCGTTTCAGGCGACCAATTACTTGGCGACTGGATTTTTTCAAAGACATCTCAAGCGTTCGTCCTGTGCGACACTCGGTAGGATGTGATTCTGGCGCAGTGATTCACGTCGCCGCTGTTGAGCCGCTACGCAGATCAGCGCCAAGACACCGATCGCAATGTCTGAAAACGAACTCCGAAACGCCTTTGACATCGCCCCCTAGGCAAACGCAACCTACACGGTTTTGGTTTTCGGCTCAACAGAAAAGTGTGTAATTTATACACACGATTCTACCAGCGTATGCATGTGGCTTCGACCCCGCCCCACCGTCGCCCCACGCATCCCCGCCTTGACAGGAGTGCCGATTCCCGATTAGAACAAAACAGGAACATTTAGGAGGGTGCCTTGCGTTCGAATGTTCTCGCCGGCGGATGTGTCAGCCGCATCGTACCGCCGGCGCGCGTGCAGACT
>JANQGO010000387.1 GCA_028277285.1 Alphaproteobacteria bacterium | reverse complement strand
ATCTGGAACGCGAGCGCGTCGGCCTGGCTGAGTATCAGGAGGAACACGATCGCCTGCGCCGCGATGCGACCTTCCGCGAAACCCGGCTCTCGACCATTGCCGCCGACCACACGTCATGGTCCGACCGCGCCGACGGCGCCGAACGGCGTATCGCCGATCTCGCCACACGCCGCGACCGCGCCGCCGCCGAGAAACAGGACCTGGAGGCGCGCCCGGAACAGATCGCCGAACAGCGCAAGAGCCTGGTCGAACGCCTGGAAGCCGCCGAGGAGGTGCGCCGCCAGGCGGCCGATGCTCGCGCGACCGGTGAGAACCAGCTGGCCGAAGCCGACAAGGCGCTGCGCGAAACCGAAGCCGGCCTGGCCGACACCCGCGAGGAACGGGCCCGGCGTGAAGGCGCGGTGCAGCAGGGCCAGCAGGCCGAATCCGACATTCGCCGCCAGATCCAGGAGCGCCTGGAAATCGCGCCCGAACCGCTGGGCGAGACCATTCGGGATCGCGACAGTCTGCCCGACGCCGATGATTTGGAGCAGCGCTTCGCCAAGGTCGTGCGCGAACGCGATAACATGGGCCCGGTCAACCTGCGTGCCGAGATCGAGGCGGGCGAAGTCGAAGAGCAGCTCTCCGTCATGCTCTCGGAAAAGGACGACCTGGAAGAGGCCATCGCGCGGCTCAGGCGCGGTATCCAGGAGCTCAACCGCGAGGGTCGCGAGCGGCTGGTTGCCGCCTTCAACGAGATCGACGGTCATTTCCAGGCGCTGCACAAACGCCTGTTCGGCGGTCATGCGCGCCTCTCCCTGGTCGACTCAGACGATCCGCTCGAGGCCGGCCTGGAGATCGAGGCAAGCCCGTCCGGCAAGAAGCTTCAGATCCTGTCGCTCTTGTCCGGCGGCGAGCAGGCGCTGACCGCGCTGGCGCTGATCTTCGCGCTCTTCCAGACCAATCCGTCGCCGGTCTGCGTGCTGGACGAGGTCGACGCGCCGCTCGACGACGCCAATGTCGACCGCTTCTGCGACCTCCTGCACGAGTTCGCCGGAGAGGGCACGACGCGCTTCTTGATCATCACCCATCACCGCCTGACCATGGCGCGCATGGACCGCCTGTTCGGCGTCACCATGAGCGAACCCGGCGTCTCGCAGTTGGTGTCGGTCGACCTGAGCGCCGCCGAAGCCATGCGGGCGACTGGCTGAGCATATAACTATTTGATATTAAACAGGTATTTTAGGTTACCTTGACGTCCGAGCCGTCCTTGACAGGGTTCGGGCCGCTCCGTATGGTGCCGCCGCTTTATCGCCCGATTCGGCGTTGCCAGAAGCGGTGGTGAGAGGCGGACGTGGCCTTCGGTGATCCCCATGCGTGATCCAAATCGGCCGGCCGATCTTTCCAAGCTGCAGAAGCGCATCGACGAGGCTCGGGAGCGTGGCGAAGCGGCGGAACGGCCCAATCCTGAGAAGCGGGCAGCCAGCAAGAGCTACGGGATGGCCATTCGGCTGGCGATGGAGATGGTCGCGGCCATTGCTGTGTCGGTCGGCCTGGGTCTGTGGCTCGACAGTCTCTTCGGTGTCGCGCCGTTGTTTATGATTATCCTGCTTGTCATGGGTATGGCGGCAGGCGTGATGAATGTGTACCGAGCGGTCAGCGGTTTTACCCACGGCGACCTTCTGAAAAAGAAGAAGCCGGATAAGGAAAACGACAACACCGCGTAAACGGGGGTCGAATTGGCGACGGACGCACATGGCGAAGGCGGAAAAGGTCCGCTTCACCAGTTTCAGGTTGAGCACTGGGTACCCATCCACATCGGCGATGTAACGGTATCGTTCACGAATTCGGCCGCCTACATGGTCGCCGCGGTGGTGCTGATCATCCTTTTCACGACGCTGACCGTGCGCCGGCGCGAACTGGTGCCGGGGCGATGGCAATCGCTGGCCGAGGTCACCTACGAGTTCGTCGGAAACATGATACGCGACAACGTGGGTAACGAAGGCAAACCCTATTTTCCGTTTGTTTTCACGCTCTTCATGTTCATCCTGTTCTGCAACATGCTGGGCATGCTGCCCTACAGTTTCACGGTCACCAGCCAGATCATCGTCACCTTCGGCTTGGCGCTGGTCGTGTTTATCGGCGTGACCATCATCGGCTTCATCAAACACGGCTTCGGGTTTTTCGGGTTCTTCCTGCCTGCTGGCGTGCCGGGCTTTCTGGCGCCGCTGGTGATCCCGATCGAGGTGCTGTCCTACCTGATTCGGCCGGTCAGCCTGGGGTTGCGCCTTTTCGCCAACCTGACGGCGGGCCACACCATGCTGAAGGTGTTCGCCAGCTTCATCATTTCGCTGGGCGCGTTCTATATCGTGCCCGGCGTCATCCCGTTCTCGGTCGTGGTCGCACTGACCGTCCTCGAGTTCGCCATCGCGTTTCTGCAGGCCTATGTCTTCGCGGTCTTGAGCTGCATCTACCTGCACGACGCGCTTCACATGCATTAACCGGGCGGCAACCCGCCACCCGTCACACCCGCTTTTAGGAATAGGAAAGGACCTCACCATGGAAGTCGAAGCCGCAAAGCTGATTGGCGCAGGCCTGGCCGTTGTCGGTCTGGCCGGTGTTGGTGTCGGTATCGGCAACATCTTCGCGTCGATGATTTCGTCGGTCGGCCGCAACCCGGCCGCCGCGCCCAACGTTCAGGGCTTCATGTGGATCGGCTTCGCGCTGGTCGAGGCCGTGGCGCTCTACGCGCTGCTGATCGCGCTTCTCATTCTGTTCGTATTCTAGGTTGCCTGCCGGTCTGCTCTCGAAACGGGGCAGACCGGCAATCACGAATAGGACGAGGGCCTATGCCGCAATTAGATGCCGCTCATTTCCTGCCCCAGTTGGTGTGGCTGGCGATCACGTTCATCGTGCTCTACATCGTGATGTCGCGCGTCGCGTTGCCGCGCATCGGCGCGGTACTGGCGGCGCGTAAGGAAAAGGTCGAAAGCGATCTGGAAGCGGCCGACAAAGCCAGGGTCGACGCCGAGGAGGCCCTGACGGCCTATGACGCGTCCATGCAGAGCGCACGCGACAACGCCCATGCCATCGTCGGCCGGGCGAGCGAGGCGGCCAGCACCGAGGCCGCCAAGCGTCATGCCGAACTGGATGAGCACCTGTCGCGCGAGGCCACGGCAGCGGCGGAAACCGTCGCCCAGGCCCAGGAAGACGCCATGGCGAACCTGCGTGACATCGCCGCCGACGCGGCCCGCGACGCCACCCGCAAGCTGATCGGCATCGACGCGTCCGACGAGGAAGTCGCCCGCGCCATCAACGCCGCACGAGGGGGCTAGGCCATGGTTTTTGATGAAACCTTCTGGGTCGCGCTGGCGTTTTTTGTCACCATCGGCCTCCTGTGGCGGCCGCTGACCAAGTTTATCTTCGGCGGATTGGACGGCCGCAGCGACCGCATTCGCAGCGAGCTGGACGAGGCGCGCCGCCTGCGCGAGGAGGCTCAGGATCTGCTGGCCTCCTATGAACGCAAGCAGCGCGAAGCGGAGAAGGAAGCCGCCGCGCTGATCGAGCATGCCGAGGCTGAGGCCGAACGCCACGCCAAAAACGCCGCGGAGGCGCTGGAGGCCGCGCTCAAGCGCCGTCGCGAGCTTGCCCTGGAGCGCATCGCCCAAGCCGAGCAGGACGCCGTCCGGCACGTCCGCGCCGCGGCAACCGATCTGGCGCTCAAGGCGACCCGCAAGCTGCTGACCGACAAGATCGACGAAGGCAAACAGGCCGAGTTGATCGACAACGCCATCGGCGACGTCGAGGACCGCCTGCACTAGTTTTTTTGAGCGGGGGCAACCGTTCACCTTCGAGGCGCCCGCCACCCGGCGGGCGCCTTGTTTTTTGCCTGGCGCGCATGCAACGGTCGTCCAACGCCCGCATCTGCCTCCAGGAAACGTCACATGAGGAATCCCGTCTATGTAGCCCTTGGCGGTCTTCTGGCGCTGGCGGCGGCGATGGGGATCGGGCGGTTTGTCTATACGCCGATCCTGCCGTTCATGGTCGAGGAAATGTCGCTCAGTTCGAGCCATGCCGGACTGATCGCCTCGGCCAACTTCCTGGGCTATCTGGTCGGCGCGCTGGCGGCGTCGATGGGGTTCCTGCCGGGCAGCCGGCGCCTTTGGTTCCTGGCTGCGCTCCTGCTCAGCGCACTGACGACGGCGGCCATGGGCATGACGATCCTGATCGACGGCTTCCTGGTGCTGCGTTTCATCGGCGGCATCGCCAGCGCCTTCGTTCTGGTGTTCTCCTCTGCCCTGATCCTGGAGCGGCTCAACGAGGCCGGCCGCCCGGGCCTCTCAAGTGTCCACTTCGCCGGCGTTGGATGTGGCATCGCGCTCTCGTCGATCGCCGTCGCCGTGCTGGCCGCGAACGGCATGGGCTGGCGCGCGCTGTGGGTCGTCAGCGGTCTCTTGACCCTGCTGTGCCTGGCGATCGCCGCGTTCCTGGTTCCCGGCGAGAGCAACGAACAGGCATCCGGCACAACACGGGCCGCCAAAGCCGGGCGCGTCAGCGGGCGCCTGGTTCGCCTGATCATCGGTTACGGCCTGTTCGGCTTCGGGTACGTCATCACCGCCACGTTCATCTCGGTGATCACCCGCGACAACCCGGCGCTCAATCCAGCCGAGCCTTATGTCTGGCTCATCGCCGGACTGGCCGCCGCGCCATCCGTTTACCTATGGGTCCGCGTGGCCGACCGCATCGGCGGTGCGAGCGCGCTGTGCCTGGCCTGCATCATCGAGGCACTGGCCGTGATCTTGACTGTCGTCGTCGACACGCCCGCGCTCGTGCTCGTGGCCTCCGCACTGTTCGGCCTGACCTTCATGGGCATCACGGCGCTGGGCCTGATCGAGGCCCACAAGCTGGCGCCCCATGCATCACGGCAGACGCTTGCGATCATGACCGCCAGCTTCGGTTTGGGCCAGGTGATCGGGCCGTGGTTTGCCGGCATGCTGCACAGCAGTACCGGCAGCTACGAAACCGCTTCGTTCATCGCCGCCGGCGCCCTGGTCGTCTCAGCCGCCCTGGTACGCCGGTGATGGCGGCTTACGTCGTCGACGTCACCGCGATCAGCGCATCGGCGAACGCGTCGATGTTGTCTTCGGTCAGGCCGGCCACGTTCATGCGACCGTCACCGATCAGATAGATGCCATAGTCCTCACGCAATGCGCCGACCTGCTCCGGCGTCAGACCGGTCAGGGAAAACAGACCGCGGTGTTTGGCGAAGAAGTCAAAACGATCGCTGTTCGACTTGCGGCGCAGGCTGTCGGCCAAGGCGCGTCGCAGGTTCTGCACACGCTCTCTCATGGCATCGAGCTCATCGAGCCACAGGCGGCGAAGATCCGGATCGCCCAGGATGATGGCGACGACGGCCGCGCCATGATCCGGCGGCATGGAATAAGTACCTCGCACCACGCGCACCAGATGCTGGAGCGCCCTGTCGGCCTGATCCCGATCGCCCGCCTGCACAAAAGCGGCACCGACACGGTCACGATAAAGACCGAAATTCTTGGAGCACGACACGGCCACCACCATCTCAGGCACCTCGTTCGCAAGTAACCTGAGACCCGCCGCATCAGGATCCAATCCATCGCCGAGACCCTGATAGGCCATGTCGACAAACGCGAGAAGTCCGCGTTCGACCAACAGCGCGGCAACATCCCGCCATTGTGCCATGTCAAGATCGGCGCCGCTGGGGTTATGGCAACAACCATGCAGCAAGACGGCATCGCCGGGTTTCGCGCGGCCCAAGCCATCCAGCATCCCGGCGAAACGCACAGTCTTGTTGTCAGGGTCAAAGTAAGGGTAGC
>JANQGO010000378.1 GCA_028277285.1 Alphaproteobacteria bacterium | reverse complement strand
CACCGCACCGCCCTCAGGTTGCGGGCAGCCAATTGACGAAGCTCGCTCAAAGGCGCGCCGCTTCGGCCTCCGCCATCCGCGCGACCACCTCGGGCATGGTGACGGTGGCGCGCCAGTCCAAAAGCCGCGCGGCCTTGGCCGCATTGCCCGCGTTCTGACGGATTTCGGAAGGCCGGAACAACGCGGGGTCGGTCGTCACATGGTCGGCCCAGTCGAGGCCGAAATGGTCGAATGCCGCCGCGACGAATTCCTGCAGGCTGTGCGAAACGCCGGTGGCCATAACGAAGTCTTCGGGCTTGTCGAGCGCTACCATGCGCCGCACCGCTTCCATGTACTCAGGCGCCCAGCCCCAATCGCGCCGGATCGCGGTGTCGCCAAGCGAAAGTGTCTCATCGGACCCGGCGGCAATGCGCGCCGCGGCCGCGACAATCTTGCGTGTCACGAAGCGGGCGGGACGCAGCGGCGATTCGTGGTTGAAAAGAATGCCGGATGACGCGTGCAGGTCATAGGATTCGCGATAACAGACGACCATCCAAAAGGCCGTCGCCTTGGCAGCGGCATAGGGGCTGACCGGCCGAAACGCCGTTGTTTCATCGGCAGCCTCGCCGTCGCCGAGATCACCGAAACACTCGCCGGAGCAGGCGTTGTAGAAACGGGTATCCGGCTTCGACAACCGGATCGTCTCGAGCAGGTTGGCGGTGCCGGTGACATTGCTGTGGAATGTCTCAAGCGGCTGATCGAACGACAGGCCGACGGAGCTCTGGCCGCCCAGGTTATAGATCTCGTCGGGCATCACATCCGCCAACAATCGATCCAACGCCTTGCGATCCAGCGTCGATACGGAATGAAGCGTGACGCGATCCTTGACTCCCAGCGTCACGAGACCGTCGAAATCGCGATTGGCCGCATCGCGCGAGGCGCCGTGCACCGCATAGCCATGCTCGATCAGGTTCTGCGACAGATAGGCGCCGTCCTGGCCGCTGATGCCGAAGATAAGGGCGGTCCGTTGTGTCATGAAAGCTGCGAAAAGCGGATGTGATACAGCCTTCTAGCCTGAACGGCCACAGCACGCAAAAACCGTACTCAAGCGGCGCGCTCGACGACGACATAGTTGGTCGGCGCAACCGGCAGCCACCGGTCGGCATCAAGGCCGGCAGCCAGAGCGCGGCCGAAGGCCTGTGGCCAGCGGCGGCGAAGGTTCTGGCGAATCAGGATCTCCGGCAGCGCAATGCCAAAGACGTGCAGCAACAGGCTCGGGACGCCGCCGGCCGCGATAACGCGGGTGGTCGACGGGTCGAAACGCCGGCGAAGCGCGGCGCGAGGATACTGGCGATAGCCGTGCCAGAGATAGGCGGCGAGCGCCCATCCGGCCGGCACGATGTGAAGCTGAAGCCCGTCCGGCTTGATGAAACCGCGCAACCGTTCGATCAGCAGGTTGTCGTTGGGAATGTGTTCGAGTGCGGAGAAGGAGAAGATCAGATCGGCCGGCGGCAGCTCCGCCTCATGGGCGTCGGCCTGAACGAAGCGGCTCTCGAACATCGGCCAGCCGTCTGCCTGAAAGCGGTCGTCGACATCGACACCGATATAGGTGCCGTGGAGCCCGGCGGCGGCAAACATCTCACGCGCGCCGCCGCTGCCGCAACCGATGTCGACAATCGTCACCGGACGATCCGGCGCCCAGGCACGCAACACCGACGACAGCGCGTGTTCGGAGATGATGCGCGACGGCGACGTCAGGCGATGGCGGGCCCGGCCGATCTCGGCACGCGGCAAGCGCCATCGTTCGACCTGAAGCGGGACAAAGGCACCGGCCATGTTACGCCCGGCATTCAAGACCAGATAGGCGAGGCGCGCCCATGGCGCCATGGCGCCGTCACCGCAGATCTCACCCATCGGCCTCAGGACGGCGCGCCACCGCCATCAACATGTGGGCAACGACGCGGCCGGGCACGACGGGCGCCAGCCCGAACGCGAGGCCGCGCGTCAACAGCCAGCCATAAGGCAAGCCGAACTCATGGTGCAGCGAACGCAACATGCCCTGCCGCTTGTGCATCGGCATGACGTCCAGCACCTCGAAACCGCCATGGGAGAGTTCGCGCGCCAGCTCTTCGCGGGTCAGACGCCATTGATAGAACCGCTCGTCGTCACGCGCCTTGCCGTAGGCGCCGGGGCTGCCGAACGATGCCTTCAAGGACATGCGGATGTTGTCGAACGGTACGGTGATGAAGAGATGGCCGCCGGGCTTGAGGATCCGAAGCGCTTCGTCGATGCAGCGGCCCAGTCCTTCTTCAAAGTGTTCGAAGACGCCCCAGGAAAAATAGACGTCGACGCTTGCTTCCGGCAGGCCGGTCTCGCGGATATCGCCGACCTCGAACGCGACGTCCGGGAAGCGTTCCTTCAAAATCGCGACGGTCTCGCGGCTGATATCGATTCCCAGAACATCGAAGCCGCGTTGCTTCAGGCATACGACCCAGTCGCCCAGGCCGCAGCCGCCGTCGACGATGCGCGCACCCTGGGGCAACGCCTCCAGATAAGGCGTCATGACCCGGAACTCCGGTTTCGTCGGAATCTTGGCGACGGCGCCATCGATGGTTCCCTGGCGCTGCCAGACCTCGGTCCAGTAGCGCTCGACAAAATCCGGCTCGGCGAGACCGGAAAAGTCGGCGCTGGCGATCATGTCCTTGCGCATGTGTCGAGGGACCTCAGGCGAACCCGTGGCTGTCGCGCCACGCTTCGAACATCAGGACCGCCCATAGCGCGTTGGCCCAGCCGCTGCGCCCCGCCTGGTGCCGGCGCCAGGCACCCTCGACCGCGCCGGCGTTAAGCAGGCCGGCTTCGTTAAGGCGGCGGCGATCGATCAGACGTTCGGCCCAGGACTTCAGCGGGCCGCGCAGCCAGGCGCCCACCGGCACGGAGAACCCACGTTTGGGCCGGTCGAACAGTTCCTTGGGCAGGTGGCGGTAGAGGAGCTGACGCAGCGGCCACTTGCCTTCGCCGTCAAGGCGCATGATCTGGCGCGGCAGCGAAAAGGCATACTCGGCAATGCGATGATCGAGCAGCGGCGTGCGTGCCTCCAGGCTGACCGCCATCGAGGCGCGGTCGAGTTTGGTCAGGATGTCGTCGGGCAGGAAGGTCATGGCATCGAGCAACTGCATCCGGGCGATCGGGTCGGGCACGTCGCCCATCAAGGTGCGGTCCCATAACACGCCCGTCGGCTCCCTGGCATCGGTCACGACACCGGATGGCTCGCGCCACGCACTGACAAGGCGGCGGTAAAGCTCGTCGGTGTCGCCGGCATCGGCCATGCCGGCGTGATGGCGCAACCGGTCGCCCCAACTGCCGGGCAGCGGCGCATCGGCGAGCAGCGCAGCGGCGGCGCGGCGCGCACCTTGCGGCACCCGCTGGAACCGGCGATGGGCGGCGGTCGCCCAGCCGTAGCGCGAGTACCCGGCGAACAGCTCGTCGCCGCCGTCACCGGACAGCGCGACGATCACGTCCTCGCGCGCCAGCCGGCTGACCAGCCATGTTGCCAGTTGGGACGCGTCGGCAAACGGCTCGTCATAGAACGCCGCGACATCGTCGACCATGGCAAGGCCGGTATCCGGCGCCAGACGCAGTTCCCGGTGATCGGTGCCCAGGCGGTCCGCGACATCGCGCGCGTAGCCGCCCTCGTCCCAGCCTTCCTCGTCGAAGGCGATGGTGAACGTCTTGATCGGTACGCTGCTTCGGGCCTGCATGGTGGCGACCATGAGCGAGGAATCGATCCCGCCGGACAGGAACGCGCCGAGCGGCACGTCGGCGATCATGCGTTTGGCCACGGCATCACCGACGAGACCATCGAGCGTCTTGACCGCTTCGTCTGGCGTGACATCGAGCGGCTCGCGCGCGCCCTGGCGCGCGATAGCACGCAGATCCCAGTAACAGTCGCTCTTCTCCTCGCCATCGCGGAAGGTCATGGTGTGGCCGGGCATCAGTTTGTTGACCCCGGCCAGGATGGTCCGCGGCGCCGGCACGCAGGCGTGGCGCATGTAGAGCGTCAACGCGTCGCGGTCGATGTCGCGCGGCATCGTGTCGAGGGTCAGCAGAGCCGTGAGCTCCGACGCAAACGCGAGCCGGCCGCCATGGGCCGACCAGTAGAGCGGTTTCTTGCCGAGCCTGTCGCGCGCCAGCACGAGCTCACGCCGCGACCGCGACCAGAGCGCGAAAGCGAACATGCCGACCGATCGTTTCAATGCGGTCTCCAGACCCCACAACGCGATGGCTTCAAGCAACACCTCCGTATCGGAACTACCGCGCAGCACGACACCCTCGGCGCGCAGGTCGTCGGCGATGTCGCGGTAGTTATAGAGCTCACCGTTGTACGTGAGCACGAGATCGCCATCGGCGGAGACCATGGGCTGCGCGCCGGTCTCGCTGAGGTCGATGATCGAGAGCCGGCGATGACCGAGCGTCGCCACGCCGTCCGTGTCATGCCACAGGCCCTCGGCGTCGGGCCCGCGATGGACCAAGCGCGCCGTCATCGCCTCGACCGCGCGCCGCGCCGCGTCGGGCCCCGATCGCGCCTGCCAGTCAATCAGGCCGGCGATGCCGCACATGGCCTAACCAGCCATCCGGTTGGCAATGGCGACGCCAGGCTGGCGCCACAGGCGGCGCCCGGCCACCACAGCATCGCGATCGGCCATCTGGCGATCGATCACCGCCAGATAGTCCCGGCACATGCGCTCGGCCGTGTGGTCATAGCTGCTGAGCGACGCCCGATGGTCGTCATAGGCCTGGATCATGCGGCCGAGCGCATGATGGAAAGTGCGCACGTCCTCGAACACCTCACCGAAGCCGGTGCAGTACTCCGGCAGCGCGCCGGAGTCGCGGTAAAGCAAAGGCAGGCCGCAAAGGGCACCTTCGATGTGGTGCATGCCGGCGGGCTCGTTGATCGAGGCGGTCAGATAGACATGCTGGCGGATGAGATCCGCGGCCATCATGTC
>JANQGO010000314.1 GCA_028277285.1 Alphaproteobacteria bacterium | reverse complement strand
ACCGTCTTCACACGGCGGGGGTCGCTGGTTCAATCCCAGCCGCGCCCACCATCCTTCTCAAGACAGACTGCTGGCGCCAAGAGAGGAACGTTTAGATCGGCGCGCTGAGCGCGATGCTACGGCGTTCACGATCCAGTTTCGACGAGCCAGGCTCGGTACTGCTCCTCATCCTTCTTTCTGAGACCCTCTGACGTCGCCGGGTCGTCCGTCGGCCCGAAGGCCATCTGGTTCGGGGTTTCGGCCCAGGCAATGACGTCGCGGGGGTCCCGCTTGGCCTTCTCCACATAGGCCGATGGATCGGCCGCGCCCTGCTCATCGCACAGCTTGAGAATGGCCAGATAGACCCTCTCCACGTCCGTTTCGTGCTTTTCGGAGCCGTAGGCCTCCAATCGGGCCAGGATCTGGTTCGCATCCTGGCCAGGAAACACGCGCCTGATCGTTGCCAGGATCCTGTCGGGCCGAGCGCTTGTGTTGGGGTCATTGTCTGCCATCGTCGTCTGCCGGGTGGCACGCTCCATGTTACGAGACAGCGGTGGTTCCTTTTTGGCCCACGCTTTCGAGACTCACAATCTGAATCTATAATTTCTGTGCAATTTCAATGTTTTATGTCATTCAGTGGATGCATAAAATGAACATCCAGCATGGCAAACAACGATCAAAATCGGCCACGCGTTCGCGTTGAAAAGGCCCGGGTGATCGCCATCTTCCATTCAAACCTCAGAGCGCGACGCCAACCAACAACAAAGGGGATCAACGATGGCGCAAAGTCGACGGGATCTGCTCAAAGCTTCGGCGGCAGCCGCCGCGCCCTACCTGCTGAGCAAGGGCGCGCGCGCCGCCGAGATCTTCGCGGCGGCGGAGCCGGTAAGCTACTTCGAAGGCAAGGGTTATGAGCTGCTGCCGCCCCACGGCCTGATCACCGGGGAGAGCTTCAACGGCGGCATTCGCTTTGACGAACTCCCGGGTCCAACGGTCGGCGGCAAGACCATCCGGCTTCAGGGCTGCGCGCGGCTCGAAGACATTCCGCGCCGGGGCGAGCCCGGCGTGCTGCCCAAGTTTCATATCCTGGGCTACCACAACCCCGAACCCGCCTATCCCGGCGAGGTGTTTCATCAGGTCCTCGACTTCCTGGTCAACGGGTCCGGGCTCAACCCGCACCGGCTGGTGCTGGTTTCGACCGACCGGTTCGAGCCCATGCGCGTTTACCTCGACGACTTCGACATCGGCCCCCATCAGATCGTGATCCGTCCCTGGAACGAAGCCTATGCCGTCGGCGACGGTTCCGGGTACTTCCGGCCGCCGGAGCATCCCTATGCGATCGGCTTGCCGACGGTGTCGATTCACTATCCGCTGCCCGGCACGCCGATCGAATCCGAGCATTTCTATCCGCTTCCCGGCTACCTGGAACTGGGCGAGGTGTCGATATCGCAAGCCGGCAACGGCGGCAGCCGCCTTGTCGAAGGCGGCCTGGGCGTCGAGCGTGTCGCCATTGTGGGAGACGGGGTGGTCGACACCTATGAGGAAGCGCTCATCGTCCTGGCCAACGAAATGGAAGCCGAGGCCCAGGAGCGCGGGATCCCCTTGCCCCCCGGTTACCAGCAGTTCAGGAACCTATAGCCGCGATGTGGTGGTCGGCCGCGACGTGGACTTGGCAGCGCTGCGGTCGTCACCACATTAGGCAGGAGACCCGGGCAACGCGTGGAGTCCAGCGGCGAGCTTGGCAGAGTGGAGAGCGAGGGGAAGGTCTATGAGCGACGAAACGTCAGCGACATCCTTGACGACAAGCGAGGCGGATGAGCAGCAGCGCAAAGCCGAGAAACGGGCGCGCAAACGCGTTGAGGAGATCAAGGGGTTCTATCACCACCTGACCGTCTATCTGGTCGTCAACGCGATCCTGTTCATCATCGACATCTTCAGCGGCGGCGGCGTCTGGTTCTATTGGGTGCTGCTGGGTTGGGGCATCGCGATTGCCTTCCACGCCTCCAGCGTCTTCAGCTTCCTGCCGTGGACGTCGAAGGAATGGGAAGAGCGCAAGGTGCGCGAACTCATGGCCAAAGACAGCGACGAGCACCGCTATTGAACGGGACGGTTAGTCCCCGCCCGAGAGATCCGCGGCCACCACGATCGAGTCGAACTGGCGGGGATCGCCGAGCACCGCGTTGAGCACGAAGCCCGCGACGGCGCGCGCATGGGACTCCGGGTCCAGGCGCGGCGTGATCGGCGCCTGATCGAAGATCGCTTCGTTGGCACCATTGATCAGCCAGCCGACAAACAGCGGATCGACGGTGCGGAACTCGCCGGCGGCAACGCCGTCGGCGATTGTCTTCTGATACCAGGCGATGATGCGGTCGCGGATCTCGATGAAGTGCACGTGGCGCGGCTGCCTGAGTTCGGGCAGCTGACAGATCACCTTCAGATAGTCCGGCCACCCCGCCAACATGCGCGACTCCAGATAGGCCGCCCGGTAGAGCTTCACGGCCGCCGGCGCCTGCAGCGCGTCGATCTTGCGGAAGATCGCGAGCGAGCCCTCGCCAGCTCGCTCGATCAACACCGTCAGCATCGCCGCCTTGTTGGGAAAGTAGTGGTAGAGCGACGGCTGGCGCAGGCCAGCGCGCCGCGCGATCTCGCGCGTCGAGGCGCCGCCGAAACCGAACTCGGCGAACACCTCACCCGCCGCTTCCAGGATCTGCTCTTCGGTCGGCATGTCGCCCGACTTCGGCTCGGCGCGGGGCCGGCCGCGTGCCCGCCTGCCGGCGGTATCGCTGGGTTCGTCCATGGTCAGCAAGCCTAGCAGCCGCCGGTCGGGTCGCGCCAGGAAGTTTTTCTATCGATCGATAGAAAACTGTTGACCCCGCGGTTGACCCCACCCTAACGTTCTTGGGCCGCGTGACTCCGGAGGCGACAGCCATGGATCAGCTCACCCTGGACGACATCCACCTTGCCGACACGGCGTTCTGGCGGCGCGACGACCGCGACCATTGGTTTGGCCGGTTTCGCCGCGAACGCCCGGTCGCCTGGCAGGCCGCGTTCGACGGCGACGGCGAACCGACGGGCGAAGGGTTCTGGTCGCTGACCCGGCACGCGGACGTGCGCGAGGTCAGCCGCGACACCAACCGGTTCCGCTCTGGCCACGGCACCGGCATGTTCACGGAATCCGACGACGAGGCCTACATCGTCGGCGGCATGCTGAACCGCGATCCGCCGCTGCACACCAAACTGCGCCGCATCGTCGCGAAGATCTTCACGCCGCGTTTGCTGCAGGACTTGGAAGCCAGCATGGCGTTGCGAGCGCGCCAGGTGATCGGCTCGATCTCGGAACAAGGCGCCTGCGACTTCGCCGCCGACATCGCCAATCAAATGCCGATGGGCGTCATCTGCGACATGCTGGACGTGCCGGAGACGGACCGCCCTCACCTGCAGCACCTGACCGTCACCGCACTGGGCCACGGCGATGCGGAAATCGGAGACTTCCGAAACTCGTACCAGGCATTCCTCGACCTGAATGCCTATGGCGAAGACCTCGCGCGAGCGCGGCGCAAGACGCCGGGCGACGACCTGATCAGCGTATTGGTCGCCGCCGACCTGGACGGCGAGAAACTGTCCGACTTCGACATCGGCATCTACTTTCAGCTCTTGATCACCGCCGGCATCGAAACGACGGCAAGCTCGATCGCGCAAGGGATCACGTTTCTGGCTCGTCATCCCGGCCAGTGGCGCGCGTGGCGCGACGATTACGAATGCCTGGTCGCAACAGCGCTCGAGGAGATCGTGCGTTATGCCAGCCCGGTCGTGCACTTCGGCCGCACCGTTGCGGAGGACACGGCAATTCGCGGCCAGGCCATCGAAGCCGGCCAGAAGGTGGTCATTTGGTACAACGCCGCCAACCGCGACGAGGACGTGTTCGACGATCCCGACCGCTTCGACATCCGGCGCAACCCCAACGATCATGTCGGCTACGGCGGCGGCGGCGTTCATCATTGCCTGGGCATGCACCTGGCGCGGCGCGAGATGTATCACTTCTTCAAGCTGCTGTTCGAAACCATGCCCGACCTGGAGGTCGACCTCGACGCGCTGCGCCCGATCAACGGCATGTTCATCAACGGCGTGCGCGCGCTTCCCTGTACCTACAGCCCGACCAGGCTGGCGTCATGACGTTCAGCGGCAAACGTATCGTCGTGACCGGCGCGTCGTCGGGGATCGGGCGCGCGACGGCGGATCTGCTGATCGAGCGCGGCGCGAAGGTCGTCGCGCTGGACCGGCGCGATACGCAATCGCCCGACATGACGTTCGTTGCCT
>JANQGO010000263.1 GCA_028277285.1 Alphaproteobacteria bacterium | reverse complement strand
GGCGATCGCCGCCGAGCCGTCGGCCAGCGCCAGCAGTTTCTCGCCGCGTTTTTTGCCCTTGTCGCGCCCGGTCAGCAGCACTGTCTTCAGGCCCAGGGGCGCGATCAAGGTGCCGATGGTCGCGGCGTGCTGGCGCGCCAGGATCTCGGTCGGCGCGAGCAGGACCGCCTGGCAGCCGGCTTCGATGGCAATCAGCATGGCCATCAGCGCGACCACGGTCTTGCCGCTGCCGACATCGCCCTGGAGCAGACGCAGCATGCGTTCTTCGCTGCCCATGTCGGCGGCGATTTCGTCGAGCGACGTCTGCTGCGACCCGGTCAGGGAGAAGGGCAGTTTGGCCAGGACTTTCTCGCGCAGATGGCCGTCGCCATGAAGCGGCCGGCCGCGCGCCTTCTTCTGCGATGCCCGGACCAGCGCCAGCGCCAGCTGGTTGGCGAGAAGCTCGTCGAAGGCAAGGCGGCGTCGGCACAGGGCCTGAGGATTGAGATCATGGCGGTCGCGCGGGTGGTGAACCGCCAGCAAGGCTTCCTGCCACGGCGGCCACGCCTGTTTGGCCGCGTAGGCCGCGTCTTGCCACTCCGGCAGCTCCGGCGCCATGTCGAGTGCGGCGCGCATGGCTTTGGCCAGCGTCTTGGGCGTCAGGCCCTCGGTCAATGGATAGACCGGCTCGACCCGGGCCAGTTCGGCGAACTCCTCTTCGGTCCCGATATGGTCGGGATGCACCATCTGGAGGCGGTCGCCGTAGCGTTCCAGCTTGCCGCTGACGATGCGCATCTCGCCGGTCGGCAGGGTCCGCTTCAGGTAGTCTTCCTTGGCGTGAAAGAAGACAAGCATCAGCGAGCCCGTATCGTCGGTGCAGACGACGCGGTAGGGCTGGCGTTTGTTGCGACGCGGCTGGTGCTCGCCGACGGTCAGCCGCAAGGTGACGATCTGGCCGGGTTCGGCGTCGCGGATATCCGGCGCGTGACGCCGGTCGACCATGCCGGTCGGCAACAACCACAGCAAATCGACGACACGTTCACCCGCGACCCGTTCGACCAGCTTGGCGAGCCGAGGGCCGATACCGGGCAGGCCGGTGACCGGCATGAAGACAGGGAACAGGATCTCCGGGCGCATGGCGCCAGTCTAGGGCAGGCGACGCCGGGTGACATCCGGCGAACGACGCGATAGATGGACAGCCATCAACAGGATCGCGGTAATGGCCGAAACCAAAAGCAACGACCTCGACGCGCGCCGCAAGCGGCTGCGCTACCGTGCCTGGCATCGCGGCATCCTGGAAATGGACCTGCTTTTGGGCGGTTTTGCCGACAAACATCTCCGGGATTTCGATGACGCCCAGCTCCATCGCTTCGAACTGTTGCTGAACCAGCCGGATCCGGAGATCTATGCGTGGTACTGCCGGCGCAGGCCAACCCCGGAGCATCAGGCAAACGACGTTGTCGACCTCTTCCTAGAGTTTAAGTTATCGACCTAACATGATAGAAAATATAGTAAATCGTCTGGACAAGACGCGGAACACGGTGATCTGTGGCGCGCCGGAAGGGCTCGACGCCCTGCTGCTGGGCGATATCAGCCGCCAGGCGCCGGGCCGTGACATCGTGGTGGTCGCCCGCGATGCGGAGCGGGCCGCGAGCCTGGCCGATACGCTGGCGTTCTTCGTGCCTGAAGCAGAAGTCCTGGCGTTCCCGGCCTGGGATTGTCTGCCTTATGACCGCGTGTCGCCCAATCCGACCGTTTCCGGTGAGCGGGTCGCCGCCCTGGCGGCGCTGGCCGATGGCGAAGCGCGCGCGCAGATCGTCATCACGACCGCCGGCGGCTTCCTGCAGCGCGTGCCGCCGCGCGAGGTGCTGCGCGGTGCCAAGCTGGCTATCACCGTGGGCGAGGAGCTCGACCGCGACGCGCTGCAGGCACTTCTCGCGCGCGGCGGCTACACCCGCACCGGCACGGTCATGGAGCCCGGCGACTACGGGCTGCGTCTCGCCGGTCGGAAAGATGTCGACGATGTCGCCGCGCAGCGCG
>JANQGO010000228.1 GCA_028277285.1 Alphaproteobacteria bacterium | reverse complement strand
ATCCAACCTGAGCGAACCGCCGGCGGGCAGCCGCCAGCGGCTTGACGAACACGGCCCCAAGGCGTTCGCCGACTGGATGCTGGCGCAGAAACAGGTCCTCGTCACCGACACCACCATGCGCGACGCCCATCAGTCGCTGATCGCAACCCGCATGCGCAGCTATGACATGGCGCATGTCGCCGGCGCCTATGCGCGCGAGTTTCCGGACCTCTTGAGCCTGGAATGCTGGGGTGGCGCGACCTTCGACGTCGCCATGCGGTTTCTGGACGAATGCCCGTGGGACCGGCTCGCGGCGCTGCGCGAGGCGATTCCGAACATCTGTTTCCAGATGCTGCTGCGCGGCGCCAACGGCGTCGGCTACACCAACTATCCCGATAATGTCGTCACCCACTTCGTGGCCCAGGCGGCGGCGTCGGGCATCGACATCTTCCGTGTGTTCGACAGCCTGAACTGGGTCGAGAACATGCGCGTCTCCATGGACGCGGTGCTGGAGAGCGGCAGGCTCCTGGAAGCCGCGATCTGCTATACCGGCGACATGCTGGATCCGGCCCGGAACGGCACCTACAACCTCGCCTACTACGTCAAGCTGGCGCGCGAACTGGCCGATGCCGGCACCCACGTGCTGGGCATCAAGGACATGGCCGGCGTCGTCAAGCCCGAAGCCGCGGGGATTTTGGTCAAGGCGCTGAAGGAAGAGACCGGCCTGCCGATCCACTTCCACACCCACGACACCAGCGGCGTCGCGGCGGCCAGCGTCCTGGCCGCGGTCGATGCCGGGGTCGACGCCATCGATCTGGCCATGGATTCCTGGTCGGGCCTGACCAGCCAGCCCAATCTGGGCTCCGTCGTCGCGGCCCTGCGTCACGGCGAGCGCGATCCAGGCCTTGATCCAGCGACCATCCGCGCCTTCTCCGACTACTGGGAAGCCGTGCGCCGCGATTACCGCGCGTTCGAGAGCGATCTGAGGTTCGGCGCGTCGGAGGTCTACCTGCACGAAATGCCCGGCGGCCAGTTCACCAATCTGAAGGAGCAGGCGCGCTCGCTGGGCCTGGAAGCGCGCTGGCATGACGTGGCGCGCGCCTATGCGGAGGTCAATCTGATGTTCGGCGACATCGTCAAGGTGACCCCGACGTCGAAGGTCGTCGGCGACATGGCGCTCGCCATGGTCAGTGCCGGCTGGACCCGCGAGGAGATCGAAGACCCCGATCACGACATCGCGTTCCCGGAATCCGTTGTCCAACTGTTCCGCGGCGATATCGGCCAGCCGCCCAACGGGTTTCCCGAAGCCCTGCAGAAGAAGATCCTGAAGGGCGCCGAACCGTTGACGACGCGGCCCGGCGCCGTGCTGCCGCCGGCCGATCTGGATGCCGAACGCGCGGAGGCCGAGCACAAGGCCGGGCGCCACATAAGCGACGAGGAGTTCTGCTCCTACGTCATGTATCCGCGCGTCTTCACCGACTACGCGGCGCGCCGGCGCGACCACGGTCCGGTCCACGTCCTGCCGACGCCGATCTTTCTTTACGGCATGACGCCGGGCCAGGAGATCGCCGTCGACATCGAACACGGCAAGACGCTCGTCATCCGTTTCCAAACGGTGGGTGAGACCGACGACGAGGGCAATGTCCGCGTCTTCTTCGATCTGAATGGCCAGCCGCGCATCGTACGCGTCGCCAACCGGGCCGTTGCCGACAAGGTGGTGCGTCACAAGAAAGCCGAGGACGGCAACCCCGACCATGTGCCCGCACCGATGCCCGGCATGGTCGCCTCGGTCGCCGTGAAAGCCGGTCAGAAGGTGGCCTCCGGCGACCTGTTGCTGACCATCGAAGCGATGAAAATGGAAACCGCGATCCACGCCCAACGCGACGGCACGATCGGCGAGGTCGCGGCCCCCGTCGGCACCCAGGTCGACGCGAAGGATTTGCTGGTCGCCTATCAGGGCTAACCCTCACCCTCCCAACGCTTCGCGTCGGGCCCCTCCCTCTCCCGCAAGCGGGCGAGGGGAA
>JANQGO010000202.1 GCA_028277285.1 Alphaproteobacteria bacterium | reverse complement strand
GGGCTACAAGCCCTTCTGCGCGATCTATTCGACATTCCTGCAGCGTGCCTATGACCAGATCGTCCACGATGTCGCCATTCAGAACCTGCCGGTTCGCTTTGCGATCGATCGGGCGGGCCTGGTCGGCGCCGACGGCGCGACCCATGCGGGCGCGTTCGACGTCGCCTATCTGGGCTGCCTGCCCAACATGACGGTCATGGCCGCATCGGACGAGGCCGAACTCGTCCACATGGTCGCAACGGCGGTCAACCATGACAGCGGTCCGATTGCATTCCGGTATCCACGTGGCGAGGGCACAGGGGTCGAGCTTCCCGAGAAAGGTACGCCTCTTGAGATCGGTCGGGGGCGTGTCGTCAAGGAGGGTACGAAGATCGCCCTCCTGTCGCTGGGCGGGCGCCTGCGCGAAGCGCTGGTCGCCGCCGAGCAATTGGACGCCGCCGGCCTGTCGACAACCGTCGCCGATGCGCGCTTCGCCAAACCGATCGACCTTGAGCTGGTTCAGCGCCTGGCGCGCGAGCATCACGTGTTGATCACGGTCGAAGAGGGTGCGGCCGGCGGGTTTGGCAGCCATGTGCTGACCAGCCTCGCCCGCAATGGCCATCTGGATCGTGGCCTGATCGTCCGGCCGATGACCCTGCCCGACCGTTTTCAGGACCAGGATGCGCCGGACCAGATGTATGTCGCGGCGCAACTGGACGCGCAGCACATCGTCGCAACCGCCATCGACGCCTTGGAAGGCGATCGGCGCGGCAAACCGGCGCTGACCATCGCCCAGTCCGTCGCCGCGCCTTTGCGCTAGGATCTGTTGAGATCCGATTCTTGGTTTCCCTGGTGCCAAGGTCGTTGCCGACTTAGACGACGTGAGATGACGGCCCTCACCCTCCCATCGCTTCTCGCCGGGCCCCTCCCTCTCGCGCAGGCGGGCGAGGGATACGTTCGCCAACCTTTTCTCCTTCGCCCCCACGTCAGTGGGGGAGAGGGTTGCGCAGGCTTGGGCGCGTCAGCGTCCTAGCCGGAGCTGGGTGAGGGGGACGAAACGGTCGTCAACGGGCGCGTCCCTCAACAGAACCTGAAGCAGATCCTGTTTTAGCTGCTTGGTTTTGCGATTGGGGTCGTCGCGTTACGGTCTGGCGAATACCAGCGTCAGTTCACCCAACAGCAAACCGAACTTGGTGACCTTCGCGCGGTTGATCATGATGCCGTCGCTCTGCAGGAAGAACCAATCGTTGAACCTGACATTGATCGTCTTCTTGCCGACCTTCAGCGCGAAGTCGTAGCACCAGTTGAAGGAGTTCCCCTTGACGACCCCCTCGGCCGTGCCGATGACGCCCTCCGCGTTGCCGCGGTAGACGGTGTCGGCGATCTTCTTGATGTGCCATGTGCGCGTATCGAGCTCACCGTCGTCAAACACGAAGTCCTCGACCAAGGTCAGCGTTTCGCCATCCCAACTGCCATCGATATCGACTTCGAAACGGCGGCGCAGACGGCCGAACCGGTCCTGAAAGATTCCCCAGGCCCTGGTACGTCCCGTGAAATAGTCCTCCAGGCTCAAGACCTGCTGCTCTTCTTCCTGATGCGCCATCGCCAACATCGATTCCCCCTTCAGACCGTTCCTTTCTAATCAGAGCTAACGACGTCCGAACCATCGTGCGTTCTGGGCCGTCGGCGGCGACCGACACTGTCAGCCAAACATAACACGCGAACACGTCCAACTTGCCTAACAATCTTACGGAGTCATGGCGGCCGCAGATCATCCGGATCGCAAAAAAATAGCCGCTTGTTTCGGCCGTGAGCCGCGCTCAAGAGGTGCGGGACGGCCAACGGCGGCGCAGATCGGCCAGGTGACAGACCAAGGACAACAACAGAAACAGGGCAGCCCACGTCCAGTCCGAACCGATGATCACGACCCGCATCGCCAAAAGCAGACAGACGCCCGGCAAAAGCATGCTGATGAGGTCGCCAAGTGCGGGGCCCGATCCGGTTCGCTGCCGATAGGCGGCAAGGACCGCGACCTCGAGCACAACGAAGCCAAGAATCAGATCGACGATGTATCCTGAAAGAAAGAAGTCCGACATGATCCGGCATGGCTCCCCAGCTAGAGCGGTCAACGGACCCCAACAATCCGCATCGTATGTCACGGGCGACGGTCATCGGAGGTGTCGCGCGTCCTAGAATGGCGCGTTTAGCTTGACGACCCAATAGTTCAGGAAGCCGGCGAAGACGACCCAGGCGAGATAGGGCGCCAGTAGCCAGGCAGCGCATTTGGAGTGGCGCGCCACGAACACGATCAGACCCAAGGTCGACACGGCGTAAATGACGACTTCGATCAGCGACCAGTCCGGCCGCTGCAGCCTGAAGAACAGCAGGCTCCATAGAATGTTGAGGAAACCGTTCAGAGAGAAGAGACCGATCAGCCACTCGCGGCTTTGTCGGCTTGGCGCGACACGCCAATACGAAACAAAGGACAGAACCGCCAGCGCATACATGATGGTCCACGCCGGTCCATAGAGCCAGTCGGGCGGTCGCCATGACGGCTGGCGGAGGCTTTGGTACCACGGCCCGACGTCCGTCAGCGTGCCGCCGATGAAGGCGACAACAATCGCCGATGCGGCCGCCGCTAAGAGAACGCGGTACGGCCGCACATGGACGCTCATGAAGGCGAGACCAAACCCGTCAAGTGAGCGAGGTCCTTGAAGAAGATCCTGGCATGGGTCAGTGGCTTCGCCCTCACCAGCTTCTTGTTCATGTACGCGTTCCAGGTCAGCTTCTGGACATCGGGATCACGGCAGATGCTGACGAACCGCTCGCGGCGGCGATCGTTCGAATACCAGAAGTTCTGCATCATCCGCAGGATCCAGAAGACGCGGCCGTGCTCCTTCATGAAATGCTTGCGTACGGTGGCAAACTCCTTGGCATCGCCGGTCACCAGGAAACGGTCCAGCGCGCCGGCGGCGAGACGTCCGCCCGCCATGGCGTAATAGATGCCCTCGCCCGACGCCGGCGCGACCGTGCCGGCGGCGTCGCCGACAAGGATGACGTCGCGGCCGTTGTCCCACCGCTTGCGCGGGTAGAGCGGCAGCGGCGCGCCTTCGCGGCGGATGGTCTCGCAACCGTCCAGGCCGGCGATCACCCGCAGGTCGTGCACCGACTGGCGCAGCGACAGACCCTTGCATGCGCTGCCGGTCCCGATACTGGTGGCATTGCCGTGAGGGAAGATCCAGGAATAGAAGTCGGGCGACAATTCGCCGCGGTAGTGAACGTCGCACCGCGTGCCGTCGAAACCCTCCGTGTTCTCTTCGGGCGAGCGGACTATTTCGTGATAGGCGAAGACGTAAGGCACCTTCCCGCCCTCAGGGACCGCTTTGCGCGCCACCGCCGAGTTCGCGCCGTCGGCGCCGACCACGGCACGCGCGCGCACCACAACCTCGGTATCCGGCGCCTCTTTCGTCTTGTAGTGAACCCGCGCGGTGCCATCGTCATCGCGGCTGAAATCCGTAAACGTGCCCTGCCGGCGCACCGCGCCGGTTTTCTCCGCGCGCTCTCTCAACCATTCATCGAAGACGTCGCGGTCCACCATGCCGACAAACCCGTCTTCGATCGGCATGTCGACCGCGCGCGATGTCGGCGAGACGATGCGCGCGGACAAGGCGCGGGCGACAATCAGGCTGTCTGGAATAAGAAAGTCGCGGATCAGGCGCGGCGGAATGGCGCCACCGCACGGCTTGATGCGGCCGGCGCGGTCCAACAGCAACACGGACCGGCCGGCAAGGGCCAAATCGGTTGCCGTGGTCGCACCCGCCGGTCCGCCACCGACAACAACGACGTCGAACGTTTCGTGGTCGTTCATGCTCTCACCTCGCGACAAGTTCGGCGGTGGCGACCGCGCCCGGCCCCTCACCTGTTTTCGGAAACTTCTGCGGACCGGCTTCGATCCGCGTTGCCAGATGCGCGGCAACCAGAAAAACGACGGCCTCCGCGGCGAAGACAGCGCCATAGGCAAGCGCCGGCGACTCCATCATCAACCGTGTTATGTCGACGGCCGCGGCGCCCAACAGGCCACCGACACCGAAAGCGATAGCCTGTGCGGCGCCCCACAAACCCATCCGCACGCCTTCGCGTTTTTTTGTGCCGCGCGAGACGTTGCCCATCATCGAACCGATGGCGCCGACCGCAAACGCGCCGTTGCCGACGCCAAGCACGAAGACGTTGGCGTGCAGCGGCCACCAGGCGTTCATTTGTCCGCCGACAACCAGCCCGACCAGCGCCAGCGCCGAGACGACGCAGCCGCCGATCATCCAAAGCCGGATCGGCCCGGCGCGCCGTTCGCCGAAGCCGCTGCCGGCGAGCGCGACCAGCACCATGCCGACGAACAGGCCGGCATTCTGCACACCGGCAAGCTGGGTCGACTGGCCGGGTGTCAGGCCGAACACCAAACCGGCGAAAGGCTCCAGGATCAGGTCCTGGGCGGAATAGGCCAGCATCGAGACGAAAACGAAGACGGCGAAGCGGCGCGCCATGGGCTCGGCCCAAACCTGCTTCATGGCCTGGGCGAACGACGGCTGCGGCTCCTCTTCCACCGGCGCTGTCTTGGCGACCGTCTGCTGGCCTTCGATGTTCCAGACGCCGATCAGCGAAAGCACGAAGGCCGTCAACGCCACGACGCCGGTGACCGCAATCAGCCGCATGTTCGAGAACGGATCCAGATGCTGGCCCGCGACGGCGGCCGTCACGATGAAACCGGCGATCATCATCAGCCACACGATGGTTGCCGCGGCAGCGCGCCGCTTTTCGGCAACGCGCATGGCCAGCAACACCAGAAGCGACGTGCCAGCGGCGCCGACACCGGCGCCGATCATGGCGAAGGCGACGATGGCGAGGGCGATGCCGGCCAGCGTGTCGCTCGCCATCCATGCGGTGGCCAACGCGGCCAGGATGCCGCCCAGCGCCAGACACGCCATGCCGCCGATGATCCACGGCGTTCGCCGCCCGCCGACATCGGAGCCATAGCCCATGCGCGGGCGCGACAGCTGCACGGCGTAGTAAAAGGCGACCAGAGCGCCGGGCAGGACCGCCGGCAGCGCCAGCTCGACCACCATGACCCGGTTCAGGGTCGACGTCGTCAAGATGACGATGGCGCCCAGACCGGTCTGCACCAGCCCCAGGCGCACGATGCCGAGCCAGCCCAGCGGTTGGAGCGCCTTGGTCATCATGTCACCATGCCGCGAATGGCAAACGCGCTGACCAGCATGCCGATGACATAAAGCGTCGTGCCGGTGGCGTTGTACCAGGGCGAATACTTGCGGGCATCGGACAGCAGCCGGACCATCAACACGATCTGCACAACCAGCAGCGCCGCCACGGATGCGGCGTAGATCGGATACTCCAGCCACAGCAGCAGGCCGACCACGGCAACCTGCGGGACCGCCATCACGATACAGGCGACCTTGGCCGCGCGGTCGACGCCCAGCATCGCCGGCAAGGAGCGGATGCCCAGTTGCCTGTCGCCCTCGACCGACTTGAAGTCGTTGAGCGTCATGATGCCGTGCGCGCCGATACTGTAGAGCAAGGCAAAGGTGATGATGCGCCAGTCCGGCAGCGCTGCCGTCATGACCGCCGCGCCGGTGAACCAGGGCAGGCCCTCATAACAGATCGCGACCGCGGAATTGCCCCACCATCCGTTCAGCTTCAAACGGAACGGCGGCATGCTGTAGGCCCATGCCAGGACCAGTCCGAAAACGGCGGCGCCGAACACCCACGGACCGAGTGCGGCGGCCAGAGCCAGCGACGCGAGCGACCAGACGATCGCGATGTAGAGCGCCCAACGGCCGGGCATCCGGCCCGACGGAATCGGGCGGTCGGGCTCGTTGATGGCATCGACTTCGCGGTCGAACCAGTCGTTCACCGCCTGGCTGGTGCCGCACACGAACGGTCCCGCCAGCATGACGCCGGCGAAAAGCACCAGCAGGTTGTCCAGGATCGGCTGCCCCGACGAGACGACGCCGCAGCCAAAGGCCCACATCGGCGCGAACCACGTTATCGGTTTCAGCAGTTCAAGGACCGCCGATGGCGCTGGGCGTGGCCCCCAACGTGCGACATGGGAGGATACAGCCATAGGCGTACAGTATGACTGACAGTCTAAACTGTCAACGCAGACTTACAGTGTTTGGCTGGGTTTACACGACATGTCGAGAGCCCGGCCCGAACCGCGGACCCAGCGCCGGCCGATCTAACCGATGGCCTCGTCGTCGATGCCGTGCCGGCGCAGTTTGACGTAGAGGCTCTGGCGGCTCAGCCCGAGCATCTCGGCGGCCGACGCGCGGTTGTCGTCGGTCAGCTCCAGCGCCGCTTCGATACACAGCCGCTCGATGACATCCGTGGTCTGGCGCACGATATCCTTCATCGAGACACGGCCGACCAGGTCGGTCAGTTGCTCGACCGATTTCGGCAGGCCATTTTCGCCGCCATTGCCGGAGGGCAGGCGCTGGCTGACGTCGCGGACGACAAAGCCGTAGCAGGCGTGTTCGCCGCTCGACACCATGACGGCCGAGATCTCGACATCGGCGACCGAACCGTTCTCGCCGCGCAACTTGGTGGCGAACAGACGCACCGCGCCGCTCTTCCTGATGTTCGACAGCAGAACCGACAGATCGACGCCGGAACGGCCAAGCCAGCGGTCGAGCGAGTTGCCTTTTGCCCGCTCTTCGGTCGGCAGTTCGGCGAGGTCCAGGAAAGCCTGGTTGGCGGTCAGAACGTTGCCGTCCGGCGAGGTGACGACGAATCCATCGGACGCCTTGTCGATCAAGGCCAGCAGGTCCGAGCGCGTCTTGTCCTCCGAGACGACGGTGCCGTTGGCCCGCAACGGTGTCAGGCGCATCAGAAGATACGTCTTGCTGTCGTGCCTGAACTGGGAGGCCGAGACCGAGACATCGCCCTGCTCGTCCATCAGACTGACACGAACCTCGCCGGCGCGTTCCGCGGCCCTGGCGTCGGCCATCAGCCGCAAGACCGCCTCGGTGTCCTTGGAGTTCGTGCCCAGCGGGAAGCTCTCGCCGATGATGGTGCCCGTGTCCTGGCCCAGCAGCGTCTCGGCAACGCCATTGGCTTCGACAATCTTGTTGGTCGACGCGTCGACGATGATCACGGCCTCGGTCGACAACTGGAACAACAGGCGATAGCGCGTCTCGGCATGACGCAACTGATCGTACTCTCTTTCCATCGATAGTTGCGCTTCGACGAGCCGCTGCTGCAGCGCCGCCATTTCGCGCAGATCGCGGCCGAACGCGACGATCGGGCCGTCTTTGCCGATTTGGACCGTGCGATAGAGGATGGGAACGTCGGGCCCGCTGCTGGAGGGGTGGTTGACGTGGCGCGGTCGCGCGGTGTCGTCGTTGGCGGCGCTCAAGAGGTCTTCGACCTTGGACCGGCTCTCCACGGTAACCGTCTCGATCCAAGGCCGTCCAACCCATTGCCGGCTTTCCTCGATCGGTTGATCGGAGCCATGGGCTATGTCCTTGACCGTCCCCTTGTTATCGAGGACCAGGGCGACATCCGAAGCCGAGCCAACGAGCCTCGCCACGTCTTTGGGATCGACGTCGGCAAAGAACTTCTTTGGCGCTTGGAAGCCATTGTTCGGTTTGCCGCTCAGCCTTCACCCCCAACGGTTGGAACACGTCAGTCAGCAGCCTCATCAGCAGCCAAGAGCGCTTCAGCCCGTTCCACGGCGTCGCGCCCGTCGACCGCCGACACGTCAGCTCCGACGCGTTCGACAAGTTCTGGTCGCTCTGTAAAGACACGACCACCCACGATGATGTGGATGTGGTCGTTTCGGGATGCCTCCCTAACAAATCGAATGACCTTAGACAACCTGCCTAATTGCGCCTCGGCGCTTAAAGACAGGCCAACAACCGCGAACCACTCGTTGTCCACAAGCGAGCACAGCTCCTGGCGCGTCGCGGCCGGCTCGCCGGTCACGTCCCACCCGGCGCGGCGGAAGAACTCGCCGACAACCAGCATGCCGAAGGTATGTTGCTCACCCGGTGTCGGCGCCAACAGGGCGCGTCGGCCCTGCACCCAAGCCGTGGGCTCAGGCGGCACCTGCCGCGCGAACTCGCGCAGAAGTTGCTGCAACCGACCGACGCCGATGGTGACCTGCGCGAAATCACAGACATCGGCCACCCACATCTCGCCCAAACGACGCGCGGCGGGCGCGAAGAGTTCCAGACACAGCGTCTGATACGACACGCCTCTATCAAGAACGGCGTTGGCGAAGACGGACGCGGCGGTCGCATCTTCCTCAAGAAGTATTTTGGTCAGTTCGACGACGTCGTCCTCGGTGGGCCGGACCTCGTCAGCCGCCGGCGTTTCGGCATCGTCTTCGGATTGCGCTTGATGGGCCCTCACCAAGCTCGGGATGACCTGACCTTCGATCGTCCTGACCAGGATCGACACCGGCCGCTTCGACTGGGTCCATCCGTCATAGTCATTGATATCGGGAAATGGTTCACGATCCAGGTTCTGTTCACCGGATTCGTCCCACCGCGTCCTCGCTGCAAACGACTCACGCATACCGGCCATCTAGTTCCTCCCCTCGAATCCACGGCAAGAGCCAAAGCTCCTGTTGTCCCTGCAAGGACTCTTTATCGAACTGGAGGTCATAGACATGGCTCTGTCATCGCGCCGCTCAGACGGGATTGATTGACAAAGTCTAGTTAAGACCCTCCAGCCAGGGTTTGTCAACTTTGATGGACGCACAACATTGTCCGATTTGATTGACACCCCAACGTGAACGACCTACGCTGCTTGAACTCAGCAGCTCAAAGGGTCGTACGTCATGTGTCGCTGCGGATCTTTTCACTTTCTTGAAGCGCCCCAAGTCCCCTGTTCGTCGTGCAGCGCACGTGACATCGCTGCGGGGAAAATTTGGGCATTCCAGCGAGGAGTTGTCAAATGATCTACACATTCGATGTGGGTAATCTGTTTGACAGGTTCGTCCAGACCATCGATTCGTGCCCCTGGGCGGCACACACGGGGGCGACATCGGTCTGCTCCAAGAGCGGCACAGGTCAGAAACGCTCGACACTCTACACCGACGAACAGCGCAGACGCCGCGACTCGTCGGGCTGGACGATCGTCCAGGGCATCCTCGCGCCGATCCAGTTCTTCGTCTTTGTCGTCAGCCTGGTCCTGGTACTGCACTATCTGCTGACCGGTTACGGCTACATCGACGCCACCGCATCGATCATCGTCAAGACCGCGTTGCTCTATACGATCATGGTGACCGGCTCGATCTGGGAGCGCCAGGTCTTCGGCAAGTATCTGTTCGCGCCCGCGTTTTTCTGGGAAGACGCCGTCAGCATGGTGGTGATCGCCCTGCACACGGCCTATCTGGCCGCCCTGCTGACCGGTTGGATGGGCGCTCATGACCTCATGATGCTCGCCTTGGCCGCCTATGCCGCCTATCTGGTCAACGTCACACAATTTGTTCTGAAACTGCGCGCGGCGCGGCAAGAGCGCGCGGCGATCGATGTCTCCGGTGCGGCGGGCCACGCGAAATGACAGCGGTGGCCGTCGCCGATCTCAAGCAAGGCCACGTTCCATCCGGTGACGCGCCAAACATCCTGCGCGAACGTGGCCAGCGCGAGGTTTTCTGCGGCCTCACGGGCATCGTCTGGCTGCATCGCAAGATCCAGGACGCGTTCTTTCTTGTCGTCGGCTCGCGCACCTGCGCCCACCTGATCCAGTCGGCGGCCGGCGTCATGATCTTCGCCGAGCCCCGATTCGCCACCGCCATCATCGAAGAGCGCGACCTGGCCGGTCTGGCCGACGTGAACACGGAACTGGATCGCGTCGTCGAACAGCTCCTGGCCCGCCGGCCCGAGATCCGCCTGCTGTTCCTGGTCGGGTCGTGCCCGTCGGAGGTCATCAAGCTCGACCTGTCGCGCGTCGCGCAAAGAATGTCGCGCACCTATGCGCCGGACGTCCGCGTCCTCAATTATTCCGGCAGCGGCATCGAGACGACGTTCACCGAGGGCGAGGATGCCTGCCTGGAAGCGTTGGCGGCGGATCTAGCGCCCGAGGCTCCCGATGCCGAGCCGTCGCTCATGGTCGTCGGGGCCCTGGCCGACGTGGTGGAGGACCAGTTCCGGCGCCTGTTCGACGACCTCGGCATCGGCCCGGTCACGTTTCTACCGTCGACACACGCGGCCGACATGCCGGCCGTCGGGCCCAAGACGTCGTTCCTTTTGGCCCAGCCGTTTCTGGGCGCCACGTCGCGCAAATTGGAAGACCGCGGCGCGAAGCACCTGCGCGCACCTTTCCCCCTGGGGACCGAAGGCACCACCATGTGGTTGCGCGCGGCGGCTGATGCATGGGGCATTTCCGAACAACGGTTCAAGCTGGCGACCGCGGCGGCGCGCACCCGCTCGGAGCGCTCCCTGGAGCGTTATCGCGAGTCGCTCGCCGGCAAGCGGATCTTTTTCTTTCCCGATTCCCAGCTTGAGGTGCCGCTCGCGCGGTTCCTCGCGCGCGAACTGTCGATGGAGCTGACCGAGGTCGGCACGCCGTTCCTGCACCGTCAGAACCTGGACGCCGAGCTCGCTCTTCTGCCCGACGGCATCACGCTAAGCGAAGGTCAGCATGTCGAGCGCCAGCTCGACCGCTGCCGCGCCGCGGAGCCTGACCTGGTCGTCTGCGGCCTGGGCCTCGCCAATCCGCTGGAGGCCGACGGCGTGACGACGAAATGGTCGATCGAACTGCTGTTCACGCCGATCCAGGGCTATGAGCAGGCGGGCGACCTCGCCGAGTTGTTCGCCCGGCCGTTGACGCGCACCGAGCGGCTGAATGTCTGAGCCATGAAACTCGCGGTCTGGACATACGAAGGCCCTCCCCATGTCGGCGCTATGCGCATCGCGACGGCGATGAAGGGACTTCATTATGTCCTTCACGCGCCCCAGGGCGACACGTACGCCGACTTGCTTTTCACCATGATCGAACGGCGCCAGGAACGGCCGCCGGTCACCTATACGACCTTCCAGGCGCGCGATCTGGGCGCCGATACCGCCGATATCTTCAAGAGCGCCGCGCGGGAAGCCTACGAACGGTTTCAGCCCGACGCGATGCTGGTCGGCGCCTCGTGCACCGCCGAACTGATCCAAGACGATCCCGGCGGACTGGCCAAGGCCCTTGGCCTGCCGATCCAGGTCGTCCCGGTCGAGCTGCCGTCTTATCAGCGCAAGGAAAACTGGGGCGCGTCGGAGACGTTCTATCAGTTGGTCCGCCACCTGGCCGGGCCCAACGTGCCGGCGCCCGGTACGGCAGCGAAGGCGCCCGACAAGGCTGAAAAACCGCGCTGCAATCTGCTCGGCCCGACCGCGCTTGGCTATCGTCACCGCGATGACATTCTTGAAGTGACCCGCCTGCTCGCCGAACTCGGCGTCGAGATCAACGTCACCGCGCCGATGGGCGCGACTCCGGCCGATCTGGCGCGACTCGGCGATGCCGACTTCAACGTCGTCATGTATCCGGAGATCGGCGCCACGGCCGCGTCTTGGCTCAAGCGCTCGTTCGGTCAGCCGGCGGTGACGACGGTACCGATCGGCATCGGCGCGACTCGCGATTTTGTCGAAGAAGTCGCGACGCTGATCGGTGTCGACCCGGCGCCGGCCCTGGCCGGGCTCAATTCGCGGCTGCCGTGGTATTCGCGTTCCATCGACTCGAACTACCTGACCGGCAAACGCACCTTTATCTTCGGCGACGCGACCCACGCGGTCGCCGCCGCCCGCATCGCCCAGGACGAAATGGGCTTCGAAGTTGTCGGCATCGGCACCTACAGCCGCGAGTTCGCCCGCGAGGTCCGCGCCGCCGCCGAACTTTATGGCGTCGACGCCCTGATCACCGACGATCACCTGGAGGTCGAGGAAGCCGTCGCGTCGCTGCAGCCCGAGCTGGTGTTGGGCACCCAGATGGAACGCCACATCGCCAAGCGGTTCGGCATTCCCTGCGCGGTCATTTCCGCGCCCGTGCATGTGCAGGACTATCCCGCGCGCTACGCACCGCAGATGGGCGCGGAAGGCGCGAACGTCATCTTCGATACCTGGGTGCACCCGCTGATGATGGGTCTGGAGGAGCACCTGCTTGGCATGTTCCGCGAAGACTTCGAGTTCAACGACGACGCGGGCCCGTCCCATCTGGGCAAAGCCAAGGTTCAGGAAAGCGCGCCGGTCGAGGCCGCGACCGAACCGGAAGCCGAGCCGCGGGACGATGACGCCGGCGTGCGCTGGGACGCCGCCGCGGAAAACGAACTGAAGAAGATCCCGTTCTTCGTCCGCGGCAAGGCGCGGCGCAACACCGAGATCTATGCCCGGGACCATGACGTTCCCATGATCACCGTCGAGACTTTGTACGATGCCAAAGCGCACTTCGGCCGCTA
>JANQGO010000174.1 GCA_028277285.1 Alphaproteobacteria bacterium | reverse complement strand
AAGCGGCCGATGCGCCGTGGCGGCGCGCCCGTCGCGGCCTGGGCCTGATGATGCGCGAAGGGCTGCTGAAGGAAAACATCGACGGCGAAGCGCTCATCTGGGCCCATTCACGCCTCGCCTACCGCCCCGAGCAGCGCCGTATTCTGATGGTGATCTCAGACGGCGCCCCGGTCGACGACTCAACCCTGTCGGTCAATCCGGGCAACTATCTCGAGAAGCATCTTCGCCAGGTCATCGACTGGATCGAGGTGCAGTCGCCGGTCGAGTTGATCGCTATCGGCATCGGCCATGACGTGACCCGGTACTATCGGCGCGCGGTGACGATTGTGGACGCCGAGCAGCTCGGCGGCGCCATGATGGAGAAGCTGGCCGAACTGTTCGATGAAGTGCCGGTGGGCAATCAAGGGAGCTTTGGACTTCCGCGGCGGCGGGCGTAAACCTCGATGCGGGGCGACGGCGCGGCCTCGGCCACGCACGGGAGTAAGCGCCTCTCAGATGTCATGAGACGGCCCTAATCTGGGCCTATGGCGTTTGCGGTTCAGCCTACGCTCTTACCCGGCTTCCCATCTGCAGGTTATTCATGTCCGCTCTTCGCCTCTTGGCTTTTGTCCTGCTGCTGCCGACCGCCGCGTTCGCCGGCTCCGGCGGGCCGATCGCGTTTTCCCTCGACCCGATCTACCTGAACCCCGACGACCCCGCTCAAATGCGCGTCGGTCGCCTCGACTATCTCGCCGGGTATGAGTTGTCGACCGAAGATGTCCGTTTCGGCGGCCTGTCGGGCCTGTTCATCGACGACGATGGTGCGACCTTCCTTGCCATCACCGACACCGGACGTTGGCTGAGCGGCCAACTGAGCCACGATGACGAGGGTCGGCTCAACGGCCTTAAAGATACCCAGTACGGCACCATGCATGCGCAGGACGGTCGCAGACTTGCCCCCGACGGGCACAAGTCTCAACGGGATGCCGAAGCGATTACGCGGGCGCGCGACGGCGCCTTCCTTGTCAGTTTCGAGCGCAACCACCGTATTCTCCGGTTTGCGCCAACCGGCGACGGCATTGACGGCACCCCGACGGCGCTGGAGCTGCCGGAGGTGACGTCGGGGCTGCCGAACAACGGCGGCATCGAAGCCATGACGCTGTTGCCGGATGGCCGACTGCTGATGCTGAGCGAAGACCTGCGCGATGGCGACAACGTGGTTGGCTGGATCGTCGATGGCGCTGCCGTGCGGCGAATCCTGTTGAGCGCCACGGGCATCTTCCAGCCGACGGACCTCGCGGCCCTGCCGAACGGCGAGATCCTGCTTCTGGAACGCCGTTTCAGCGCTTTCGGTGGCGCCGGCGGACGGGTCTCCAGAATAACCTTGGACCAGCTGGACACCGACGCACCCATCGTCAGCGAAGAATTGGCGGTACTGCAGCCACCAATGTCGGTGGATAACTACGAGTCCCTGGCGGTAACGCCCGCATCGGGCGGCGGGTGGCGGCTGTATCTCGTCTCTGACGACAACTTCAACCCGCTGCAGAGGACACTGTTCCTCCAGTTCCATTGGGACGGCCGCTGATCCAGGCCGCTTCCTCCAGCCCTTGCCAGCATCGCCTGCAGACGCCAAGGTGGCCCTGACGGAGCACATCGAACCGACAGATCAGGCCGCCGTATGGGAGCTAGAATGACCGCAACGCGCGATGACGCGTTCCTCAAAGTCGAGGGTTTCTGCCAGACGAACGAAATCAGGCTGACGCCGATCCGCCGGCATGTTCTGCGCCTGCTGTTCGAACGTGACGCGCCGGTTGGCGCCTACGATCTGCTCGC
>JANQGO010000007.1 GCA_028277285.1 Alphaproteobacteria bacterium | reverse complement strand
CGGGCGTAGCTCAGGGGTAGAGCACAACCTTGCCAAGGTTGGGGTCGTGAGTTCGAATCTCATCGCCCGCTCCAATTTTCCTCACGCGCACAATCGATGCGGCCGACGCGGCAAGTCCTTTAGGTCTTGGCGGCATTTTCGGTTGTAGTGTCCGAGACTTTCTCGCCGCTATCGCCGCGCACCCAGAAGACGATCAGTTCATAGGCGACCGCGAGCACGATCGGGCCGATGAAGAGGCCGATCAAGCCGTGCGCCATGGTGCCGCCGATGACGCCGATGAAGATCACCAGCATCGGCGTCGAGAGACCGCGCGACATGACGATGGGCTTCAAGACGTTGTCCAGGAACGTCGCCGGGATCATGTAGACCGTGAAGATCAGCGCGCTCACCGTGCCCAGCTCGCTCCACGCCCAGATCAGCGTGCCGATCGTGACGATCGCCGGGCCGATCTGGATGATGCCGAGGAAAAGGCAGATCAGCGTCAGGATGCCGGCAGCCGGCACCCCGGCGACCAGCATGCCGACGCCCAGCAACAGCGACTGAATGAGCGAGATGCCGATAACGCCGCGCGCGACGTTGCGGATGGTGGCAGCACCCAAGGCGACGAACGGTTTGCCGCGCTTGGCCGAGATCCGCTCGGCGAAGGCGCCGAAGCCGGCGGCGAGCTTCAGGCCGGGAACGAACAGACAGCCCGCGATGATGACCGAGGCGATGAACTTCAGGACGTCGAGCCCGACATTGGCGACGAAGCCCAGCATGGCGGTCGCCAGATGTTTGAGGTCCGGCGCGACGCCGGCCAGCGCATCCTGCAGATTGACCGAGGCCTGCGACCAGAACCGGTAGAGTTTCTCGCCGACCACCGGCCAGTCCTTGACGCCCTCGCCGGGCGGCGGCACCGCCAGCGTGCCGGCCTCCAGGCTCGCGGCCATGTCCGTGACGTTTTCGGCCAGGGCCGCGGCCAGGAAACTCACCGGGCCGATGATGATCAGCAGGAACACGATGGTCATCACGACCGCCGTCAGCGCGCCCTTGCCCCACAACACGCCGCGCAGCCACTCGAATGTCGGGAAAAGGGCGACGGCCAGAATGACGCCCCAGGTCACGATCGTGATGAAGGGCCCGACCAACAGCAGTGACCAATAGGCCAAGAGGCCGACCAGCGTCAGGCGAATGGCGATGTCGATCGCGACAACATCGACGCCGTTCTTGGTCTCCTTCGCAGGCACATCGTTCGTCATGGCTAAACCCCCTCGCGCCGGCCTTTGACGTCGCCACATAATCGCGGCCGGCCGATCACTCTCCTGAACGTGAATTCCCCGCCGCCAGTCTTAGCCGAGACCTTTGAGGCGACACAATGCGCGCGACCACAACCGTCGGCTGGCATGGGCCGTGGGGCGATGTGGTCGCCGCTTAAACGAGGGCCAGCGGATAGATGCCGATGACGGGCCCATGCAGGGCCAGAAAGACGCCGTAGAGAACGACGCCGGCAATGAGCTCGATGGCCATGCGCGGCGAGAACGCCCGGCGCACCCGGCCGCTCACCGCGCCGCGCGACAGCGCCATGGCCACCGCGAAGTCCTCCGCCGTCATGGCCTTTTTCGCGCGGCGCTGCAAACGCCCCATGCCGGCCAGACTGAACAGCGCAAAACCGCCGAACAGGATCAGCGCCACCAGATCGCCGTTGGCGATGGCGTGGCTCGCCGCCCACAGAAAGAACGCCCACAGGATGGGATGGCGCACGAGCGCCAGAACGCCGGGCTTCTCGAAGTCCGTCGGGCCGGCCACGAAGGTCACCGAGATCGGGTTGGGTCTGGTCGCGGCACCGGCCGCCAGGATGCACGCCGGCAGCATGGCGATGAACGGCACCAGCGCCGTCACCGGCCCGGTCGGCCACAAGCCGATATAGGGCGCACGCAACGCAGCGCTGATGAGCCAGACAAGGGTCGCGAGCGACACGACGACGTAGCCCGCCACATAGACGGTTCGGCCAAAACGCGTGATGAGACGCGCGCGCAGCCCCGTCGCCGCCGGCAGGACGTGCGCCGCCAGGAAGACCGCCAGTGCGACGAGAAACTCGATCATGTCACCTCCAGATAACGGCCCCCGCACATCGCGAGCTTGACCTAGCTCAATGCAACCGAGGCCGCGTACGGCAAGCTGACGTTATGCATTCATGCCACGGAGACAAGCGACATGGTTGAATCGTCCCAGACGGCTCAAAGCTTCTGGCCTTCCGTCTATGCCCCCCTGCGTGGTTTGAGCCAGCGCATCGCCGACTATTTCGCCCCGACCGCCGATGCCGCCGCCTCGAAAGACGCCTACGAAATCACCATCGAACTGCCGGGCGTCAAGGCCGACGACATCGATGTATCGGTTCACGACGGCATGCTGACGGTGAAGGGCGAAAAGAAGAGCGAGCAAACCAAGGAAGGCCAGACCTGGTTTTTCAGCGAGCGCACATTCGGCTCGTTTCTGCGCAGCTTTCGCCTGCCGGCGGACGCGGATGCCGACAGCATCGATGCGGAACACAAGGACGGCGTTCTGACCTTGTCCATTCCCAAGAGGACCAAAGCGGAAACCGGCAAGCGGATCGACGTCACCGCCGGCTAGCGTTTTTTCCATTCAAACGGCTGTCGCGGCCCGTTCAGCCTGACCAGCGGCGGTCGTTTTGTCGACGCGTTGCGACGGCAACGGCCCGCGTGTCTTCGCCATGTTTGCGCCGGAAAGGCGCCATGAAGCCGCCACGCTGCACAAGCCTTTGAAATATAAGCGTATTTCGGCACAACGACTTCGCAGAAAACTACTCAAATTGTCGCAACGACAAGTCTGACAGCCTGCACAGTCCGTCTTGCAGATTGAGCGGTAGACCATGGGGGTAGGCCCCATCTCCAGCCCATCGGACGAACGAACCAACAGCAGGTCGGACGTCCAAAAGGGAAAAAGAACCCATTCCCTTTCAGGGACTACACCACGTTAACCGGCTCGAAAGTACCCACGACAAGAGCCGGACGCCACGTTAACCGGTTCGAAGACACCCACGACAAGAACCGGACATGACGCCAAAAAGGGGCCGGACTCCATACCCCCCAATCCCCCATCCGGTCCCCATTGAAAGCACTGACGTAAGGGAACCGCGTCAGTGCTTTCTCTTTTTCTGGCGCCTCACCGCACCGCTAATCGACGATGGGTTCGTCCGGTTGCCAGGCGCCGTCATGGTTCTCGATCTCGACGACCCAGATGTCGGGATCGATGTCACACTGACGCGCCACATAGGCGTCGGCATCGGCCTCGGCGACGGGATCGGGACCGGTCGCCCTGAGCCAGGCGAGCGACTCATCCATTTGGCGTAGGGGCGAGAGAACCATGGCCTGACCATCGGCCAGGATCAGCTTGATCAGCACCATGCCGGCGTCGGGATCGCCACGGTTCAACACATAGATCGGCAGGGACCGCTGATTGCAGATTCTAACCTGCGCGTTGACCCAGATGGCCGCTTTTAGTCGAGGAATCATCCCATTAGACCCACTTCGGCCGGCGTGATCGATCCATCACCATGACATCATGCGCTGCGCAGCAAGCCACTGACCGGTTGGTCTGGAACGCCAAGCGGCCAAGCGCCGCTTCCATCACCACAATAGGCAGTAACGAGTTTAGGGTCGAGCGACCCACACGGCGCCAAACAGTGAGCGCCGTTGTCCCGCAGCGCCGCGGGGACTTCCCTGAGCCCCGCGGCGCGGCCCCTCTTTCTCAACCTCTCAGCGATCCTTGTTCCGCGAACCCGGCAAGACGCCAAGCCTGCCAAGCCAGGCCGGCAGGCGGCCGTCGATCGCCAAGAGCCCAAGGCCGATCACGGCCATGCCGATGATGTGCCGCCAGGCAAGCGTTTCGCCCAGAATGCCGACACCCAGGGCGATGGCGAAGACTGGCACCAGAAGCGTCACCAGCATCAGGTTGCTGGCACCGGCTGTCCTCAAGATCCGGAAATACATGACATAGGCGAGCGCCGTGCTGACCAGCGCCAGGCCGATCAGGGCGCCCCAGGTGATCGCGCCCGGCGCGGCGAGATCCCAGGGCCGGTCGACCACAAGCACGATCGGCAGGACGATCAGCGTGGAGGCGCTGACCTGGCCGGTCGCCGTTGCCACCGGTGGCAGATCGCGGAACCGGCGCCCCCAGATGCTGGCGAAGGCATATGACAGCGCGGCGCCGACGATGGCGACCTCGCCCAACACGTGGTCGCCGAAACCGATGAAGGCCTCCGGTCCGATCATCGCGGCGACGCCGGCAAAACCTATCAGCACGCCGCCGAGCTTCCACCCGGTGAGCCGTTCGTCGCGGGTCAGGTAGTGGGCCAAGAGCACCGTGAAGACCGGTGTCGCGGCATTCAGGATCGACGCCAGACCACTCGCGATATGGGTCTGACCCCACAGGATCAGACCGAACGGAATGACGTTGTTGATCAAGCCCATGACCAGAAAGGCGCCCCACCAGCGGCGATAGGCAAGCAGCGAGCGCCCGACGAGGACCAATCCGATGTTGAGCGCGATCGCCGCCAGACCGACCCGCGCCAAAAGGACCGTCAGCGGCGGCAACTCGTCCAACGCGACCGCGCCGAAAAAGAACGAACCGCCCCACACAAAGGCCAGCGCCAGCAGCAAGGCCCATTCGATCGGGCCCAGGGTCAACGATCCCGGCGACTTGGAAACCGACATTACGATCCGACGGCAGCGGCAAGATCGCCCTGACTAGGGAACGCCCACCGACGCGACAATCCGATTCTTGCGATTTGATCCGCATCAGTCTTTCGGGCGGTGACATCACCGACTAGGCTAGCCGCTCGATCCGGATCCCCTTGGCCCCCTCCCTCATGACCGAGCATCGTCTTCAGCCGCTTCTGGCGCCGCGCAGCCTCGCGCTGGTCGGTGCATCGCCGAAGGTCGGCACGTTCGGCAACGGCATGATCCGGGCTTGCGTCAACGCCGGCTTCGGCGGCGATCTCTATCTGGTCAACCCGCGCTATGACGCGGTGGAGGACCGGCCGTGTCATGGCAGCCTGATCGATCTGCCCGGCCCGATCGATCATGCCGTGCTTAACGTGGCGAACGCGCGCCTGGAAGGCCTGTTCGATGAAGCGATCGCGGCCGGTGTCAAGGCGGTGACGATCTTCGCCAGCGGTTATCTTGAGGGCGACAGCGACCCGCCGTTGCTGGCACGTCTCAAAACCAAAGCAAAGGCGGCCGGGCTTCAGGTCTGCGGCGGCAACGGATCGGGGTTCTATAACCGCGTCGACAAGGTGCACTGCACGCTCGGCGAGGGCGATCGCGGCGGCGCCGAGGTCGGGCCGGTTGCGCTGATCTCCCAGTCGGGCTCGGTCTATATGGGCCTGCTGCAGACCGACGGCAGGCTGGCGTTCAACTTCTCGGTCTCCAGCGGCCAGGAGATTGCGACCACCGCCGCGGACTATCTGGACTTCGCACTCGAACTCGAGCCGACCCGTGTGGTCGGGTTGTTTCTGGAGACGATCCGAAACCCCGCAGGTTTCATTGCCGCCGCTCAAAAGGCTGCCGAACGCGACATCGCCGTCGTGGTCGTCAAGGCGGCACGGACACCGGAAAGCGCGGCGATGGCGGTGAGCCATTCCGGCGCGCTTGCCGGCAACGACGACGCCCACGACGCCGTCTTCGAGCGCTACGGTGTCATCCGCTGCGAGGACATGGCGGAGTTCGTTGCCACCATGCAGGTGATGAGTGCACCGCACCGACCGGTTGCCGGCGGCCTGGCCGCGATCGCCGATTCAGGTGGCGAGCGCGAACATCTGACCGACCTGGCGTCCAACACAGGACTGCCGTTCGCCGAGATCGCTCCGGCCACGACGGAACAGCTCAGCGACCGGCTGGAATACGGCCTCGACCCGGTCAATCCGCTGGATGCCTGGGGTACCGGCCACGATTATCCCGGCATCTTCCACGACTGCATGACCGCGCTCTTGGCCGATCCGGCGACAGGTTATGGCCTGTGGGTCGCCGACATCCGCGACGGCGAGCGGTTCCGCGCCGTCTTCACCGACAACGCGCCGTCGATTATTGAGACGACCGGCAAACCGCTGGCTTTCGCGAGTTGTATCCCGAACGGCATCGTGCATGAGACCGCGCGGCGCTTGCGGCTGGCCGGCATGCCGCTGATCGACGGACTCGGGCCGGCGGTCAGCGCCATTGCCCACGGCTTCGCGTGGCGCGACAGGAGAGAGCGCCGCTTTCTGCCGCCGCCCGATGGGCCGGGCGCCGACGTCATCGCCACCTGGCGGCGGCGCCTGACATCCGGCCAGCCGCTCGACGAGGCCGACGGGCTTGATCTGTTGTCGGCCTTCGCCGTGCCGGTGATCGATCATCGGATCGTCGAGACGGACGACGCGGCTGTCGCCGCCGCGGCGTCTTTCGGTTATCCGGTGGTCTTGAAGACCGCCATGCCGGGCATCGCCCACAAGTCGGACGTCGGCGGCGTGGCACTTGATCTAAACGACGAGACCGCCGTCCGAGCGGCCTGGTGCGACCTGGCGGAACGCCTTGGCCCACGCTGCCTTATCGCGCCGATGGCGCCGGGCGGAATCGAGATCGTGTTCGGACTGATCCGCGATCCCCAGTTCGGAGCCTTGGTCATGATCGGGACCGGCGGGATCTTCGTCGAGGTGCTGCGCGACCGCCTGGTCGCCGTGCCGCCATTCGGCGTCGACGTGGCGGGCGGGTTGATCGACCGCTTGCAGGCAAGGCCCCTGCTCGACGGTCTGCGCGGCCGGCCGGCAGCCGATATCGATGGTTTGGCCAACGCCCTCGCGCGGTTCTCCGTTCTGGCCGCCTCGCTCGGTGATCTGATCACCGAGGCCGACGTCAATCCCATTCTGGCCGGGCCCGATGGCGTCATTGCCGTCGACGCCCTGGTGATCGCCGACCTACCACCCGACCATCAAGACAAGGAGGAAGCCCCGTGACCGACGAAGTCCTCTATGAGGTGAACGACAAGATCGCCCGCATCACCATCAACCGGGCGAACAAAATGAACTCCATGAACCCGCCCTTCATGGCCGAGCTGTCTGCCGCCATCCGCAAGGCCGATGACGACGACAACGTCTCCGTCGTCATCCTGACCGGTGCCGGCGACCATTTCGGCGCCGGCTATGACCTCAAATACGAGTGGGGCAACGAATATGGCCGCGGCCCGATGGGCACCCGCAAGATGCTGACCGACTGCGCGGAGTTCGAGTTCTCGCCCTGGGACTGCTCGAAGCCCGTCATCGCCATGGTGCGCGGCTATTGCCTGGCCGGCAGTTGCGAGCTCGCCATGATGTGCTGCATCACCTTCGCCGCTCAATCGGCCCAGTTCGGCGAGCCGGAGATCCGGTTTTCGACCGCGCCGCCGGCAGTCATCATGCCGTGGCTGGTCGGCCTGAAGAAGGCGCGCGAGCTGCTTTACACCGGCGACATGATCAGCGCCGAGGAGGCCGAACGCTGCGGCATGGTCAACCGGGTGTTTCCCGACGACGAGCTGGAGGCCGAGACCCTGCGGTATGCCAAGCGCGCCGCCGCCATCTCGCTTGAAGGTCTGCAGACCACCAAGGCATCGATCAACCGCGGCGCCGAGATCGCCGGCCTGCGCCAGGCGATTGCCTATGGCGTGGAGGTCGGCGGCATTCTGGATGCCTCGGAAACCGAGCAATACAAACAGTTCGAGGCGGTGCGCTCCAAGGAGGGCCTGTCGGCCGCGATCCGTTGGCGCGAAACCCAGTTCGAGTAGGCACACGAGGCATCATCCCGGCTGCCGCCCGGGTGTCGCATGCGGCTTGCCTGTGCGACTCCCTGGCGGCATAGTCCGGCTGTGCAGACCAGAGCCGAAACCCATCCGACAGATCTGAACGAGGCCGTGCGCCGCTATCAAGCCGGCGACCGTGGCGCCGCGCTGGAGCTGTGCCGCGATCTGGTGGAACGGCAGCCGGACGATCTGCGGGCGCGCTATACGTTTGCCGTGATGCTGCTGGAAAGCGGCCGTCTTCGCGACGGTATCGCAGAGCTCGATCAGTTACTGGACCGGCGCCCAGACGATGCCGATGCGCTCCACGGCCGCGGCGTGGCCCACGACCGCCTCGGCGAAACCGAGGCTGCCGTGGCCGATCTGGAAAAGGCCATCACGCTGGCGCCCGGCAAGGTCGAAACCCCGTTGGCCCTGGCCGGCGTCCACCGGCGCACCGGCGACGTCGACAAGGCGATCACCGTGTTGCGGGGTGCCCAAAAGGCGTCGCCGGATCACGCCGGCCTGACCAACAACCTGGCGTCCCTGCTCGCCGAAACCGGCGCGCTGGAGGAAAGCCGGGAGCTTCTTGAGGCCTTGATTGCCCGCGACGCCACGTCGACCGCCGGCCACTACAACCTGGGCAACACGTTGAAGGCCATGGGCGAGCCGGAAGCCGCTGTCCGGCACCTTCGCCAGGCGACCGCACTTGATCCCGGCTTCTACAGCGCCTGGCACAATCTGGGCAACACGCTGCTTGATCTCGGCAGCGTCGACGAAGCAGCCGACGCCTATGACCGGGCGACCGCCATCAAACGCCGGCCCGGCGGGCCGGCGGTGCCGGCGAACAATTTCAACCAGACCAGCCGCACCAAGCTGGAGCACGATATCGAGCAGCTCGGCTATCTTCTGGAGCGCGGCGTGCTGGGGCCGGCCCATCAACAAACCGCGTCGGCCTACCGCGCGGCGCTCAGCGTTCTGGAAACGCCCGAGGCCGACAGTCACATGGTCGACCTGCCGGCAGCCGCGGCGGCGATGTTGAAGCCGACCTACAACCGCATGATCCACAAGGACGTCGGCGCCGCGCTCGACGGTCCGGCGGTCAACCCCGACCTGGACATCGCGGCGATCGAGGCCGACTACAAACAGAACGCGCCCGGCATAACCTTCTTCGACGGTTTCTTGACGGCCGAAGCCGTTCAGGGCCTCAGGCGGTTTTGTCTGGAGTCGACGATCTGGTACGAGTTCCGCTATGCCAACGGTTATCTCGGCGCGTTCATGGAGGATGGCTTTTGCTGTCCCCTGCTGTTGCAGGTCGCGGAAGAAATGCGCACGGCGCTTCCCGCCATCTTCCAGCACCATACGCTGCGCAAGCTGTGGGCGTTCAAATACGACAGCCGGCTGAGCGGCATTCCCATGCATGCCGACTTTGCCGCGGTGAACGTCAATTTCTGGATCACGCCCGACGAGGCCAATCTTGATCCCGACGGCGGCGGCCTCGAGGTATGGGATGTCGAAGCGCCGCTCGACTGGGACTTCGCGGCCTATAACCGCGATGGTCCGCGCATGCGGAACTATCTGAAAGAGCATCATGCCAAACCGATCAACGTGCCGCACCGGCAGAACCGCGTCGTGATGTTCAATTCCGATCTGTTTCACGAGACCGGCCGTTTGACGTTCAAGCCCGGTTACGAAAACAGGCGCGTCAACATCACCATGCTTTACGGCAAGCGAGGCGATGCGGGCTGAGCCATGAGTATCGTCGATTCCATGCTGAAGGCCTCGATGCAAAACCTGCGCGCCGGCCGGCGCGAGGAGGCCGCCAAACTGTGCCGCGACATCTGCCGCATGGAGCCTGAGCATGCGCGCGCCCACAGTCTGCTCGGCATGATCGAGTTCCAGAACGGCGAGACCGACCGTGCGCTCGATCTCTTGGCGCGCGCCCAGCAGCTCAACCCGAAACTTCCCGACGTGCCGCGAGCGCTCGCGGAAATCTATCTGGGCATGGATGACCTGGAGAAAGCGCTGGAAGCGCAGAAACAGGCGATCTACTTCAACCCCCGCGACCCAAGCGGGCATCTTCAGGCGGCGGTGATCCTGCAGCGGCTGGGGCGGGCCGACGAAGCCGAGGCCGAAGCGCGCAACGCGCTTGAGCACAATCCCAACATGATCGGCGCCCACCAATTGCTCGGCACCATCACCTACCTTGACGGACGCCTTGCCGAGGCCGTTGACGCCATGGGCAAGGCGCGCGCCAGCGAACAACCGGTGCCGGACCCGAACCACACCTTGGCGCTTGGATTGCTGGCGACCGGAGAAGCAGAAAAGATCGACGCGTTGAGCCCAGCGTTCACCGCGAACCAGACGTTCGGCGAAACGGTCATCCGGGCGATCAGCATGTGGATCGACAACGAACCCGACCGTTGCCGGGAACTGTTGGCGCGCGCCCGCCCTCTTGTTCCGAACCTGCCGACCGATGCGCCCAACCGCTCGGTCTTTGTGACCTACCTCAGTATCCTCGATGAGTTGGTGTCGTGGCGGGCCAACCACGAAGAGCATTACAACGGCGCGGCCGAACGAACCCTTTTTGTCGTGGGCGACAGCCACACACTGACCCCGGCCAACCTGGTACTGCCGGTCGATGGTGTGCCGACAAGACTGCAGACGCGTTTGGTGTTCGGCTGCAAGGCCTGGCATTTGATACGCGAGGCGCCAAGTCCCTACCGCGGCGGCTTCGACCTGGCGATGGCGCGCATACCCGAAGGCGAGACGGTCGTCGCGGTCTTTGGCGAGCTCGATTGCCGATTGCGAGAAGGCATGGTGCGCGTGCTGCGCAAGGATCCCAGTCTCGACCGCGACGCCCTGATCGACGATCTGGTGGAGCGTTATGTCGACTTCATGCTCGCAAAAGGGGCCGAGCGCGGCCAGACCGTCTGGTTCCAAAGCCCGCCCATGAGCAACATCAACATGAGCCTGGTCGAGGACGAGGTTCGCGGCCTCTTCCTCCATGTCATCAAGCGTTTCAACGACCGGCTTCGCGCCGTGACGCACGAAAGAGGCGCGCGCCTGATCGACGTGAACGCCGTGACGACGGCTGACGATGGTCAAGCGGTCCGCAGCCACTACATTGACACCAACCACATCCGCCCGACCGCACTGATCGAAGCCTACAACAGCTAGCACCCTTCCCTGCTTACGCGGAACCGGCGCCGGCCCTTACCTCCTCGCGCACCGGGCTTGACCCGTGCCCATGAACACGGGCCCACAAACACAAGGCGGCCGATTTGCCGGGTAACGTGTCCTTGGATGCCGGATCTGCGCTGCGCTTGTCCGGCATGCGAGGACTGGAGTGGGGCGGGACCGGTTCCACGTAACGCGGGTCTGCTCTTGGGTGGCGTCGTCCGCCGGGGCCTAGAGCGTTCGCTCGTAGACGCGCGGGAAGGCCGGGGCATCGAGCGGTTCGCCGGGTTTGAGGCCGCGATCGGAGAAATCGGGCTCCATCTCGCCCGGGCGTTCGATATAGACGGCGTCATCGCCGACCCATGTGGTCGAAACGACGCGCCGGCTTCGTCCGGCCTGGCTGTTGCCTGGTGCGCCATGCATGCACATGCCGTGAAACACCAGCAGGTCGCCCGGCTCCATGGCGGGCGCCAGGATGGCATCGGCGTGGTCGCGGTCGATATCCGGCGGTTCGGCATAACCGTCGGTGCCGTTGCGGCCGTAATCGCCGAGGTCCTTGAAACGCAACGGCTTGAACGCCTTGCCCCACCTGTGGGAACCCCGCACGCAGCGCAGCACCACATCTTCCGGCACCGGGTCGACCGGCGCCCAGACGATGCAAATCTGCCTTCCGTCAACCGCGTAGTAAGGCTGGTCCTGATGCCAGGCGCTCGGCTTGGCCGTGCCCGGCTCCTTCACCCAGACGGCGTCATAGAGGAAGTTCGAGCGGTTCGAGCGAAGCAGCGTCGCCGCGATCTCGCCGACCGGCGAGTGGAGCGCGTAGTCCATCAGGGCGGGCACGCGCGCGGAGGCGCCGTAATCGCTGAAGAAAAGGCCGGGATCATCGCCATCGGACTGGCGGCGCGTGTACCGTCCGGCCGATGCCATGGCACCGGCAATGCCCTGTTCCAGAACGGCGACCCAATGCTGCGGCAAGACACCTTTCAGACAGACGACTCCGTCTGTGTCGAATTGCGCGACTTCATCGCCCGTTACGGTGCGGGCCGGTGCGTCAGGCATGGCGACGTTCCCTCGCTATTTGACCACCAGATCGTGCGGCATGGCCGACACCGGCTCAAATCGATCCGCGTGCACGATGCCGGTTTCGCCGAGCGACATGGTAAGCCGGTTCGCACTGTCAACCAAGATCATGTGCATGAAGATCACCATGCCCGGTTCGATCACCGTCGGGTTGGCCGGATAGATCATCGGCTCCTCCATCCAGGACGGCGAATAGTTGGCCGACAGCGAATAGCCGCACGCGTTCAGGCGGCAGTCTTTGAGGCCGTGCGCGTCGACGACGCGCGCATGGGCGTCATAGATATCGCCGAACAGGGCGCCGGGTTTGGCGACGTCCTGGCAGGCGGCAAGCGCCTCGACGCCGGCCGCGTGCATGGCCCGGTGCCGGTCGCCGGCCCTGCCGGTCAGGACCGTGCGCATGATGCAGGCGTGGTAATGGCGATAGGCCGCGCCGAACTCAAGCTGCACCTGATCGTCCGCGCCGACCTTCGCGCGCCCGGTGAAGTAACGCACCAGAAGCGCGCCCTCGCCCGAGCCGATGATGCCCCGGCTTGCCGGGTAGTCGCCGCCGCCCTCAAAGATCGCGTTGTTCATGACGGCATAGAGGTGGCCCTCGTCGACGCCCGGTTCGATCGCGTCGTTAAGAGCGCCGAGCGCCGCGTCCGCCAGTTCGCCGGCCTTGCGCACGTAGGCGAGTTCGCTCTCGCTCTTGACGATGCGCTGGGACTGCACGAGGTCGGTTGCGTCTTCCCAGGAACAGAACCCTTGAAGCGCGCCTTCGACCATGACCCAGCGCTGGCCGGTCAGGCACCAGGCGTGCAGTTCGACCCCGACCTTGCCGCCGGCGATGCCCTTTTCCTCCAGCACCGCCTTGACGTCATCGGCCGGGTTGGCGCCGCCGCGATCGACCCAGATGCGGACATCGGGAATGACCGACGTGTACGCCGCCTGCTCGCGGTCGGCGGAGCGTGTTACCAGCGTCATCGACCCGTCGGCGAACAGCATGAAACACTGGAACAGCGAATAGCCGGCGGTGTCGTAGCCGGTCAGGTAGAACATGCTCTCCTGCTTGAACAGCAGCAGCGCGTCGAAGCCGCGTTGGCCCATCATCTCGACGGTCTTCGCGCGGCGCGCCGCCAGTTCGTCTTCGGAAAAGTGCAGGTAAGGCATGCTGGTACTCCGGCCGATGGTGACAGGCGCCATGATGGCAAGCCCGGCGCGGTGCCGCCAGCCATTGTCGCGGCCGGGCGGGTCGGCTATGACAACGCCCGCCGCGTCATCCACCACCCGCCAACGGAGAAGCCATGACCGACGACCTTCTGACCTATGACTCCGTCGTCCGCCCGGAATGGATCGACGAGTTCGGTCATCTGAACATGGCCTATTACGTCCTGATCTGTGACAGCGCGACCTTCAACTTCTGGGACATCGTCAACGGCGATCGCAAGCTGGAAGATCGCGGCGGCAGCGAATACGCGGTGGTCGAGGCCCATGTGAACTATCTGGACGAGGTGCGCGAGGGCGACCCGCTGCGTATTGCCACCCAACTCTTGGACGCCGACGCCAAGCGATTTCGCCTGTTTCACACGATGTATCACGCAGAGAAGGGTTACGTGGCGGCCACGAACGAGGTCATGGCGCTGGGCTTCAATCTCAACGAACGTGGCCTTGAGATCTTCAAGGACGATGTTCAGGAACGGCTTCAAGAGATCCTGGCACGCCACAGCAAGCTGGAGCGGCCCGGCAACGCGGGGCGCGCGATCGGACAGCCCCGAAAGCGCTGAGATGTCTTAGCGGGGCACGGCTGTCAGGCTGACGGTTTGTAGCCGACGACTTGTATGGCGGCCGCCGCGCTGACGATGAAGTCCTTGCCGGGCGCCTGTGCCGCGGCGAGAACCGCGTCGATCTCGTCGTCTGTCGCGACGCCCAGCGCGACCAGGTTCGGTCTCATCTCGTTCGACAGCGCCAGCCGAAGCATCGCAACGACTTCCTCTTGATCTTGCATCGGCCAGAAGCCGTTGACGTGCAGGTTTTCGAACCCGGCCGCAATCATGTCCGAGGGAAGCTGTTCGAGACCGTAATTGGGGTTGCCGCCGCCGTGTTCGATCAAGGCGGTAAACCACGCTTCCATCTTGTCGATCCAGGCGGCCTTGCCGTGCTTGACGTAGCTCTGGGCGACCTCCTCGCCAAAGAACATGCCCTTCGGTTTCAGCGCGCCGAAGACACTGGCGACGATGCTCGCCGCGTCGGGCGAATAGGAGAGCACATAGCGCGAGTGCGCGAGGTCGTAGCGATCGCTCCCGTAGTCGAAATCCTGGGCATGGGAACAGACGAACGTGATGTTGCTGATGCCCGCATCGCGCGCCTCTTTTTCGGCCAACTTCACGATGTCGCTCGCCTGATCGAAGGCCGTGACGTGACCGTCCGGCACCACGTGCTTGGCGAAGTAGCAGGCGGTATCGCCGATGCCGCAGCCGACCTCCAGTATGTGCATGTCCGGATTCAAGGACAGATCGGCGAGACGGCTTGCCGTACCCGGCATGTTAATCTCGTTGAACATCCGGTAGCGCCGAAACGCATCCTTGTGCACACCGAGATAGTAGTGGTCGGAGTCGTCGTCTTCCGTCATAGCGCGCCCCTGGGAAATGCGGGTTCCATCAACCTTCGGCTAGAGCAGGCCCGCGTTCGTCCACGTGCCACGCAGCTGGTCGCGCCTCGCGGTGCACTGATCCTCGATGACGAGAAACTCGACCGAATTGGCGAGAACATTGAAATTGTAAATGCCCTTCACCCCCGGACACATCTGGCTGCCGAACGCGTTCTCGAACGTCACCGACTGGCCGGAGACCGTATAGTCTCCTTGGTAGGATGTCTGATTCTGAAGCTCCATGGTATAGGTCTCCATGGTGCTGTCGAACGTCAGCTTCATGCCGCCAAGGCCGCTGTTCCAGGTGCCCGAAAGCGAGTCTTGCGCGACGGCCGGTACCGCCATCAACAGCACGGCCAGTGTGAACCCCAGTACTTTCATCGTCGAATCTCCCGACGCTGCGGACGTCGCGTCTATCTTGGCGCATCAGCAGCAATCGCGCTAGGTTCGCCGCAACCCAGGAGAGACCATGGCCAGCGACGGTTCGCCGGAAATCCACTTCAGCGTCTGCCCGCACGATTGTCCGAGCACCTGCGCGCTGGAAGTCGAGAAGATCGACGGCAACACGATCGGCCGTGTCCGTGGCGCGCGTGACAACACCTATACGGCCGGCGTTGTCTGCGCCAAGGTGGCGCGGTATGCCGAGCGTATCCATCACCCCGACCGTTTGCTGCAGCCGCTGCGCCGGACCGGCACCAAAGGCAGCGGCGACTTCGCCACAATCTCCTGGGACCAGGCGCTTGACGAGATAGCCGAGCGCTTCGTGAGGGCCGAGCAGGCCTCCGGCACCGAATCGGTGTGGCCCTACTACTACGCCGGCACCATGGGATTGGTGATGCGTGACGGCATCAACCGCCTGCGCCACGTCAAGAAGTACTCAGGCCAGCACAACACTATCTGCACGACGCTCGCCTGGTCCGGTTTTATCGCCGCGACCGGCCGGCTTGCCGGGCCCGACCCGCGCGAGATGGCGAAAAGCGATCTGGTGGTGATCTGGGGCACCAACGCGGTCAACACCCAGGTCAACGTGATGACCCATGTGACCCAGGCCCGCAAGCAGCGGGGTGCGAAGATCGTCGTCATCGACACCTATGAGAACGCGACGGCGCAACAGGCGGATCTTTTTCTTTGCGTCAAACCCGGCACCGATGCGGCGCTTGCCTGCGCGGTCATGCATGTGCTGTTCCGCGACGGTCATGCCGACCGCGACTATACGGCGCGCTACACCGACGAACCGGATGCGCTGGAAGACCACCTCCAGACGCGCACGCCCGCATGGGCGGAAGCGATCTGCGGCGTCCCCGCCGGCACGATCGAAGACTTCGCCAAGCTGGTCGGCACCACCAAGCGCACGTATCTGCGGCTCGGCTACGGGTTCTGTCGCGGGCGCAACGGCTCGGTCGCCATGCACGCGGCGACCTGCATCGCCAGCGTCACCGGCGCCTGGCAGTATGAGGGCGGCGGCGCCTTCCACAACAACGGCGCGATCTACCACTGGGACCGCACCATGATCGAAGGGCTCGATGCCCGCGATCCGGCGATCCGGGTGCTCGATCAGTCACGAATCGGTCCGATCCTGACCGGCGACAAGGCTGCGCTGAAAGGCGGACCGCCGGTGAACGCCATGCTGATCCAGAACACCAATCCGATGATGGTGGCGCCCGACCTCGCCAAGGTCCATGCCGGTTTCGCGCGCGACGATCTGTTTGTCGCGGTCCACGAACAGTTCCTGACCGAGACCGCCAAGATGGCCGATATCATCCTGCCGGCGACCATGTTCCTAGAACACGACGACCTCTATCAAGGCGGCGGCCACCAGCACATCATGTTCGGGCCCAAGGTCGTCGAGGCGCCGGGCACCTGCCGCTCCAACCATCAAGTGATCCAGGCGCTGGCCGAACGGCTGGGCGTCGCCGACGTCCATCCGGGCTTCGCGATGACACCGGAGCAGCTGATCGACCACACCTTGACCGTCTCCGGCTGGGCGGACCTGGCGACGCTGAAGGCAGCGCACTGGATCGACGTCCAGCCCGACTTCGACACCGCCCACTACGTCGATGGGTTCGGCCATGCCGATGGGCGTTTTCATTTCCGCGCCGATTGGTCGCATGCTCAGAACGCCTTTGGGCCGGAGGGCACGCCCGCCATCATGCCCGGCCTGCCCGATCACTGGGAGGTCATCGATGGCGCGACGGCGGAGCGGCCATTCCGTCTGGTCACCGCGCCGGCGCGCAACTTCCTGAACTCCAGCTTTACCGAGACGCCGACATCGATCGCCCGCGAAGACCGGCCGACCGTGAAGGTTCACCCGGACGACGCCCAGCCGCTGGGCATCGCTGACGGCGCGCGGGTGCGCATCGGCAACGACAAGGGCAGTGTCGTGCTGCATGCAGAGTTCTTCGAAGGACTGAGGCGCGGCACGGTGATCGTCGAGAGTGTATGGCCCAATCACGCGTTCGAGGAGGGTGTCGGTATCAATCTCTTGATCTCGTCAGACCCCGGCGCCCCGATCGGCGGCGGCCTGTTCCACGACACCTCGGTGTGGCTCGAAAAGGTCTGACAAAACCCTCACTCACGCCCAATTCCCCAATAGACTCTATCTCGCACCCCGGACGACCAAAGGGAGATCCGGGGTCCATGCACACGGGGCTGGGCCGGTGAGCGGCGCTTCAGCCCAAGGGCGTAACCCCGTGTTCATAGGTCCCGGATCAAGTCCGGGACGCGATGAAGAGGCAGTTCAACCAACCCGTCAGCGCCAGGCGAAGACCGGCTGTTCCAGGTGGGCGACGCGCGTGGCGCGGCCGCACAGGCCGACCTCGCGGAACTGATAGATGAAGGCAGCGGTCGGCGCGTGGATCTTGGAACCGGCGATCGGCATGCGGATGACCGGGCGGTCGCTTTCGGGGATGGTGACGAACTCCGGCGAATCCGGCCGGAAGAGATCGCGAAAGGCGATCCGATGAATCGTCTCGACCTCGTCGGGGTTCGGCGTCATGGTCGCGGCCTTGCCCGCCCACACCACAACCGGCGTGATCAGGTAGCCGGACCGGGTGGGATAGTCGTCGAGCAGCCCCAGGACCGAATCGGCGGTCAGCTCGAGCTCGACCTCCTCGGAGAGCTCGCGCAGCGCCGCGATCACGGGCGTCTCGCCGGGATCCAACCGGCCACCGGGCAGAGCCCACTGGCCCTTATGGCGTTTCAGCCGGCTTGACCGCCGGGTCAGGACAAAGGCGCCCTCGTCGCGCTCGCCCTCGACCACCACGAAGGCGACGGCCGCGCGCTTCAGACCTGCATCGTCATGCTGCATACGGTCCAAGCCAGTCAGGTTGGCCGCGATCATGGTTTTAAGGGACGGGCCGAAATTGAGGTCGGGGTTGTCAGTCATGGCAGCCCTGACCTAGACCGCCGGCACGGCGAGGGCAAGGCGGCGGTCGTTCACGGATCGCCCGATCGGCGCTACAGTCACCGGCCAGAACCGGAGGATCAGATGGAATACCGCACCATGGGCCGCTCGGGCCTTCACGTCTCGCTGGCCGGGATCGGCTGCAACACGATGGGCTGGTGGATCGAAGAACCCGAAGCCAAGAAGGTGGTCCATGCCGCGCTCGATTCCGGCGTCACCCTGTTCGACACCGCCGACATGTACGATGACGGCCGGTCCGAGACGTTCCTCGGCAAGGCGCTGGGCAAGAAGCGCCATGACGCGGTGATCGTCACGAAGTGCGGCATGAAGCGCGGCGCCGACCAGCGCGATATCCCGCGCGGCGCCCGCGGCTACATCATCAAGTCGTGCGAAGCCAGCCTGAAGCGCCTGGGCACCGATCACATCGATGTCTACCTGCATCATCAACCCGATCCCCACACGCCGATCGAAGAGACGCTCGACACGTTCGGCACCCTGATCGACCAGGGCAAGATCCGCTACGCCGGCTGCTCGAACTACGCGGGCTGGCAGGTCGCCCACGCCCACTGGTTGGCCCGTGAGGCGCGCTCGCACCCGTTCATCGTCGCGCAGAACGAATGGAACCTTCTGGAGCGCGAGATCGAGACCGAGGTGGTACCCGCATGCGATCACTACGGCATGGGCATCATGCCCTATTTCCCGCTGGCCATGGGCCTGTTGTCGGGCAAGTACAAGCGCGGCAAGAAGACGGCCAAGGGCAACCGTTTGGGCGGCGATGACGCGCGCTATGCCGCCATGCTGTCGGATGCCAACTTCGATCGCATCGACAAGCTGACGGCGTTCGCCGCCGACCACGGCCACACGCTGCTGGAGCTCGCCATCGGTTGGCTGGCCAGTCAGCCGGTCGTCTCGACAGTCATCTGCGGCGCGACCAAACCGGCCCAGGTCAAGGCGAATGCCGCCGCCGCGACGGCCTGGCGGTTGACGCCCGATGAGATGGCGGCCGTCGACCACCTGTTGAACGACTAACCGTTCTTGCCAGGGCAGGGCCAGCGTTGCACCCTGGCCCATAATCCCGGTTCAACCACGGAAAGCCATGCAGCAATCGTTTCTCGTTATCGACGACTTTTTCGGCAACCCGAAAAAGGCCCGGGAAACGGCCTTGTCGATGACCTATCCGGAAGCACCGCCCGAGGTCTACTACCCCGGGCGCAACTCCAAGGAATCGATGGCCTGGCCGGGTCATGAGGAGATGTTCAGCAACATCCTGGGCCACCAGGTGGTGCACAAGTCGCAGGCCCATGGCCGGACCCGCATCACCCTGGCGGACGACAAGCGCCGCGGCCGCATTCACGTGGACCCCGGATGCTGTTGGGCGGCCATCATCTATCTGACTCTCGACGAACATGCCTCCGGCGGCACGGACTTTTTCATCAATCGCAAGTACGGCACCGACCGCGCGCCGCTGACCGATCAGGAAGCCCAGGAGATCTACGGCAAGCCGACGCCGCGCGATGCCTTGATCGACATTCTGACCATCGAAAACGCCAGCGACCCCGACGCCTGGGATCTTCACTTTACGCTGCCGATGAAGTTCAACCGCTGCATCTTGTTCAGGCCCTGGTTCTGGCATTCCAGCGGCGACGGCTTTGGCGACAGCCTCGAGAACGGCAGGCTGGTCCAGCTTCTCTTTTTTGCGCCCGGACCCAACGCGGTTAACGTCCCCCAGGTGCCGCCGATTTAGAGCGTCTTCCGCTCCTACGGCATCACCAGCCCGCTCCCCCACCCGGCCACCCCGAGGATGCTGCCATGGGTGGCCGGGTGGGGGAGCGGGCTGGCACCGGATTCCGCGAAAACGGAAAATGCTCTAAAGGACGCGGGGATCTCCGCCGGATGTGCCATCGCCGCGCGCAATGCGTTATGCTGGCGCCATGTTGATACGAAGCTTAGTCGCGCTGGCGGCGCGCCGCGTGGCGAACGACCCCAAGGTTAAGGCCAAGGCGCGCGAACTCGCGGAGACGCATGCCAAGCCGGTGGTCGAGGAAAAGATCGCCGAGGTACGCCAGGTCGCGCGCGATGCCGAGCCCGGCACCCATCCGGCGCGTGTCGCCGGCCGCGCGTTCAAGAAACTTCTCGACGGCTGACGGGAATAAAACGGCGACAAGAACGTCCCCTTCCCGCCGTCACGATTGAGCCAAATTGTCACAACACTGTCTGACCCGAGCGCGCCTCTACTTGTAGAAGGCTCGATGGTGCCCAGCGACCGATCCCGTCGACAGCATGGCAGCACCGTCGGGTGACAGGTTGCTCATGCTCTCAAGTATGCGAACGAAACGGGGTCGCACAGCAGCGCCGTTGGCCTCAACTGCATTTTTCTTTCTGACGGTTCTATCGGCATCACCGGCACTTGCCTACGTCGGACCGGGCGCCGGCCTCACGGCAATCGGCACGGTACTGGCCCTGGTCGCCGCCCTGCTTCTGGCGATCGTTGGCTTCGTCTGGTACCCGATCCGCCGCCTGCGCCGCCGCCGTCATGCCAATCAGCCGACAAGGCTGGAGAACGACACGCGCGAAACGCCATGATCTACCTGGTTCTGGCGCTGGCGCTGGCCCTTTTTGTCGCGGTGCTCAAACTCGGCCGCGTGGTCGAACGATCGTTCGCCGTGGTGACGACCATGCGCGACGCGACCGGTGTCATGACGTCGACCACGCTGAGCGACGATGAAAAGGAGGCGCGCATCCAGCGCGACGCGCTCGCTATGCTGCGCGCGTTTGCCATCCTGATGTTCTGGTCGGTTGGCGCGGCCGCGATAACCATCCTGTTTGTCGCGACCGGTGGCGCGCTGGACCTCTATGACACCGCGAGCGTCATCGCGGCGGCGGAAAGCTGGGAAGTCATCGTGGTCGCCGGCATCGCCATGACGGCACTGTTTGTGGTGCGCTGACCGTGCAGCAGGACATTCCCTATGACCGCCTCGACCGCGCCCTCTACAGCCTGGCGTTCGCCAATGTCGACCTGCAGGTCGCCCTGAACGGGGTCGAGTGCCGCCTGTTCCGTGACCGCCTGAAACAAACGCCATGCAAACGGCCGGTCTTCGTGACGTCGCTGCCGCGCGCCGGCACCACCTTGTTGCTGGATGTGCTCAACAGGCTGCCGGAGTTCGCCGCGGCGACCTACCGCCACATGCCGTTCTCCCTTTGCCCGCTGCTGTGGCCCAAGGTTGCCGCGCCCTTCCTGAGGCGCAGCGAGAATAAGGAACGCCTCCACGGTGACGGCATGCACGTCGGCTTCGACAGTCCCGAGGCGTTCGAGGAGATCATCTGGCAGGCGTTCTGGCGCCATCACTATCAGCCCGACCGGATCGAGCCGTGGTCAGACGCCGACAGGCAGCCGGCGTTCGAGGCGTTCTTCAAGGATTACATGCGGAAGATTATCGCCGCCGGTGGCCGTCCGGCGTCGCGTTACCTCTCGAAGAACAACGCCAACATCGCGCGCCTCGATCTTCTCTCGACGCTGTTCCCCGACGGTACGATCGTTGTGCCGGTGCGCCATCCCTGGGCTCAGGCGGCATCGCTTCTGCGTCAGCACCGCCACTTCTGCCGCATTCATCACGACGATCCGTTCGCCCGGCGGTACATGAACTGGCTCGGCCATTTCGAGTTTGGCACCGGTCTGCGCCCAATCGGTTTTCCGACGTGGCAGAACGAGCCCCACGTCACGCCGGACCAGCCGGTTTTTTGGCTCAGTTGTTGGGCGGCCTGTTACGAAGCGGTGCTGGCGGCGGCGCCGGAGCGTCTGGTCCTCATCAACTATGACGGTCTTTGCACATCGCCCCTGGAACACCTGGAAAGTCTGGCGGATGCACTGGCGATCGACGAGCCTGCGGCGCTGATCGCCAAGGCCTACCGGTTCCGCACCGCGACGCCAGCACCCGAACCCGACATTGCCGGACCGCTCAAGGCGCGGTGCAACGACATCTACCAGGCGCTTCTGGCGCGCTGCCTGGCGCCCGGTGAACCGATGGGCATCGCGGCGGCGGGTATGCGCTGATGACAGGCGATCGTCTCTTACGGTCGGCCTTCGTCGTCTCGTTCGGCATCTTGTGCATCACGTTCGGCGTCTTTGCCGTCATCTACCGTGTCTTTCCGGCACCGCAGATTATCGAGGCGCGAGCGACGGTGATGGATCTGGCCGAACACTGGCGAAATGACTTGGCGCTGGAGCCGACCCGCCACCTCGTTCCGGCCGACGATCCCCAGCGCGTCGCCTTTCGTGTCGAGCAGCCGGCCAGCATCCCGGCCGGGCAGATTATCATTGGCGGCCTGGCACCCGACCGCGCGCTGCTTCAAGGCGCCACGCTCTATGACGAGCAGGGAAACGAACGTCATCACTGGGCGATCGACTATGAAGCGCTCGATCCCGAGGGCGAGAAGCAGGAGAACGTCATGCTGCACGGCATGCTCGCCTTTCCCGATGGCTCGATCGCGGTGGCCTTCGACAACGGCAACGTCATCGCGCGGATCGATGCATGCGGCGAACCGCTCTGGGTGACGCCCGGCCGCTACCATCACGTGGTCGCGAACGGCGATGACGGCGTCATCTGGTCGTGGGTCAACGAGATCCTGATGAAGCTGGATGCCGAAACCGGCAATGTTCTGGAAAGCATCCACCTCAAACGCGATATCATCGGCGCGCAGAACCAGTACGGCGTCTTCTCAATCCACACCGCCGAAAACCCCGATCAGATCGTTTATCAGGGCAGCGCCTTCCATTCGAACGACGTCGAGCCGTTGACTGAAGACCTCGCCGCCGCCTTTCCCATGTTTGAGACCGGCGATCTCTTGATCAGCCTGCGCGAACTTAATCTGGTCGCCGTGATCGATCCGGAAACCGGTCTTCTGAAATGGTGGAAACACGGTCCCTGGTTCCGCCAGCACGATCCCGACTTTCTGCCCGATGGGCGGATCTCCGTCTTCGACAACCAGATGGGACTGGGCGCGTCGCGCATCATCGCCATCGATCCGGCGACGGACGCATGGGACGTCACCTTCGAAGGTGACAGCGACATCTCGTTTTATACGTGGCAGCGCGGCACCCATCAGGTGCTCGACAACGGCGCCATCCTGATGACCGAGCCGGAGCAGGGCCGCGTCCTGCTGGCTGATGCGGACGGCGGTCTGATCTGGCAGCGCGAGATGATCTTCGACGAGACCCAGAACCACATCGTCACGGCGGCCGCCCACTACCCGCCCGGCTTTTTCGAGCACGACGCCTTCGACTGCCCGCCTGCTTCCTGAGCCCTTATCCGACAGGTGACGCAGGCCACGGATTTCGGGCAGGATGCGCTCCCCCTCGGTCATCCGGAGTCGGACTTGAACCTCTTTGCCGGCATGCGCGCACGCGAAACCCCGGTTGGCGTTGCGCTGATCGGCGCCGGCAAGTTCGGCGCCATGTTCCTGAACCGCGCCCGCCACACGCCCGGCTTGCGGTTGACCGGCGTTGCCGATCTGGACGTCGACCGAACCCGGCGGACCATGGCTCAGGCCGGCTGGGACGACGCGGAGACACCCGTTACGGACGACGCGGCGGACTTGATTGCGCGCGACGGTGTCGAGATCGTCATCGAGGCGACCGGCCACCCGGCCGCCGGCCTGCACCATGCCGCGACTGCCATTCGCGAGGGCCGTCATCTGATCATGGTGAACGTCGAGGCCGACGTGCTGGCCGGCCCACTGCTGGCGCGTCACGCGCGTGCGGCCGGTCTGGTCTATTCCCTCGCCTATGGCGACCAGCCGGCGCTGATTGCCGAACTTGTCGACTGGGGCCGCGCGGCCGGTTTCGAGATTGTGTGCGCCGGCAAGGGCACCAAGTATCTGCCAGCCTTTCACCAATCGACGCCGGAGACCGTCTGGTCGCACTACGGCGTGACGCCGGAGGAAGCGCAAGCCGGCGGCATGAACCCCAAGATGTTCAATTCGTTTCTGGACGGCACGAAGTCGGCGATCGAAATGGCAGCCGTCGCGAACGCCACCGGCCTCGCGCCACCCGATGACGGACTGGGTTTTCCGCCTGTCGGCACAGGCGATCTCGCCGATCGTTTGAAGCCGCGATCCGATGGCGGCCTTCTACCGGCGTCCGGCATGGTCGAAGTCGTCAGCAGCTTGGCGCGCGACGGCTCACCAATCGCTGACGACCTGCGCTGGGGTGTCTATGTCACGATGGCGGCAGGCGACGACTACGCCGCCCGCTGCTTCCGGGAGTACGGCTTGGCGACCGACGGCAGCGGCCGTTATGCCGCGATGTGGAAACCCTTCCATTTGATCGGCCTGGAGCTTGGCATCTCCGTCGCCAGCATCGCGGTGCGCGGCGAGCCGACCGGTTCGCCTCAGGCCTTTCGCGGCGATGCGGTTGCCGTCGCCAAGCAAAACCTTAAGACCGGCGAAGTGCTCGACGGCGAGGGCGGCGCGACGGTGTGGGGCAAGCTGGTGCCCGCGCAACGATCGCTCGACGAGAGCCTGCTGCCCATCGGTCTCGCCCAGGACGTTGCGCTTCGACGCGATATCGCCGCCGGCGAGCCGCTGCGCTGGGCCGATATCGTCATTGACGATAACGATCAGGCGGTACAAACCCGCCGTGCCATGGAAAATACGGTAGAGCGGATCATGGTTTGAAGGAACCGGCTAACGGTTCCATCAAACTATGTGAATCCGCTCTCCATCTATGAGTAGAGCAGATTCACTTGTCTTGACGGAATCGCAACGCGATTCCATCAAGACTGGATCTGCTCTAAGCCCTCAAGGCCAACGGGAGACCGCAGCATGAGAACCGAAGAACCGCGCACGATCCGTCTGGAGGACTACCGCCCGCCGGCCTATCGCATCACGGATGTCAGCCTGGACTTCGATCTCGATCCCTCGAAGACCCGCGTCCGCGCCACCATGTCGGTTGTCGACAACGGCCAGGGCGGCGGCCCGTTCGAACTTAACGGCGACAACCTGCCACTGCTCTCGATCGCTCTCGACGGGCAACCGCTCGATGACTCCGCCTATAGCCGCGACGAGAACGGCCTCACCCTGCATGAGGTACCGGACGCCTTCACGCTCGTCACCGAGACCGAGATCGCGCCGGATGCGAACACGGCGTTGGAGGGTCTCTATGTTTCCAGCGGCATGTTCTGCACCCAGTGCGAAGCCGAGGGCTTCCGGCGCATCACGTTTTTCCAGGACCGCCCGGACGTTCTGGCGACCTACCGCGTCACGATGACCGCCGACAAGACGCGGTACCCGGTGCTGTTGTCCAACGGCAATCCGATCTCATCGGAAGATCTGGATGACGGGCGCCACCGCGCGGTCTGGCACGACCCTTTCCCCAAACCGTCCTATCTGTTCGCCCTGGTCGCCGGCGACCTCGGCTGCCTGGAGGACAGCTTCACCACGGCGTCGGGCCGGGAGGTAGCGCTGCGCATCTGGTCGGAACACGGCAACGAGCCGCGCTGCACCTATGCGATGGACGCGCTGAAACGTTCCATGCGCTGGGACGAGGAACGTTTCGGGCTGGAGTACGACCTCGACATCTTCAACATCGTCGCGGTCGGCGACTTCAACATGGGGGCGATGGAGAACAAGAGCCTCAACATCTTCAATTCGAAGCTGGTGCTGGCGAGCCCCGAGACGGCGACCGATGCCGACTATGCCTTCATCGAATCGGTCATCGCGCACGAGTACTTCCATAACTGGACCGGCAACCGCGTGACCTGCCGCGACTGGTTTCAGCTGTCGTTGAAGGGGGGCCTGACCGTGTTTCGCGATCAGGAGTTCTCCTCGGACATGCGCAGCCGTCCGGTCAAACGCATCGAGGATGTGCGCGCCCTGCGCGCCGCGCAGTTCCCCGAAGACGCCAGCCCGCTGGCGCACCCGGTACGCCCGGCAAGCTATATCGAGATCAACAACTTCTATACGCCGACCGTCTACGAGAAGGGCGCGGAAGTCATCCGCATGATCGAGCGCATCGTCGGACGTGGCGGCTTCCGCCGCGGCCTCGACCTCTATTTCGAACGCCATGACGGCGAGGCCGCCACTTGCGACGACTTTGTCGCCGCCATGGCGGACGCCAACGATGTCGACTTCACCCACTTCAAGCTATGGTACGCCCAGGCCGGCACGCCGGAACTGTCGGTCGTCGGCCATTGGGACGAAGCGGCGAACCGCTATGCCGTCGGCATCACGCAGGTGACGCCGCCGACACCCGGCCAGCCCGACAAGAAACCGCTCTTTATGCCGATCGACGTCGCCTTGATCGGCCCCGGCGGCGCGCCGCTTGAGACAACCTATGACGGCGTCTCAGGCGAAAGCCATGTCGTCCATCTGCAGGAAGCCGAGCAGAGCTTCGTTTTCGACGGCGTTGCCGAAAACCCGGTGCTGTCCATCAACCGCGCGTTTTCGGCGCCGGTCCGGATCAAGAACGATGCCGGCGACACGGCTGATGCGTTTTTGATGGCCCACGACAGCGATCCCTTCAACCGTTGGGAGTCCGGCCAGCAGTACGGCACACGGCTCCTGCTGCGCGGTGTCGCCGAGATCCAGAACGGGCGCGACATGGCGATCGACGGCGCGTTCATTGGCGCGATCAAGAGCATCGTCGACGATGGGACGCTGGATCCTGCCTTCGCCGCCCAGGCTATCCTGCTGCCCGGCGAAGGCTATCTCGCCGACCAGATGGAGATGGTCGATGTCGAGGCCATCCACACCGCGCGCGAGACCCTGCGCGAAGCCATCGCCGGCGAACTGGACGGTCTCCTCAAGGACACCTACCGCGCGTGCCTGAGCAATGTCCCCTACAGTCCGGACGCGGCGGAAGCCGGACGCCGCGCGTTGAAGAACACGGCGCTCGGTTACCTGGCGGCCGGCGGGCACATCGACATGGTGGCGACACAGTACCGCAACGGCGACAACATGACCGACCGCATGGCGGCGTTGAGCCTGCTCAGCGACCTCGAGACACCGGAACGCCAAGCGGCGCTCGACGACTTCCACGAGCGCTTCAAGGACGACGCCCTGGTCGTCGACAAATGGTATTCGGTGCAGGCGCGGTCGACCCGCAGCGATACGCTCGATCAGGTGACCGCGTTGATGGAGCGCGACGACTTCACCCTGCGCAATCCCAACCGCGTCCGCGCCCTGGTCGGTGCCTTCGCCATGGGCAATCCCTTGAACTTCCACCGCGCCGACGGCGCCGGCTATGGCTTCGTCGCCGACCGCATCATCGAGATCGACGCCCTGAACCCGCAGCTCGCCGCGCGCCTGGTCGATCCTTTGGGCCGCTGGCGCCGGTTTGATAGCGCGCGCCGGGAGCTGATGAAAAGCGCGCTCGACCGCATTCTGACCACGCCGAACCTGTCCCGCGATGTTTTTGAGAAAGCCAGCAAGTCGCTGGACGACGGCACCTCGTGAGCACGGTTTCCAACGACAGCCTGACACTGGTGCCGCAGGCGCCGCCTGAAGGCCCGGGACTCGCGTTCGATTTTCCCGGCGTCGAGATCGGCGTCGCGGAGTACCAGGAGGGTCCGACCGGTTGCACGGTCATTCGTTTTGCCCAAACCGCCAACCTGGATATCGACCGGCGCGGGGGCGCCATCGGCATGGTCGGCGACTACGGCTCCGTCGACGCGATCTGCCTGGCCGGCGGCTCGATCCTGGGCCTGGAAGCAAGCGCCGGCGTCACCACAGCGCTGTCGGCTTCACGCGGCCACGATACGGGCTTCGATACCCTGCCGCTGGTCTCCGGCGCGATCATCTATGACTTCGGCTATCGCGAGAACGCGATCTATCCGGACAAGGCGCTGGGCGAAGCCACACTCGCCGCTGCGCAACCCGGTTGGTTTCCGTTGGGCGCTCGTGGCGCCGGCATGTCGGCGACGGTCGGCAACGCCGCGCCCCTGACGGTCTATGGTTGGGAGACGTCGGGCCAGGGTGCGGCGTTCCGGCAATTCGGCGAGACCAGGATCCTCGCCATCTCGGTGGTCAACGCGCTCGGCGGCATCTTCGACCGCAGCGGCCGGATCGTGCGCGGCTTCCGGAACCGCGAGACCGGCGAACGCAAGCCAATGGCCGATTTCATGGCCGACAGATTGGCGGAAGACGGCGCCGGACCGGGCAACACGACGCTGACCGTTATCGTCACCAATCAGAAATTCGATGGCTTTGTCCGCCAGCAGATGAGCCGGCAAATCCACAACGCCATGGGCCGCATGATCCGGCCGTTTCACACGATCTATGACGGCGATGTTCTGTTCCTCGTCTCGACCGGCGAGGTCGAGAACCCGCGCGTCGGCCCCATCACGCTTGGCGAGATGGCCGCCGAGACGCTGTGGGACGCGGTGCTTGCCGCCATCCCGCAGGATTGACGGGCACGGTTATCGCTGCCGCCGACGTCACCTCGCCAGCGGCTTGCGCGCCAGTTCCGGCATGCGTAGGGCTGCGATAAGGGCAATGACGCCGGCCAAAATGACGTAGTAGGCAGGCGCAAAGTCGTCGGACGTGCGCGATACCAGATAGGTCGAGACCCAAGGCGTGATGCCGCCGAAGATACCGAGGCACAGATTGTAGCTGATGCCGGCGCCGCTGCAGCGAACGCGTGGCGGCAAGAGCTCGACCATCACGGGAACGGTCATGCCCCATCCGATGCCGTTGATGACGGCAAAGGCGAGCTGCGCGAAAAGGATCCAGACGAGGCTGTGCTGATGCATCGCCAGCCACAACGGCCAGGTCAGAAGAATGGTTCCAACGACGAACGTAAAGATGACCGGCCGGCGGCCGATGCGGTCCGACACGAGCCCGGCGACCGGCGGTATGACCACCAGGAAAACCAGCGCAAGCGTCGAGATGTCGAGCGCTTCGGCGGTCGAGTAGTGCATCTCTTGGGTCAGGTAGGAGGCGCCGTAGACGAAGACGACGAAGTACATGACGCCGGTCGGCAGGATCAGGCAGACGATACAGATCATGCTGCGCCAGCTGGTTCTGATCGCCTCCAGCGCCGGGATTCGGCTGACATCCTCCATCGACACCATCACCGGCGATTCCTCGAGGCCGCGGCGCAGGAGGAGCGCATAGACCGCCACAGCAGCGCCCAGGAA
>JANQGO010000480.1 GCA_028277285.1 Alphaproteobacteria bacterium | reverse complement strand
GGCTTATGCGTCGGCGTCGCGCCAATGCGGCGGGTAGGCCTCGTCGTAGCCCGGCAGTGCGGCCGTGCGCGTGCACCATGCGTCGACGCATAAGCCGCTTCCGCACGCCCATGCCCGTGCTAGCCTGACCTTCGATCCAACGGGGAGTACGGCATGAACCTTGAGGAGTACGCGTCCTATGACGCGACCGGTCTGGCGCGGCTGGTGCGCGATGGCGAGGTAACGGCGGGAGAGTTGCAGCGCCTCGCGGTCGCCGGTGCCGAGGCGGTCAACCCTGAGCTCAATGCCGTGATCGAAATCTTCGAGGACCGGCGCGGCGGCATCGAGGCCGACGCGGTGCCGGACGGACCGTTTCGCGGCGTGCCCTATTTCATCAAGGACCTCGGCTGCGCGGAGGCCGGGCGCACGCGCGAATCCGGCAGCCGGCTGGCGGCAGGCTTCGTCGCGCGTGACGATACGGAGACCATGCGCCGCGTCCGCGACGCCGGGTTGGTGTCCTTGGGGCGCACGACGACGCCGGAGTTCGGCGCGACCGGCACCACCGAATCCGTCCTGACCGGCGCCACGCGCAACCCGTGGAACACCGGCCACAGCTCCGGCGGTTCCAGCGGCGGCTCCTCGGCGATCGTCGCGGCGGGCGTGGTGCCGATGGCGAGCGGTGGCGACGGCGGCGGATCGCTGCGCATTCCAGCCAGCGCCTGCGGCCTCGTTGGCCTGAAGCCGTCGCGCGGGCGGGTGACCAAGGCGCCCGTCGGCTCAACTCTTGTTTCGCCGCTTGCCATCGAACTGGGCATGACGCGCAGCGTGCGCGACACCGCCGCACTGCTTGATGCCATGCACGGTCCGGCGCCCGGCGAGGCGTTTGAGATCGCGCCGCCCTACCGCCCCTATGTTCAGGAAGTCAATGCGCCGACCATGACGCTCAGGATCGGCATGTCGACCGAGCCGTGGGGCCCCTACGCCCCCGATCCCGAGGTCGCCGAGGCGGTGCGCAAGACCGCGGCGCTGCTCGAAAGCATGGGCAACAAGGTCGAGGAGGCGAGTCCCGCAATCAGCTTCGAAAGCTACTTCGCGACCTTCGCCGATCTGTGGTGTTCGACCAAGCCGGCCATGCTGGGCGCGGTCGCGGCGGAGACCCGGCGGCCGATCGACGACACGACCGTCGAACCCAACGTGCTCACCATGTACGAGCGCGGCCTCGGCATGAGCGCCACCGACCTCATTTTGGCCTATGACCGCGTCAACACGGTCACCCGTCAGATGGCCGGTTTCTTCGAGAGCTACGATCTTCTGATGACGCCGACCATCGCGCGCCCGCCCGCGCCCCTCGGCACGGTCGATCTGAACCATGCGGGCGAGGACATGCAGACGATCATGGATCGCCTCATGGGTTACTTCTGCTATACGCCGTTGATCAACATGACCGGCCAGCCGGCGATCAGCCTGCCGCTCCACTGGACGGCCGATGGCCTTCCGGTCGGCGTGCACTTCGTGGCGCGCTTCGGTGCGGAGGATCTTCTGCTGCGTCTGGCTGGCGCCCTGGAAGTCGCGGCGCCGTGGCGCGATCGCCGCCCGCCGGTCCACGTCGCCAACATCTGATCAAACGGCAACCCGCCGGTTCTTGGCCATCAACATCAACGTGGCAAGGAGGCCGGCGGCGGGCAGGATCATCAGGGCGGGCGCCTCCAGGACCCAGCCGGTCGCAACGGCGACCAGGCACCAAAGGCACGGCAGCACGATCAGGTGCCACGGCGCGCGGGCGCGCACCAGCAGCAGAAGCGAAAGGGTAAAAAGGGCGGTCGGATCGGGCATCAGGCCGGGCAGTTCGGCCGCGGCCCACCCGGCGCCAAACAGGCCTGTGGCCAAGGGCGCGGCGAACAGCGCCACGAGCGCCAGAACCAGGCCTGCCCAACTGTAGAAACCGCCGTCCCACACGAACCAGACGGTGTTGCGCAGGACAAGCGTCCACAGCAGCAGCAGGGCCTGGGCGATGAAACACCAGCCATAGATCGGTGCGGCGAAGTTGAGCGGTGCGAAGTAGCCGAGCTGGAAGACCGCGCCGGAGACCAACCAGCCGCCGGCCAGCACAACGCCTGCCAATCGGCCGGCCTGCGCGAACGGTTTGAACGGGATGGCCACCAACGCCGCGGCTAGAACGATGGCGGCAAGCTGCGCCGGCCACAGCGCCCGGTTGACCTGTTCGTAGAGACTGGTCAGGACATCGGCGTCGAACGGCAGCATCGTTCGCTAGATCGACAAGCTCTCCACGTAGTCGATCATCCGCTGGCGCGTCGACGCATCCGGCAGCACGCCATAAAGCGCGCCCATGTTCTCGTCCATGTGCTCAAGCTGCGAGGTCGCGGGGATCGCGCAGGTGATCGCGGGATGCGAGACGATGAACTTCAGGAAGAACTGCGCCCAGTTATCGGCGCCGAACTCGCCCGCCCATTCGGGCAGCGGCTGATCGCCGAACATCTCGAACAGTGTCCCGCCCTGGAACGGCCGGTTGGCGACCACGGCCACGCCGCGCTCGGCGGCCAGGGGCAACAGCCGCTGCTCGGCCTGCCGGTTCATGATGTTGTAGGTCAGCTGGATGAAGTCGATCGGCTGGCTTTCGAGAATCTCCTCGAACTCCTCGTGGCGGCGGCCGTGGGACGTGGTGATGCCGATGTACTTCAGTTCGCCCCTGGCCCGGTCTTCCAGCAGGGTCTCCATATGACCCTCCCAGTTGACGAGGTTGTGGACCTGGATCAAATCGAAGTTGTCGACGCCCCAAAGCTGACGCGCCTCCGCCATCTGGGCGGGGCCGTCTGATTGCAGCAGCGTCCAGACCTTGGTCGCGGAGAACAGGTTTTCGCTGTTCTGGGTGCGATCCAGGCAATAGCCGATCACTTCCTGGGCGGTGCCGTACATGGGCGATGAGTCGACCATCGCGCCGCCCAGATCGAAGAACCGTTGCAGCACCTGGGCGCGTTCGTCGCGCAGGGCTTCGTCGTCCCCGACATTGAAGGTGATCCAGCTGCCCATGCCGATGACCGGCAATTCCTGGCCGGAGCTGGGGATGACGCGCGTCAGGGGGCCTTCACCGCCAGCCCACACCAGACGCCCAGGCAACGCCGCACCCAAGGTTGCTCCGCCAGCCGATGCGAGTAGGTCCCGCCGGCTTAACGCCATGTTTTTCCTCCGCAATCCAAGCCACTACCGCGTGCATGTAGGCGCACGTGATGGTGTCGCCACCGTGCTCAGCTGCAATTCCTGTTCACATTTACGCGCTCTGTTCCGGTCCGGATGACACGACACGAGAAGGTTGTAAAACCCGCCGGCACCCAGCCGAAATCTTGCCCTATCGTTCTCCGTTCGGGCCGGCTTGTCGATAATCAAGAGGGAGTATGTCGGACATGCCACCTTTGAGCAGGTTGCGGCCGGCTCAGTTTTGGCATTAGAGCATTTTCCGTTCGTACGGCATCACCAGCCCGCTCCCCCGCCGTCCGGGGCAAAACGCCGAGAGGCGTTTTCGCCGTGACCACCCATGGCAGCATCCTCGGGGTGGTCGGGCGGGGGAGTGGGCCGGCACCGATTCCGTGAAAACGGAAAATGCATTAGGGGCTCAGATGGCAGGCTCCAGCCGCTCGCGATCCAGGTAGAACCTGTCCAGCCGCGGCGCCGCGGTCGCGCTCGCGACCGAAGCGCAGGCGCGGTGTCGATCGGCCAGCATGGGCGTCGCTCATGGATCGCGGCGTCACGGATCAGGAGTCCCGCAAGGTTTCCATGTAGCTCACGATGTCGTCGATCTCGCCGCGCGAGAGGTTGGGGTTGGGCATGGCGCCATGGGGGTGCGCCAGCCAGCCCCACAGAAATTCGGGGCTTCGCTCGTAGACGTTGACGATGGTGTCGAACGACGGCGCCGCGTCGCTGGTCGGGTCGTCAGGCCGGACAGCATGGCAGGACGAACACCAGACTTCCGACAGGACCTCGCCGGCGACCGGGTCGTCGGCCAGAACGGGTTGACCTGCCGCCATGGCGGCCAGCAGGACGGTGGCAATGATCCCTGAACGCAACATTATGTCCCCCTTGCTGTCTCGCGCCGAAGTCTAGCCGACCGGGCGCCGCTCGGACAGATCACGGCTCGGCGGCACAGCTACTGCCACCCGATTGCCAATATTTTGTGTTGTCGTGGTTGGAATTGTCACAACATGCTGCCATATCGCAGCGGCAACCATCGGCTTCAGCGGGGATTGTGCCGACCATGCTTAATCTGCCATTCGACCGGCCGGGCCGGTTCTACAAGGGCAACCTCCACACCCATTCGACCAATTCCGACGGCGACCACGCGCCCGACAAAGTGTGCGCGGCCTATCGCGACGCGGGCTACGACTTCCTGGCGCTCTCCGACCATTTCATGGAGTGCTACGACTATCCGGTCTCCGACACCCGCGACTACCGCACCAAGGATTTCACGACGATCATCGCCGCGGAACTGCACGCCCCGCGCACCGAGGTCGACGAAATCTGGCATGTCCACGGCATCGGCCTGCCGCTCGACTTCGAACCCAACAAGCCGGACGAGACCGGGCCGGAGCTTGCCGAGCGCGCCTTTCAGGCCGGCGCCTTTGTCGGCATCGTGCACCCGTCGTGGTACGGGCTGACCCATGCCGATGCGCGCAAGATCCCGAACGCCCACGCGATCGAGATCTACAATCACGGCAGCGCCGTCGAGGTCGACCGCGGCAACGACTGGCCGTTTCTCGACCAGCTCCTGAACGAGGGCTGGCGGCTCAGCGGCTACGCGACCGATGACGCCCACATGCTGACCCATGACTGGCTCGGCGGCTGGGTCATGGTGCAGGCGGAGGAACTCGATCCCGACGCGCTCGTCGAATCGCTCAAGGCCGGACGCTACTACTCGAGCCAGGGGCCGGAGATCCACGGCATCGACGTCGATGATGACGAGGTCACGGTCCGCTGCTCGCCGGCGGCGACCATTTCGCTGCAGGGCAGGGGCTCGAAATCGGCCATGGTGATGGGCGACGCCATGGAGCAGGCGACCCTGCCGCTGAAACGGCTTAAGGACAGCTGGTTCCGCGTCACGGTCACCGACAAGACCGGCAACCGCGCCTGGTCGAACCCGATCTGGCGCGACTGACCTCAGCTATTCCAGCGTTGCGTTGTGAGCGATGTCGAGGCCGTTCTTGATCGCCTGAGGGCGATGCATAATGCCGAGAACGTTGCCGGCATGGCGCGCTTCGGCATCAATCCCGAGGGCACCCTTGGCATCTCTGTCGCCGATTTGCGCAAGATCGCCAAGGAGCTCGGCCGCGACCACGCGCTCGCCGAGGCGCTATGGCAGAGCGGCATACACGAAGCGCGCATCCTCGCCGTCCTGATCGACGACCCCAAACAGGTCGACGAGGACCAGGCCGAACGCTGGGTCGTCGACGTCGATTCCTGGGACGTCTGCGACCAGCTCTGCATGGGTCTCCTGCGCAAGACGCCGTTCGCCCATGCCAAGGCGAAGGCCTGGTGCAAGCGCAAGGAGACCTTCGTGCGCCGCGCCGGCTTCGCGCTCATCGCGACACTCGCCGTGCACGATAAGAAGGCGCCGGACAAGACCTTCGCCGCCTATCTGCCGCTGATCCGCCGCGCGGCGACCGACGAACGCAACTTCGTCAAGAAAGCCGTCAACTGGGCACTGCGCCAGATCGGCAAACGCAACGCCGCGCTCAACGCCGCGGCCACCGCGCTCGCCGAAGACCTCATCGCCACGGACGACAAGACCGCCCGCTGGATCGGCCGCAACGCCCGCCGCGAACTGACCAGCGACGCGGTCAAATCCAAATTGGTCCGCGCCGACTAGACACTCAAAACACCCCCGCATCCCGGCCTTGCGCCGGGATCCATGAACACCGACGCATGATCGGCTGCACAAGCCGATCCCAAAGGGCTGGGCATCGTGCTCATGAGGCCCGGCTCAAGGCCGGGGCGCGATACGTGTGTGGAACCTCAGTGCGATACGAACACCGCACCGGGGAAACGCTGCAGCAGTTCCTGGGCGTGGCTGCCGAAGCGCTGCACGGCCAGAAAGCGTTTGTAGCTTGAGCCGATGACGAGCGCTTCGGCGCCGACCTCGTCGGCGGCGCCGAGCAGGGCGCCGGTGCGGTCGGCCGGGCGTTCGATGATCTGGGTCGATGTCTGGCGGCCATAGGCCTGGGCGAACGCGGCGGCGTGCTCCAGGAGCTGCCCGGCCGGCTCGCCCGTCTTGCACGGCGCCGAGGTCACCAGATGCAAGTGGGCGTCGGGCCAGATGGCCATCTGTAAGAGGTTCTTCATCGACTTCGCGCATTCCAGCGAACCGGACAACGCGACCATGACGGTCTTGGGCGCTTCCGCCGCGCCGGGCGGGACGGCGATGACTGGACGCACGCCGCTGGCGATCAGGCGCAGCACCGCCGTCACCTGCATGGCCGTGCGTTCGCCCGGCGGCCACGGGCGGTTGGCCATCAAGAACAGATCCTGGAAGCGCCAGGCGTCCTGCAGCACATCGGCGCTGTCGCCTTCGAGCTTCATTTCATGGAACGGCAGGCCCGCCGCCTCGGCGGCCTTGCGCAGCGGCGCCATGTGCACATTCGCCTGATCGTGCGCGGCCGCCAGCTCGTTCTCGCGCTGTTTGATCTGCGAGGAATAGACGCCCGTCACCGCCGGTGAGACCGGTGCGATGCGGTCGGCATCGACCACGGCAAGGCCGGTAACGTCGGCCCCGGCGCGCTTGGCGATGTCGACGGCCAGGGCTGCCATGTCGTTCTGGGCCGGCGATTGGCAGACGCCGACCAGCACGCGTTTGATCATTCGACGGGGCTCCGATGCTCCAGGTTCCGATGCGCCACCTCAAGCCCCCGTATAGCAGGCCCGCCTGAATTTCTCATCCGAATGACGACCGTTGCCGCCCCCTCACCCTACTCCGGCTAAGGCGCTGACGCGCCCAAGCCTGCGTATCCCTCTCTCCCACTGCTGCGGGGGCGAGAGGATATGGCGGCGGTCTGTTGTTCCCTCTACCGCTTGCGGGAGAGGGAGGGGCCCGTCGCGTCAGCGATGGGAGGGTGAGGGTCCGTCATCTCACGTCCTCGAAGGCGGCGTCGACCAGCACGGCGCAGCGCGATATGTGCCGGCACCGCTTCCATGTCGGGACAACAATCGCCGTACCTCAACAAACCCTAGCCGAACGGCGGCACCGTCGCCTGGACGCTGTCGCGCTCGTTCATACGGTCCATCCACGACACGATGGCCGGTTTGCCGGCGATCATTGCTTCGGTGTCCGGACAGATCGCCGCATAGAACATCTGCGCGATGATAAAGAAGTCGGCCAGCGTCGCGGTCTCGCTGCCGAAATAGGGTGCCGCGGCGAGCGTCTCGGCATAGACGTCCATGATCCGCTCGACCTGCGGCATGGCGTCGGTGATGCGCGCTTCGTCGGTCTCCATGCCGAAATGGGGTTTGGCCAGGCGCTCGAAGATGACGGCGCGTCCCAGATGGCGCACGACAAAATCGTTGAAGGCGCTGACCCACTGCATGGTGCGCGCCGCGCCCAGCGCGTCGGCGGGCACCAGGGCCGGGCCATCGAAGGTCCGGTCGACATAGGTCGCAATGCCCAGCGTCTCGAATACCTGGACGTCACCGTGGCGCATGGCCGGGATCTGGCCGAAGGGATGACGCGCCCGATGTTCGGGACTGCCGAGCTCGAAGTCGGACTCCAGGTCATAGGCGACGCCCTTTTCGTGGCAGGCGATGCGGGCCGTGCGCACGAAGTTGCTGAGCGGCCCGCCGTAGAGAATGAGATCGGCCATGGTCTCGTCCTGCTCCTTCATCCAGCCAGGTATTGATCAAGGCAGTTGAAGCTGCTGGTCCAGCCGCCTTGATGGGCGGCGACCGATTCGGCGTCCGGCATCTTCTCCTGGACCAGCTCCAGCTCCGTCTCGTTGCCCAAGTCGTGGAAGGTGAGCGTGATCAGCATCTTCGCCGTGGGCTCGTCGCGCACCCACTGCCAGGTGAAGACCAGGCGTTCCGGCGCCTCGATCTCGACATAGGTCCCGTGCACGCGATGGATGCCGCCTTCCGCGTTGCGCATATGAAAATCGTAAGCGCCGCCGACCTTCAGGTCGAGAGCCGCTTCCGGCAGGTCCATGCCTTCCGGTCCCCACCATTCGCGCAAGGCGTTGAGGTCCGTGAAGGCGTTGAAGACGCGCTCGCGCGGCGCCTTGAACCGTCGCCGCATGGTCAGTGTTTCGGTATTCACCTGCGGTGCGTTCATGATGACGGATCCTCCTCGCTTATCGTGTCGTTCCGTTTCGTCTTATCGTCGTCTGCCGTGCGTTCGAGGTAGCGGGCCAGGCGGTCGAACTGGCGTTCCCAGATCGCGCGGTGCTCTTCGATCCAGCCTTGGGCCTGCGACAGCGGCCCGGCCTCCAGCCGGCAGTGATGCACGCGGCCTTCGACGCGGCGGCGGATCAGGCCGGCGCGCTCCAGAACCTTCAGGTGTTTGGTTATGGCCGGCGCCGACATGGCAAAGGGCCGCGCCAGCTCGCCGACCGGCGCTTCGCCCGCGGCCAGCCGCGCCAGGATCGCGCGTCGCGTCGGGTCGGCGAGCGCGTGAAACGCGGATGACAGATCGTCCTGCTGTTGATTAACCATATGGTTAAATATCAAGAAGCGAGGACCGCGTCAACGGCGCCAGGGCGGCCCTCGCGGCTTCTTGACGGCCGTAGCGATGCCGATGGGGGGCTTCACAAATCCGGATCAATCGTTCATTGTGCAGTGCAACAAGAGCCGGGGGTGGGCTGGAACAAGCATGAAAGTAGCGATTGTGAGGGAGCGCCGCGCGGGCGAGACACGTGTGGCGGCGTCGCCGGACGTGGTGAAAAAACTGGCCGGCTTGGGTTTCGAGGTCGCGATTGAGGCGGGCGCGGGCGAGGGCGCTGGCGTGCCAGATCAGGCGTTCGCCGATGCGGGCGCCCAGATCGCGGCCGATGCTGCGCAAACGCTCAACGGCGCCAACGTTGTCTTGAAGGTGCAGCGGCCGATGACGCCTGCCGATGGCGGCGTCGACGAACTGTCGATGATTCCGTCGAGCGCGATCCTGATCGGTTTGCTGAACCCGCTGGTCGAGACCGGCCAGTTCGCCGGCTATGGCGAACGGCACCTGACCGTCTTCGCCATGGAACTGGTGCCGCGCATCAGCCGCGCCCAGTCGATGGACGCCTTGTCGTCCCAGGCGAACCTGGCGGGCTACAAGGCGGTGCTGGACGCCGGCATCTATTACAAACGCGTCATGCCGATGATGATGACCGCAGCCGGCACCGTGGCGCCCGCCAAGGTGCTGATCCTGGGCGCCGGCGTCGCCGGTCTGCAGGCGATCGCCACCGCGCGCCGCCTGGGCGGTGTCGTCTCCGCGTTCGACGTGCGCCCGGCGGTCAAGGAACAGGTCGAGAGCCTGGGCGCCAGCTTCGTCGAGGTCGAAGGCGCCGGTGACGCCGAAACATCCGGCGGCTACGCCAAGGAAATGGGCGAGGATTACAAGCGCCGTCAGGCCGAGGCCATCCATGAGGCCTTGAAGAAGAACGACATCTGCATCACCACTGCGCAGATCCCGGGCAAGCCGTCGCCCAAGCTGATCACCGCCCAGATGGTCGCCGATATGCGGCCCGGTTCGGTCATCGTCGATCTGGCGGTCGAAGGCGGCGGCAACTGCGAGCTCACCGAATACGATCAGGTCGTGCAGGCCGACGGTGTCACCATCGTCGGGTTCGCCAACGTCGCGGCGCGTCTCGCCGCCGATGCCTCGGCGCTTTATGCGCGCAACCTGCTGAACTTCTTGTCGCCCATGGTCGATACCGAGCAGGGCGCCATCGCCATCGATTGGGAAGACGAGGTCATTGCCGGCGCGTGTGCCATGCGCGACGGCGAACTCGTTCATCCGTCGTTGACTGCCGCTCAAGGGGGAGAATGAACAATGGAAGCTGCGGTCGATCCCTTCGTCTTCCGCCTGACCGTCTTCGTGCTGGCGATCTTCGTCGGCTACTACGTGGTCTGGAGCGTGACGCCGGCGCTGCACACGCCGCTGATGGCCGTCACCAACGCGATCTCCAGCGTCATCATCGTCGGCGCGCTGATCGCCGTCGGTCCCGCCGAGATGAACCTCTCCAAGATCCTGGGGTTCGTCGCGGTGACGCTGGCCGCCGTTAACATCTTCGGCGGCTTCACGGTGACGCAGCGCATGCTGCAGATGTTCAAGAAGAAGCAGCGTTAGGGGCCGGTCATGTCAGCCAACCTCTCCGCGATCGCCTACCTGATCGCCGCGATCTGCTTCATCCTGGCGCTGAAGGGCCTGTCGTCGCCGACCTCGTCCAGGCGCGGCAACATCATCGGCATCATCGGCATGGTCATCGCCGTCGTGACGACGGTGCTCGATCCCGACGTGCTGTCCTATGTCTGGATCCTCGCCGGTCTGGTGATCGGCGGCTCCATCGGCGTCGTCATCGCGCTCAGGATCCAGATGACGGCGATGCCGCAGCTTGTCGCCGCCTTCCACAGTCTGGTCGGCATGGCGGCGGTCCTGGTCGCCGCCGCCGCATTCTACGCGCCGGAGGCCTACAACATCGTCGCCGCCGACGGTTCGATCAAACTGGCCAGCAGCATCGAGATGGCGATCGGCATGGCGATCGGCGCGATCACGTTCTCCGGCTCGGTCATCGCGTTCGCCAAGCTGCAGGGTCTGGTCTCCGGCTCGCCGGTGGTGTTTCCCGGCCAGCACATCCTGAACCTCGCCATCGGCATCGTGATCATCGCGCTCGGCGTCTGGTTTGCCCAAGGCCAGGGCGAACTGGCGTTCTGGCTGATCGCGATCCTCGCCTTCATCATCGGCGTCACCTTGATCATCCCGATCGGCGGCGCCGACATGCCGGTCGTCGTCTCCATGCTGAACAGCTATTCCGGCTGGGCAGCCGCGGGCATCGGCTTCACCCTGGAAAACGAGCTTCTGATCATCACCGGCGCCCTGGTCGGGTCGTCCGGCGCGATCCTCAGCTACATCATGTGCAAGGGCATGAACCGCTCGTTCTTCAACGTCATCCTGGGCGGCTTCGGCGGCGAGGGTGCCGCGCCCGGCGCCGATCTCGGCGACCGCACGGTGAAACAGGGCAGCGCCGACGACGCCGCCTTCATCATGCAGAACGCCAGCAAGGTCATCATCGTGCCCGGCTACGGCATGGCCGTCGCGCAGGCCCAGCACGCGGTGCGTGAGATGGCCGACATGCTGAAGGAAGCGGGTGTCGAGGTCGCCTATGCCATCCACCCGGTCGCCGGGCGCATGCCCGGCCACATGAACGTTCTGCTGGCCGAGGCCAGCGTGCCCTATGACGAGGTGTTCGAGCTGGAGGAGATCAACAGTCAGTTCGCCACCGCCGACGTCGCCTTCGTCATCGGCGCCAACGACGTCTGCAACCCGCTCGCCAAGACCGATCCCTCCAGTCCGATCGCCGGCATGCCGATCCTGGACGCGGAAAAGGCCAACACGGTGCTGGTCGTCAAACGCTCGCTCTCGCCCGGTTATGCCGGCATCGACAACCCGCTCTTCTACCGCGACAACACCATGATGCTGTTCGCCGACGCCAAGAAGATGGTCGAGGACATCGTCAAGTCGCTGGCCTGATAAGCGCCAGCGTCCCGGGCCTGACCCGGGACCCATGAACACGAGCGTGTGCCTGAAGCCACCGTCGTTGCCACGCGCATCGGCCCGTGTTCCTGGACCCCGGCTCTGCGGCCGGGGTGCGGCGGAGCAGGGGGCGATTGATGGGAAGTATCGAAAACACCGAAATCGCGTCCCGGCCTTGAGCCGGGACCCATGAACACGAGCGTGTGCCCGAAGGCACCGCTGTTGCCACTCGCATCGGTCCGTGTTCATGGACCCCGGCTCTGCGGCCGGGGTGCGGCGGAGCAGGAGGTGATTGATAGGAAACGTCGAAAACACCGGAATCGCGTCCCGGGCCTGACCCGGGACCTATGAACACGAGCGTGTGCTTGACAGCGCCGCCGTTGCCACGCGCTCCTGTTCCGTGTTCCTGGACCCCGGCTTGGGGGTGGGTGCGGTTTGGTAGACGTGCTGGCATATCTCGCCAGCACACAACACTATCGCACCCCGGCCTTGAGCCGGGGTCCATGAACACCGATCGAGGTCATCGGGAACGCTGGCGCTCCAGGTGCAACACGCTGTGTTCTTGGGTCCCGGCTCAAGGCCGGGACGCGATATCGGCGGGTTGGTTGGGTTCAGGGCAGCAAAAAGGGCGGCTGCGCCGAAGCGCACCGCCCTTGTGGTCGGCTACGACCTAACCCGTGCCTTAATCGGCGCCTTCGCGCTGGGCGCGTTTTCTGGCCAGCTTGCGCTGGCGGCGCACGGCTTCGGCCTGCTCGCGCTTGCGCTTCTCCGAGGGTTTCTCGAAGTGGCGGCGCAGCTTCATTTCACGGTAGACACCCTCGCGCTGCATCTTCTTCTTCAGCGCGCGCAGGGCCTGGTCGACATTGTTGTCGCGGACACTTACTTGAACGATCGGTCGTCTCCTTAACGTCGGCTTCGTCTGCGGCCCCTCGGGGGCCGAGTCGTCTGATTAATTCGGGACGCGGCTTCTAACACAGCGCCATCGCCTTGTGAAGCGCCGCGAATCGTCGTTTTCCGCGCCGTTCCCGGTTGCCCGGCCGGTCCGGCTGTGGCTATAGTCCCTATAGCGGATGATAGTCATTCGCATTCTCAATACCGGGAGGGTTTGATGAGAGATTCCGACGACGCGACACCCCTGACGCTCGATGACGAGGAGATCGTCACGCGGCGTAAGGCGATCGGCCTTGCGGCTCTGGTCCTTGGCGCCGGCACCTTGGTGTCCAGCCAGGCTTTCGCCGACGATTCCGAAGAAAGCGACGCCAGCGGCGATTCCAGCAGTGACGCCACTGGTGACAGCAGCGGCGACACCAGCAGCGACACGGCCAGCGACGACAGCAGCGAAGAAGAGAGCGACGGCGACGGAGCCTGAGCCCGTGTGGGCGGCGGCTTCGGCCGCCGCCGCATCGCGGATGGCCTGATATGCGGAACGAACCGGGGAACGGCGCCCTTGAGCGCCTTGTCGCGCCTGTCGACAAGGCGGCCTTCGTCGACGACTACTGGGAGCGCGAGCCCTTGGTGGTGCAGCGCGGCGATCCCTCGTACTTCGCCGATGTCCTGAGCCTCGACCATATCGACCGCCTGTTGTCGGATCTGACTTTCCGGCGCGACGACATGCGTGTCGTCGACAGCGAAGAGGCGGTCAAGGACGGCGATTTCATGTCCGGCCGCGAGGTCGACGTGGCGAAGGTCTTCGCGCTGTTCAATGCCGGGTCCAGCGTCGTGTTCGAGCGGCTCGACGGCAAGTGGCCGCCGCTGCGCCACCTGTGCCGCGCCGTCGAGCAGGAACTGCGCCAGCCCGCCCAGGCCAATGTCTATCTGACGCCGGGCGGCAGCCACGGCCGGCAGAGCGAGCGCGCGCAAGGCCTCAAACGCCACTACGACACCCATGACGTGATCGTTTTGCAGGCATCGGGCAGCAAGACATGGCGCCTCTACGACAAGGCGCGCGAGCTGCCGCTGAAGGACGAGAAGCCCAACCCGCCGGACTATGCCGAGATGGAGCCGGTCCGCTCCTTCGAGCTCAAGACCGGCGATACCCTCTATATCCCGCGCGGCGTGGTGCACGAGGCCGAGGCGACGGAGGAGACGTCCCTGCACGTGACGCTGGGTCTCCTGTCCTATACCTGGAAGGACCTGTTGACCCAGGCCGTCGACGATCTGGTGCGCGGCGACGCCACGCTGCGCCACGCCCTGCCGTTCGCCGACGGCGGCGGCAAGGAAGCGCTGTTCGACGACGTCATCGAGCGGCTGCGCCGGTCAGGCGCGCTGGCGAACGCCTGGGACAAGATCGAGAACCACTTCGTGCAGAGCCGCCGGCCGATGCTGGAGGGCCAGTTGACCCAGCTCGCGGCGCTCGACGCCATCGGCCAGGAGACCCTGGTCGCGCCCAGGGCGACCGCGCTCTACGAAATCGAGCGGCGTGACGGCCAGATCGTTCTGCTCTATCACGGCGCGGAGGTGGCGTTCCCGGCTTTTGCCGAGGAATCCTTGCGCTTTGCGGCATCGACCCCGAGCTATAAGGTAGCGGACATACCAGGCGGACTTGATGACAAGGGCCGGCTCGTCCTGGTCCGCCGGCTCGTCAGAGAAGGGTTGCTAGCCGTTAAACCATGACCACGTTCGCCATCGGCGATATTGAGGTCCAGGCAGTTGTCGAGCGGATCGACCTGGCAGGCTTGCCGCACCGCGACTTTCCCGACGCGGTGCCCGAAGCGCTCGCGCCCTATCGCGCCTGGCTTGAACCGGCCGCCATCTGCCCCAGATCGGGCGAGCTGATCATGCCGGTCCAGACCTATCTGGTCAGGACCGGCCATCACACCATCCTGCTCGATACCTGCATCGGCAACCACAAGACGATCCCCAGCACGCCCGATGCCCACATGTGCGAGGGATCGCCGCTGCTGCTCAAGCTGGCGGCGGCGGGCGTCCAGGCGGAAGAGGTCGATTTCGTCATGTGCAGCCACATGCACTACGACCATGTCGGCTGGAACACCAAGCTGCTCGACGGCCGCTGGGTGCCGACCTTCCCGAACGCCAAGTATGTCTTCGCGCGCGCCGAGCTGGACGCCGCGGCGGCCGAAGCGGGGGGCGAGGACAAGGTTTATGAGGAAAGCGTGCTGCCCGTCATCGAGGCGGGCCAGGCGGTGATCGTCGAGATGGACCATCAATTGGACGACAACATCTGGCTCGAGCCGACGCCGGGCCATACCGCCGGCCATGTCGCCTTCCGTTTACGCTCGAACGGGGCCGATGGCGTGATGACCGGCGATCTCATCCACTGCCCCATGCAGTTGCCGCATCCCGAATGGTCGCCGTCCTTCGACTACGATCCCGCGATGGGCGGCGTTACGCGCCGCAGCTTTCTCGACACGTACTGCGAACGCGACGTGCTTGTCATGACCCAGCATTTTCCGCTGCCGTCGATCGGCCACATCACCGGGCGCGGCGACGGGTTCGGTTTCCGGTATGCTGGTTCCGACCTCGTGCACAATTAGGAGCAACGCGTGCCTATTCTCAAAATTGCCCGCATGGGGCATCCGGTCTTGGGCCGCCGCGCCGAGGAGGTGCCCGACCCGACGCTGCCCGGCGTGCGCCGCCTGGTCGACGACATGATCGAGACCATGCACGATGCCGGCGGCCGCGGCCTGGCCGCGCCCCAGGTCCATGTCCCCCTGCGCGTCGCCGTCTTCATCACGCCGGAAGACCCCGACTACGAAGGGGTCACGGCCATCGTCAATCCGGTCTGGGAGCTCTTGACCGACGAGCGGGTCGCCGGCTGGGAGGGCTGCCTTTCGGTGCCGGAAATGCGCGGGCTCGTGCCGCGCGCGCCCAAGGTGCGTTACACCGGCGTGACGCCGGAAGGCGAGACCATCGACCGCACGGTGACCGGCATGCACGCGGTGGTCGTGCAGCACGAGTTCGATCATCTGGACGGTATTCTCTATCCCCAGCGCATGGATGACCTCAAACTGTTGATCTTCGAGAGCGAATGGCGCTGGTATGCGCCGCGCGAGGCCGAAGGCGCGGCTGACGACGCCGCGCAAGAGTGAACCACCGGGCCGGCGCGAGCGAACAATCGTCGAATCGGCCCAAGGAGACGAGGCGATGACCACAACCAAAGCCAAGACCTCGCGCGAGACGTTGCGCCGCGACCTGTTGGCGGCAACCTTGCCCCATGTCGCCTTTGACGGCTGGACCATGACGGCGATGCGCGCCGGCGGCGACGATCTGGGCTTCGACCTCGCCGAAATCCGCCGGTTGTTCCCCGGCGGCGCCGACGAGATGGTCGATCTGTTCGTCGCGGAGGCCGACCGGCGCATGGTCGAAGAACTGGAGCGGCGCGATCTTCCGGCCATGCGGATCCGCGAGCGCATCGCGACCGCCGTGCGCGTACGCCTGGAACTGCACGCGCCCCATCGCGAGGCCGTGCGCCGTGCCCTCTCGCTCCAGGTCATGCCGCAAAACGGACCGGGCACGATCCGCGGCCTCTACCGCACGGTCGATCTGATGTGGCGCGCCGCCGGCGACGACGCGACCGACATCAATTTCTATACCAAGCGCATGCTGCTGGCCGGCGTCTACTCCTCGACGCTGCTCTATTGGATCAACGACAAGTCGGAAGGTTTCGCCGACACCTGGGCTTTCCTCGACCGGCGCATCGGCAACGTCATGACGCTCCAGAAGGCCCGCTTCCGTCTGGAGAAGGTCTTGCCCAATCCGGACCGCCTGGTCGAAGGTTTCTTCACCCGGCTCAGAAGCCGGCGGGTCTGACACCCGCCGACGGCACGCCGCGCGGTTGACCTCACCCACCACGGATTCCGCACCCGGGCGTTGGCGCTTGCCGATCGCGTCGCTGTTCTCGATCGTTCTGGGCCTCATCGTGCTGATCTCGGTCGGCACGGTCCTCGCCCTGACGACGGTGAGCGCGCGCCTGGATCTGGTCGAGGGGCTGGCCGACGAATCCGATCTTGCGCTGGGCGCGATCATGGCCCGCGTCGACGATCACCTCTCGATCGTCGACGGCCAGCTGGCCTACATGCGCGACCTCATTGTGGAGGGCGACGTACCGGCCGGTGATGACGCACAACTGGCCTTCGCCTTGGAGGCCGCCTTGGCGGCGACCAAACAGGTGACGGCGATCGCCTTCATGCGGCCCGATGCCAGCTCGGTCAGGGTTGAGCGGCCCGATGGCGCCACCTTTGTCAACGATCTCGCGGAACGCACGGAAGTCGTCGCGGCGATGCGCGAGGCCGAGGCGCGTGGGGCGGATGGCGATCCCATGGGCTGGAGCGAGCCGCTGTTCAGCCCCAATGTCGGGCGCACCATCATCGTGCGCCGCGAGGCCGTCTGGCAGGGCGAGCGCTTTCTCGGCATTCTGTTCGCCGGCGTCGATCTCTTCGCGCTCTCAGGCTATGCGAAGGAACTCTCCGCCAGCCTGGGCCAGACCGTCTTCGTGCTGCACGGACGCGAGGACATCATCGCGCACCCCAAACTGACGGAAGGCACGTTCGCGCCGTCTCTCGAACAGCCCATGGCGACCATCGACGGCATCGGCGACAACCGCTTCCGCCAGATTTGGCGGCCGGACATCACGCCGGTGATTTCGCAAGACAGTATGACGCTGGGGCAGGGCCACTATTTTTACGAGGACGGCGAGTGGCAGGTCTTCGTCTATGTCGAGACATCCGCCTATGGCAACACACCCTGGTTGATCGGCTTTCACTACGACTCGTCGATGGAAGGGACCGAGGTGCGGCAGTTCTGGTGGGTGCTCGGCATCGCCGTCGGCATGCTGTTTCTGTTCATCGGTCTCGGCGGTCTTCTCGGGCGGCGCATGGCGCGTCCGTTCCGCCACCTGACCGACAACGCGATCGCCATTCAGCGCATGGATCTTGGCGCCTACCGGCCGCTCACCGGCAGCCGCATCGTCGAGCTGGATCGCGCCGCCCGGGCGTTCGATGCCATGTTCGCCGGCCTGCGCGTCTTCGAACGTTACGTGCCCAAACGCCTTGTCGAAATGATCGTGCGCGAGGGACGCGAGAAAATCGACACCGACCAGCGGCAACTGACCATCCTCTTCATCGACATCGTCGGCTTTTCGCAGATGGCCGAGGCCATGACGCCCCAGGCAACGGCGGCGCTCTTGAACGATCACTTCGCGCGCATCGGCGCCTGTATCGACGGGGAGGGCGGCACCATCGACAAGTACATCGGCGATGGCCTGCTCGCATTCTGGAGTGCGCCCGAGAAGCAGCACGACCATGCTGACCGGGCGTGCCGGGCCGCCCTGGCGATCGAACGCGTGCTGTCCGATCACAACCGGACACGCCGTGAACGCGGCGAGCCGCCGATCCAGGTGCGCATCGGCATCCACACGGGCGACGCGATCGTTGGCGATATCGGGGCGGAAAGCCGCATCAACTACACCGCCATCGGCGACACCGTGAACGTCGCCAGCCGGGTCGAGGCAGCCGGGCGCCAGCACATGCAGGGCGACGTCACGATCCTGGTCACCGAAGAGACGCTTGCCGCGACGACCGGGGAGTTCGTCACCGAACCGCTCGGCCCGACCACCTTGCGCGGCAGGAACCGGCCGACCGTTCTGTTCCGCCTGGTCGGGTCGCGCGGCGCTGGAGCGTAGGGCGCGGCTTGGTCTATGCTGCCGGCCAACCAACGGCCGTATGGAAGATCCGCCATGTGCCCCCAAATCCGTCCGATGACGCCGACCTTCGGTGCCGAGATCTTCGATGCCGACCTTTCGCGCGATGATCACTTCGAGGCCATTCGCCAGGCGTTCGTCGACTATTCGGTGATCGCGATCCGCGACGTCGCCCTGTCGCCGGACGACCATCTGGCGTTCGCGCGGCGCTGGGGTGATGTCAACGTCAACCGCTTCTTCCAGCCGCTCGCCGGCCATCCGGAGATCGCGACCGTGATCAAGGAGCCGCATGAGACCCGGGCGACAGGCGAGGAGTGGCATACCGATCATTCCTATGACCAGATCCCGGCCATGGGCTCGCTGCTCTATGCGGTCCAGACGCCGGATGCCGGCGGCGATACGGCGTTCGCCTCCATGCACGCCGCCTACATGGCGTTGTCGGACGGGTTCCGCGAGATGCTCGACGGCTTGCAGGCGTGGCATTCCTCGCGCCACGTCTTCGGTGTCGACAGCGAGCGCGGCCGTCAGCAGGAGGGCGAAGAGCCCGGCAAGTATAAGAACGCCGGCGACGCCACCCAGGACGCGCTGCATCCCGTCGTCATCACCCATCCCATGTCGGGCCGGCGCGGCATTTACGTCAACCGCACGTTCACCACCCATATTGACGGTTGGACCGCCGCGGAATCGGCGCCGCTCCTGAACCAGCTCTATGAGCACTGCGCCCAGCCGGAGTTCACTTGCCGCGTGCGCTGGACGCCGGGCACGCTCGGCATCTGGGACAACCGAGCGACCTGGCACAAGGCGATCAACGATTATCCCGGCGAACGCCGCGTCATGCACCGCGTGACGATCGAGGGCGTGCCGATTTCGTAAGCCTGCCGGTCGGTCCGGCGTGCGTCAGGGCGAGGGTATCCAGTCCAGCCAGCCCAGGATCTCCAAGGCCGTTTCACGGACCGGCCGATCGTTGGTGACGGCAATGTCCTCGATGTCGCGGCCGATGCCCTTGGCGAGCCACTCGGCGGCGACGCGCAAATCATCGGCGCGTTCGGCCGTGACCGCACTGCCGAGCCGTCCGGCGATCTCTTCCAAAGCCAGCGTCAGGCGCACCACACGCACGGGGAAGGGCAGGGCATCGCGAAGCGCTGCCAGAGCCGTCTGATCGGCGATCGCGCCTGCTAGCGCGAACCGCTCGACGCCGGCATCCAGATAGGCCGTGGTGACGGACGTGACGTTGGCCAGAAAGATCTTCTGAGACCGCGCCTCGTCGATATCGGCATCGAACCACCTGAGCCAGTCGAGATCGATCGCGCCATAGGCCAGGCCAGCCGCTTCCATTATGCCCGCCATTTCCTCGACGACCGACGTCTTGCCGGTGCCGTAGACGCCGGTGACAAGGACGCCTTCGCCGCTCACGGTTGTGGCCGGCATGCGGCCGCCAGATCCAGGAAGAGGTCGTGGGCGCGTGCGGCCTCCTCGGCGTCCTGGAAGTCGAGGGCAACGAAGTCCGACGGCCCAGGTTCCTCGTACTTCAACGGCGCATGGTCTCCGCCGCCGACTCGGTAGTGCGCGGACGGACCGACGAAGTTCAAGAAAGCCGTCGCGTCGCCCTGGGCGGCCGCGTCGGAGCACGCGTTGTGGACCACGACATTCGGCAGTGTCGCGGCGGAGAGATCGAAGGTGACGTGCAGAACGTCCCACACCATGACGCGGATGGCTGCGTCCTCCGATTGTTCGGGTTGCCTCAGAAACGTTGTTGTCGACACCAGAACGCAAGCGTCGCCGGGGCCGCTCATGTGTAAGGGTCCGGCCAGCCATCGGCTAAGTCAACTGTCCTATGTGCCCTCTGGGCGACAGGTCTGGTGTCCGGCCCGACTCAGGCAGCCCAACCAGAGTGCACGAGGAAAGCGGACGGTCTCCGACGAGACCGTTCACGCGATGGCCGATAGCAGACCCCGCCCGGATCTGCTCTAGGCGGCTTCCAGCGCCTTGGGCGAAATCATGATCAGGAACGGTATGGTGGCGCCGGACTTGAGCATCAACGAGCCCAGACCGGTCACCACATGGGCCTCGTCGTTCTTGAACGCCGCGTTCAACTCGTAGTCGTCGTAGCTGCCGGGGATCAGGTCCTCGCCCAGGTACTCCATGAACTTGCGGATGACCCTGACCGGCGTGCTGCGCATGAGCTCGTCCTCGGCGTCGAAGTCGTGGATCCGCTCGCCGCCGGTCACTCCGTCCATCATCCGCGCGCGAAAGGTGGCCATGGTTTTCTCCCCCCAGATCCCCAGGGCCATACCACCGCATCGTGACAGATCTGTTGCGGCCCACCGCACCGTCAACCGGACGTCGGGGACAAAACCGGGATACGACCGGTCGTCACGCGGGTAATCCTGACCACGTAACACTTATAGTTGCTGATGACAGAGTCCTGGGAATGCCAGCAGGATGGGTGGGAAGCGGCCTGCGCGCCCGGCCCCTGTCGCGCACAGGGCCACCAACTGAGGAAAGGATGAGACATGACAAGGGTATTGATACCGTCCGGTGCGCTTGGCCTGAGCTTCAGCCAAGACGCGCTCATGACGGGCATAGCGAACGACCCCGATGTCATCGCCATCGATGGCGGCTCGACGGACAGCGGCCCCTACTACCTGGGCGCGGGCGTTTCGAAGTACTCGCGGGCATCGATCAAGGCGGAATGGCATCAGCTTATGTTGGCGCGCGAGAGCGCGGGCTGCCCCCTGATCATCGGCACGGCCGGGACCTGCGGCAGCGATGCTTCGGTCGACTGGCTGTTTGAGATAACCCGGGAAATCGCCGCCGAAGAGGGGCTGCCGGCAAAGGTGGCGCTGCTCTATTCAGGCCAGTCAAACAACGACATCAAACAGGCGCTCGCGGATGGGCGCATTCAACCCCTCGCGGCCGCCCCGGACATCGATGCCGGCATCATCGACGACTGCACCAACATCGTCGCGCTGGCCGGGGCCGAACAGATTCAGGCCGCGCTCCAGACCGGGGCGGATATCGTGATCGCCGGGCGCGCGACCGATACCGCCAACATTGCCGCGCTGCCGCTTCTGCGCGGTGATCACCCGGGTGCGGTGTGGCACGGCGCCAAGGTCGGCGAGTGCGGCGCCATCGCCACGAGCCAGCCCAGTTCCGGGGTCGTGCAGATCGACTTCGACAGCAGCGGCTTCACCATCTCACCGCTCGCCGATGGCGTCCGCGCGACGCCCTACAGCGTCTCCGCCCATATGCTCTATGAGAACGCCGACCCCTTCGTTCTCCACGAACCCGGCGGCAGCCTGCACGTCAAGAACGCCACCTATCGCCAGATCGACGAGACGTCGGTGCGCGTCGAAGGCGCCGCGTGGCGGCCGGATCCCTACACGGTCAAGCTGGAAGGCTCGCGGCCGGTGGGGTTCCAGGCGGTCAGCATCGCGCTCTTGCGCGAAACCCGCTATGTCGAACACGCGCGCGGCTGGGCAGACGACATCAAGGCCGAGTGCACCAAGCAGGTCGTCGAGACCCTGGGTCTGTCTCCAGACGACTTTGATATCGACTTGCGTTTGATCGGTATCGACGCGGTGCTGGGCGCCTTGGAAACTAAAGAGAGTCAGTCGGATGAGATCGGTGTCATGGCGATCGCGCTCGCGCCGACGGCGGAGCAGGTCAAGGAGATCGCCAAGCTCCTGAACCCCTATCTGCTGCACCATCCGCTGATCGAGGATGAACCCATGCCGACTTTCGCTTTTCCCTTCTCGCCGGCCGAATCGCTGCGCGGACAGCATTACGAGTTCTGCCTCTACCACGTCATGGCGCTTGACGATCCCATGGACGCCTTTCGGCTTGAAGAAAGGACGCTCTGAGATGACCGCTCTCGCCGCCATCGCCGAAAAGGTCCGCTCCAAAAACGCCGGCCCTTTCTGGCTGACGATCGATATCTTCTGCGGAACGGCCTCGCGCTATGACCACATCGTCGCTAACGTCCCGACCGACGTTGTCGCGAAACTGCTTGCCGTAGAGGCCCGGAACGTCAAGCGCTTCGAGGTCGCCGATCTCCATGTTCTGAAGTTCTCGATGCCGCGCCCGACGATCCAGGGCTCTCGCCACGATCGCGACATGCACGGCGCGCAGTGGGCGTGCCTCCTGCAGGAACTTGAGATAGTGGACTACGTGGAGACGTAGAGCAGGTCGCACTTTATCTGAATCGCTTGCGATCCAGATAAAGTGTGTGAATCTGCTCTACCTATTTGATCTAGAGCGGATTCACGCGATTAACCAGAGCCGTTTAACGGCTCAGATTAATCACGATCCGCTCTAGGCGGCCGTCCGTCACTCGGCGATCGGGTTGACCCGCGTCACGTGGCCCATCTTGCGGCCCGGCCGCGCCTCGGCCTTGCCGTAGAGGTGCAGGTGCGCGTTGGGGTCGGCGACCATTGTCTGCCACTGATCGACGTCGTCGCCCAACAGGTTGGTCATGACGGCATCGCTGTGGCGGGCCGGATCGCCCAGGGGCAGGCCGCAGACGGCGCGCACGAACTGTTCGAACTGGCTGGCGTGGCAGGCGTCGATCGACCAGTGGCCGGAATTGTGCGGCCTGGCCGCCAGCTCGTTGACCAGGAGACGATCGTCGGTCGTGACGAACATCTCGACCGCCAGCAGGCCGACCAGGTCAAGCGCGTCGGCAAGCGTCGCCGCCATCGCCTGGGCGTCGCGCGCCAGGTCGCCTGAGATGGAGGCGGGCGCCGTCGTTGTCGCCAGGATGTGGTTGGCGTGGCGGTTCTCGACCACGTCGAAGGCGGCGGTCTTGCCGTCCAGCCCGCGCGCGATGATCGCCGAGACCTCGCATCGGAAATCGACAAAGCCTTCCAGAACGCCTTCGTCGCCGTTCATGGCCGCCCAGGCTTCGGCCGGGTCGTCGCCTGGTTCGATCCCGACCTGGCCCTTGCCGTCATAGCCCAGGCGGGTCGTCTTCAGAACCGCCGGGGTGCCGATCGCTTCGAGCGCCGCGGCGAGCTCGTCGGGCCCGCGCACCAGCCGGTAGGGGGCGGTGCCGATGCCTTGGGCGTTGATGAAATCCTTCTCGGTGACACGATGCTGGGTCGTTTCCAGGCAGCGCCAGTGCGGGCGCACCGGTGCCTTCCGGCCCATGCGCGCGAAGGCCTCGGTCGGCAGGTTCTCGAACTCATAGGTGATGACGTCGACCTCGGCCGCGAACCGGTCCAGCGCCTCGGCATCGTCATAGGGCGCGACCGTCGCCTTGTCGGCGACCTGTTCGGCCGGGCTGTCGGCGTCGGGACAAAAGATGTGGCAGCGGTAGCCCAGCGGGGCGGCGGCAAGGGCGGCCATGCGGCCCAGCTGGCCGCCGCCGACAATACCGATCGTGCCGCCGGGTGGGATCACCCGTCCGTCGTCAGCCACGCCCGCGCCGCTCAGGCCTGGTCGACCGGCGCATCGGCCACGTTCGCGGTTTGATTGGCCCGCCAGGCCTCCAGCGCGGCGGCGACCTCGTCGTCCTGCAGGGCGACGATGGCAGCGGCCAGCAGCGCCGCGTTGATGGCGCCGGCGCGGCCGATGGCGAGCGTGCCGACCGGGATGCCGCCGGGCATCTGGGCGATGGAGAGCAGGCTGTCCATGCCGCTCAACGCCTTGCTTTCAACCGGCACGCCCAGCACCGGCAAGGGCGTCTTGGCCGCCGTCATGCCGGGCAAATGTGCCGCGCCGCCGGCGCCGGCGATGATGACCTGAAGCCCGCGCCCCTTCGCGGCCTGTGCATAGGTGAACATGCGGTCGGGCGTGCGGTGGGCCGACACGATCTTGCATTCGCAGGCGACACCCAGCTCTTCCAGCGTTTCGGCCGCGTGGCGCATGGTCTCCCAGTCCGACTGGCTGCCCATGATGATTCCGACGCGAGGAGCCTCGCTCGCCATGGCGCTCGTTTCCCGGTTCGTAAAAAAGGCGGCCATTCTGGTGTTTTAGGGGGGTAACCTCAAGCTCTGTATCGCCCCCGCCAGGAATTTCGGAGGGGGTTCACCATGCTGGCACGTTTGCTGCATTACTGAGGTGAACAACGTTGCGGCCGAAGCCACGATCGGACCGTGACATTAGACTGCGAGCGTGTGAACAACCATTTGCCAGAGCCCACGCATCCGGGGCCTTGGATAAGGTCCAGCAATGGATCAAGAGGGGGGAAAGGATGTCATGAGCGACAAAAACGACGGGATACCTGTGTCCCGCACTGAGACAAACGTGGCGAAACAGGGCGGGGATGCTGTCGCATCGGGGGACGCGACGGACGACCTGGTCAAGGCGATCGGCATCCCGAAAGAACAGATGACCCCCCATGTCCGGGCGACGATCATCCGCCTGCTTGAGGACGTCGAACGCCTGCGCCGGGAGCTGTTCAACACCCGTTCCCGCATCGAGTATCTGGAGCGCCTGACCGATCAGGACGCGCTGACGCCGGTTGCCAACCGCCGTGCCTTCATGCGCGAGCTGGACCGCACCATCGCCTATGCCTACCGGCACAAGATCCCGTCCAGCGTGGTCTATGTCGATCTTAACCGCATGAAGGAAATCAACGACCAGTACGGCCATGTAACCGGCGACCTGGCGCTGCTCCATGTTGCCAACATGCTGGTCGAGAACTTGCGCCGCTCGGATCTGGTCGGGCGTCTCGGCGGCGACGAATTTGGCTTGATTCTGCCCCATGCCGACACCGATCAGGCGGTCAAGAAGGTCTCCGAGATCGCCCAGGTGATCGCCGAGCAGCCGGTCATGGCACAGGGCAAACCGCTGATCGTCGGCGGCGGCCCAATCAATGTTTCCATCTCATTTGGTGTTCACACCCTGACATCGCGCGATGACGCGGCCTCGGCGCTGGCCATGGCGGACAAGGCCATGTACACGCACAAGCACGAAGAACGCAGCTTGCGCTGACCACGGTCGGTGCCCGGCCTGCGTTGCCAGGCGGTCAGCGAAGGGGCATGCGATGTCGGAACTCTGGGATTTCTCACTCAAGGTCTACCCGCGCGAAGGGTTTCAGGGCGCGGCCATCCATCTGCAGGACGCGCGCGGCAGCGACGTCAATCTGCTGATCTATGTCCTCTGGCTCGCCGCCACCGGCCGCCCGGCGCTCGATGCCGCCGGCGCCGCCGCCTTGACCGGGACCATGGCGCCGGTACGCGCCACCGCCATCGAGCCGATCCGCCACCTGCGCCGCGACCTCAAGGGCGGCATCCAGAACGCGCCGGCCGAGGAGGTCGAGGAATTGCGCAAGAAACTCCTGGGCCTCGAACTGGAAGCCGAGCAGATCGAACAGATCATGCTGATCGCCGCGACCACGGCGCCGGCCGCTCACGAGGTGAAGGAATCCGGCGACCTCGCCACCGCCGCCGCCGGTCTCGCCGCCGTCGCCGGCCTCAACCCCGCCCCGCTCGCCGCCGATGACCGCGCGGCCCTGCTCGCCCTGCTCAACGCCGGCTGCCCCGACGCCGGCGCCGAAGCCGCCCAAGCCGCGCTGGACAATGCGCTCGGCGGCTAACCTCCCGTCTTCCCGCCACGGCGACGCCACCCACACCAAACCGCACCCCGGCCCCCGAGCCGGGGTCCATGAACACGTGACCAGACGTGAGGGGCGCACCCGACGCCGCATCGGAAGGGCCCATGTTCATGGGTCCCGGGTCAAGCTCGGGACGCGATGGTGATGTTCGCAGTGGACGGCAGACGCCAAAGCCGTCCATCAGCACGCACCAAAAACAACGGCGCACCCCGGCCTTGAGCCGGGGTCCATGAACACGGGACCAGACGTGAGGGACGCACCCGGCGCCATATCGGAAGGGCCCGTGTTCATGGGTCCCGGGTCAAGCCCGGGACGCGGCGGTGTTTTCGGTGATAGACGGCGGGCGATGACGTCGTCGACGGGCACGCACAAAACCACCACCGCACCCCGGCCCCCGAGCCGGGGTCCAAGAACACGGGACCAGACGTGAGAGGCGCACCCGGCGCCATATCGGAAGGGCCCGTGTTCATAAGTCCCGGGTCAAGCCCGGGACGCGATGGTGATGTGGGCGGCTAGCCGTCCTTGGGGTGGATCTTGTCCCAGCGTTTGGCGAGATCGTTGTCGATGTCGAACAGGTCCAAGACCCGCCCGACAGCATGGTCGACCAGGTCGTCGATCGTCCGGGGCTTGGTGTAGAAGGCCGGCACGGGCGGGGCGATGACGGCGCCCATCTCGGCCAGCGCCAGCATGTTGCGCAGGTGCCCGGCATGCAGCGGGGTCTCGCGCACCATCAGGACAAGACGGCGTTTTTCCTTCAAGGTCACGTCGGCGGCGCGGGTCAGAAGCGTGGTTGTGGTGCCCGTCGCGATCTCCGACATGCTGCGTATGGAGCACGGCGCCACCACCATACCTAGCGTCTTGAAGGAGCCGCTGGAGGGCAGCGCGCCGAGATCGCCGTCCTTGTGGACATGATCGGCCAGCGCCCGGATCTTCGCTCCGGAAAGAGACGACTCGTAGGAAGCCGTCAATTCCGCGGTTTTCGACATGACGAGATGGCTTTCGATCGTCAGATCGCGCAACGCCTCGAGCAAACGGATGCCGTAGACAACGCCCGAAGCGCCGCTGATTCCAACAATCAGCCTTTGTGGAGTCGCCATGGTCGTTGTCCCCGGCTATACTATTTCGTTAGGACCATGACGGCGCGCATCCGGCTTGGTTCCAGCTTGAACAAGGCCGTGATGCGCACCACGTGGTCCATGTGTGAGCAACCTTAATCTGGAGGTGCCGATGGGCCAAATGGTTGATATGGCGGAATTGGAGACCGTGCACGCTGATCTCGAGCGTCAGATTGACGAAGAAATCAGCCGTCCTCTCCCCGATCAGGTACACCTGACCGAGTTGAAGAGGGAGAAGTTGAAGGTCAAGGAAGAACTCGCCAAGAGGGAGGGCTTCTCCTAGCCTCTCGCACACCCGGATCGCATCAGCGCTCCGGGTTTTTTGTTGCCGGTCGGGCCGAAACCATGGCGGCCCGACCCCGGAAGCGTAGCCCGGCACCGGAAGGCGTGCCGTCAGGCAAACCTCGTACGCATCATGTGATCAAGCGGTCAGCCGGGAAATCGTCGTCGACGTGCTCTGGCCGTCCACGATTTCGGCCAGATAGACGTCGCCGCCCCATGACCTGACCTCGGCGGCGCCGACGACCTGGTCCTCCGTATAGTCGGCCCCCTTGATCAACACGTCCGGCCGCAGCTTTTCCAGAAGCGCCAGCGGCGTGTCCTCATCGAAGATCACCACCGCGTCGACATCGCCGAGCGACGCAATGACCTGGGCGCGGGCGGACTCGTCCTGCACCGGCCGGTCGGCCCCTTTGAGGCGCGCGACCGAGGTGTCGCTGTTCAGCCCCACGATCAGCCGGTCGCAGCGCGCCCGGGCCTGGCGCATCAGCGAGACATGGCCGGGGTGCAGCAGGTCGAAGCAGCCGTTGGTGAAACCGATCTTCTGGCCCTGGGCGCGCCAGCGCTTCACCTGATCGGCGGCGGCGTCGGCGGAGATGATCTTGTCTTCGTTGGCGTGCAGGGACTCCGCGCGCAAGACCCGCTCCAGGTCCTCGCGGTGGACGACGGCGGTGCCGATCTTGCCGACGACGATGCCGCCGGCAATGTTCGCCAGCCTGGCCGCGGACGTCAGGTCCATCTGGCGCGCCAGCGCCGCGGCGATGGTCGCGACCACCGTGTCGCCGGCGCCTGAGACGTCGTAGACCTCGCGCGCTTCGGCCGGCATGTGGACGACCGTGCCGTCGGCGGTGACCAGCGACAGGCCGTCGGCGCCGCGGGTCGCCAGGATCGCGTCGACGCCGCAGTCCTCGATCGCGCGCCGGGCGGCGGCGACGATCTCGTCGTCGGTCTCGGCCAGCATGCGGGTCGCCTGGGTCAGCTCCTTGCGGTTGGGCGTCAGGACGGTCGCGCCGCGGTAGATGGAAAAGTCGCCGCCCTTCGGGTCGACGACGACGGGCACGCCGGCGTCACGCGCGTGTCCAATGACGGTCTCCAGCAGATCGCCCGCCAGCACGCCCTTGGCATAGTCCGACAGGATCAGCGCGCCGACACCGTCCAGTCCCGTGGCGACGACATCGATGATGCGCGCGCGCGTCGTCGCCTCGATCGGCCGGTCGGTCTCGCGGTCGGCGCGCAGCATCTGTTGGCCGCCGGCGACATAGCGCACCTTGGTCGTCGAACGGCGCGCGCGCTCGACCAGCAGATAAGGCTCGATCGCGGGTTCCTCGCCGACCATCTCGACGAGATCGTGGCCGGTCGGATCGTCGCCGACGACGGCGACCAGGCACGCCTCAAGCCCCAGCGCCACCAGGTTGCGCACCACATTGCCGGCGCCGCCCAGCATGCTCTCGTCGTTGCCGACCAGGAACACCGGGATCGGCGCTTCCGGCGAGACGCGGTCGACCTCGCCATAGACGAAGCGGTCCAGCATCAGGTCGCCGATGCACATGACCTGCGCGCCGGCCAGGCCGCCGACGGCGGAAAGAAGCGCTTGTTTTTCAGGCATCGGCTCTAGTCCTGCTGGTTCATCGCGCTGGCCAGATCGCGCAGCACGTACTTCTGCACCTTGCCGGTCGAGGTCTTGGGCAGAGCGCCGAACACGACCCTCTTGGGCGCCTTGAAGTGCGCCATGTTATCGCGGCAGAAGTCGATAATCTCCTCCTCGCTCGCCGCTTCGCCGTCTTTCAGCGTGACGAAGGCGCACGGCGTTTCGCCCCATTTGTCGTCGGGCCGCGCGACGACGGCGGCCTCCAGCACCTGGGGGTGGCGGTAAAGCACGCTCTCGACCTCCAGGGTCGAGATGTTCTCGCCGCCGGAGATGATGATGTCCTTGGCGCGGTCTTTCAGTTGGATGTAGCCGTCGGGATGCAAAACGCCGAGATCGCCGGAATGGAACCAGCCGCCGGCAAACGCGGCGTCCGTCGACTTGGGGTTCTTCAGGTACCCCTTCATCACGACATTGCCGCGGAACAGGACCTCGCCCATGGTCTCGCCGTCGGCGGGCACGGGCTCGCAGGTTTCCGCGTCGCCGACGGTCAGCGCCTCCAGCACAGGGTAGGCGACGCCCTGGCGCGCCTTAAGATCGGCTTTGTCCTCGATTGGCAGGTCGTCCCATTCGTCATGCCAGGCGCAGACCGCCGCCGGGCCATAGGTCTCGGTCAGGCCGTAGACGTGGGCGACGTCGAAACCCATTTCGTCCATATGCGCCAGGACCGAAGCCGGCGGCGCGCTTGCCGCCGTCATCACCTGGACCTTGTGGTCCCACGTCCGCCGTTCCTCCGGCTTGGCGTTGATCAGCATGTTCAAGACGATCGGCGCGCCGCAGAAATGCGTCACCTGATGATCGGCGATGGCGTCGAAGATCGGCTTGGCCGCGACTTGGCGCAGGCACACGCTGGTGCCGGTCACCAGCGGCAGGGTCCACGGGAAACACCAGCCGTTGCAATGGAACATCGGCAGGGTCCACAGATAGATCGGCTCGCGCGGCATCGCCCACGACAGCACGTTGCCCATGGCGAGCAGGTAAGCGCCGCGGTGATGATAGACGACACCCTTCGGGTCACCGGTCGTGCCCGACGTATAGTTCAGCGTGATCGCGTCCCACTCGTCGTCGGGCATGCGCCACGGCCCTTCGGGATCGCCGTCGGCGATGAAGTCCTCGTATTCGATCTCGCCCAGGCGTTCGCCGCCGGCCTTGTTCTCCGCATCGTCGATGTCGATCACCAGCGGCTTGACCTTGGCCTGGGCGAGCGCCTCCTTGATGACGCCGGAGAACGCGGTGTCGGTCAGCAGCACCTTGGCTTCGCCATGGTCCAGGATGAAGGCGATGGCCGACGCGTCGAGCCTTGTGTTAAGCGAGTTCAAGACGCCGCCGGTCGCCGGCACGCCAAAACTGGCTTCGAGGAAGGCCGGGATGTTGGCGGCCATGATCGCCACCGTGTCGCCCTTGCCGATACCGCGCGCGGCAAGGGCAGAGGCAAGCTGGCGGCAGCGCTCGTGATACTCGCGGTAGGTCCGCTTGAGGGGACCGTGAATATAGGCCGTGCGCTCGGGATAGATCGCCGCGGTCCGGGGCAGGATCGAAAGCGGCGTCAACGGCACATGATTGGCCGCGTTCCGCCCCAAATGGTCGTCATAGATGCTGGTTTTGGCCATCGCGGCCTCCCGTACCGAACCGTGTTCTTAGATGCCCGACGCGCCGGTGGATTGCAACGGCCACCGGAACGGCGCGGAATTGCTGGTAAGATGAAGATCCGCTGTCAAACACCAGGAGGTTCATGATGACCCGGTGGTTCGTTCGCGGCGTCGCGGCCGCTCTAATGTGTCTTTTCGCCGCGTCGTCCATGGCCGACGAGACGCTCAAGAAGGTCAACATCGGCGTCGACTGGTTCGTCAACCCCGACCACGGTCCGGTCATCGTGGCGCTGGAGCGCGGTTACTTCACCGATGCCGGCCTGGACGTCACCATCGTGACGCCGACCGACACCATGGACAACGTCACCATGGTGCTCGACGGGCGCGCCATGATCGGCATGTCCGATCAGCCGCGCACCCAGATCGAGATCGCCGGCGGCAGTTCGCTGGCCGTCGTCGGCACACTCATCCCCGTGCCGCTCAACGTCGTGCTGGTGCTCGAGGATAGTCCCATTCAATCGATCGCGGATCTCAGCGGCAAGAAGATCGGCTATGCCGACAGCGAGAAGGTCGAGCGCGCTCTCTTCCAGATCTCGTTGGCGGCCCACGGGATCACCATGGACGACATCACGCTGGTCGACGTCGGCTTCGCGATGGTGCCGGCGCTGCTCGACGGCAAGGTCGACGCGCTGACCGATGTCTACCGCAACTTCGAGCCCTATCAGCTCGACATGGCGGGTAAGACGCCCCGCGTGCTCGACATCGAAGACCAGGCGATCCCGCCCTATAGCGAGCTTCTCTATATCGTCGACCGGAACAACGTCGATGCCGACGTCGTCGCCAGGTTCCTGACCGCCGTCGAACGCGGCGCGCGCGCCATCGCCGACGATCCGGAATCAGCCTGGCTCGACTTCATCAAGTACGACGACAAGCTCGACGACACGCTGAACTACAGATCCTGGCACGCGACCGCGCCGTTCTTCGCGCTGCGCCCGGGCCTCGTCGACCGCGCGCGCTTCGACAGCTTCGCGTCCTTCCTGGCCAACCACCAATTGATCGACACGGTGCCGTCGACCGATGCCTACTTCCTCGACCCATAACCAAGCTCTGTTGTGATTCAGCGTCTTACTGTTTTCCCTCGCCCCTTGAGGGAGAGGGATGCGCAGGCTTAGGCGCGTCAGCGCCTTAGACGAAGCTGGGTGAGGGGTGTGTGCGTGGGAAACGACGGCGCCGACTATCCAGGCGCGCTGTCGCGCGCGGCCCCCTCACCCCGGCCCTCTCCCTCGTCGGGGAGAGGGTGAACGGCGGCACCGGCCACAGTTGATTTGGCGCAAGGGGAAGTGGCATACCCGGTGATAAGAGGTTCAGGGAAAACGGGGAGGCAACCATGACGCGGGCCTATGACGAAGCCTATCGCCGCTCGCTGGAGGATCCGGAAGGGTTCTGGGGCGATCTGGCGGCCGATATCGACTGGTCGAAACCCTGGGACCGCGTTCTCGACGACGACAACCCGCCCTTCTACCGCTGGTTCGACGGTGCGGAGACTAACACCTGCTTCAACGCCGTCGACCGCCATGTCGACGCGGGCAGGGGCGACCAGCGGGCGCTGATCTATGACAGCCCGATCACCGGCGTCATCAAGACCTGGACCTTCGCCGAACTGAAAGACGCCGTTGCTCGGATGGCCGGCGTCTTGAAGGCGAACGGCGTCGAGAAGGGCGACCGCGTCCTCATCTATATGCCCGCCGTGCCCCAGGCCGTCATCGCCATGCTGGCCTGCGCGCGGTTGGGCGCGATCCACTCCGTCGTCTTCGGTGGCTTCGCCGCCAGCGAGGTTGCCAAGCGCCTGGACGATGCCACGCCGAAGCTGGTCCTGACCGCGACCTGCGGCATCGAGCCCGGGCGCATCGTCGCCTATATGCCGATCCTGAACGAAGCCTTCGAGCTCGCCACGCACCAACCCGAGAAGGTCATCGTGCTGCAGCGCGAGCAGCAGGCGGAAGAGCTCAAAGCCGGCCGCGACCTCGACTGGGACGACGAACTCGCCAAGGCCGAGCCCGCCGACTGCGTCACGGTCAAGGCGACCGACCCGCTCTATATCCTCTACACCTCCGGCACCACCGGCAAACCGAAGGGCGTGGTGCGCGACAACGGCGGCCACATGGTCGCGATGAAGTGGTCGATGAAGGCGGTCTACGACCTCGACCCCGGCGACGTCTGGTGGGCGGCGTCCGATATCGGCTGGGTCGTCGGCCACAGCTACATCGTCTACGCGCCTTTGCTGCACGGCTGCGCCACCATCCTTTTCGAGGGCAAGCCCGTCGGCACGCCGGACGCTGGTGTTTTCTGGCGCGTCATCTCGCAACACGGCGTCAAGGCGCTCTTTACCGCGCCGACCGCGTTCCGCGCCATCAAGCGCGACGATCCCGACGGCACGTTCGTCGGCCAATACGACCTCTCGAAGTTCGTCACCCTGTTCCTGGCCGGCGAGCGTGCCGACCCCGACACCATCCAGTGGGCCGAACGCATCCTGGACCGCCCGGTGATCGATCACTGGTGGCAGACCGAGACCGGCTGGGCAATGGCGGCCAATTGCCTTGGCCTCGGCCGCTTCCCGGTCAAGTACGGTTCGCCGACCAAGCCGGTGCCGGGCTACGCCATCGACATCCTGGACGACGGCGGCCACAAGGCGAAGACCGGTGAGATCGGCGCCATCTGCGTCAAGCTGCCGCTGCCGCCATCCGGCCTGCCGACGCTGTGGAACAACGACCAGGGTCTGATCGATGCCTACATGGCCGATTTCCCCGGCTACTACAAAACCGGCGACGCCGGCATGATCGACGAGGACGGCTATATCTACATCATGAGCCGCACCGACGACCTGATTAACGTCGCCGGCCATCGCCTGTCGACGGGCGGCATGGAGGAGGTGCTGTCGAAGCACCAGGACGTCGCCGAATGCGCCGTGGTCGGTGTCGCCGACAAGCTGAAGGGCCATGTGCCCGTCGGCTTCATGGTCTTGAAGGCGGGCGTCAACCGGCCGGACGCGGAGATCGTCAAGGAGGTCGTGCAGATGGTGCGCGACGAGATCGGCCCGGTCGCCAGCTTCAAATCCGCTACCGTGGTCGACCGCCTGCCCAAGACCCGCTCGGGCAAGATCCTGCGCAAGACCATGCGCCAGATCGCCGACGGCGAGGACGTGCCCGTGCCGCCGACCATCGACGACCCGGCGATCCTGGGCGAGATCACCGAAGCGCTCAAACCGCTCGGCTACGCGAAGGATTAGCCACCCGTCCACCCAACACCCCGGCCTTGAGCCGGGGTCCATGAACACGGCTCGTGCCACAAGGGGCGCCGTCGGTGTCCTCTGTCCTGCGTCCGTGTTCATGGGTCCCGGGACAAGCCCGGGACGCGGCGGTGTTGTCGGTGTCGGACGGCAAGCGCCAGGCACCGAAGCCGTCCATCAGCACGCACAACACCACTACCGCACCCCGGCCCCCGAGCCGGGGTCCATGAACACGGCTCGTGCCACAAGGGGCGCCGTCGGTGTC
>JANQGO010000473.1 GCA_028277285.1 Alphaproteobacteria bacterium | reverse complement strand
GCCGCTCCTTCACCTGGATCAACGCCACCTCGAAGGTTGCGGACGAGGCCTATCACCGGCTCAACGCCGACGGCTGCGCGCTCTACGCGTCGCTTGCCGACGAGTTCGGCGCGGCGGCCATCGGGTGGCATCAAACGGGCATGCTGCAGGGCGCGCGCCGCGGCAACGAAAGCGACCATGCCGCCATGGGCGAGCAGGCGGCCTACCTCACGCAGTACGACTATCCGCACCGACTTGTCTCGGCGACGGAGCTGGCCGCGCTTGAACCGGACATCCGGTTCGATGAGGACACCGAAGCCATTCACGCGACTTCCGACGCGTGGCTCGACGCACCGGCATTCACGGGCTTTCTGGCTGAGAGGTTGCGCGCCATGGGCTCGACGGTCGTCGAAGACTGCGCGGCCGAAACGTTGGCAGCGGATGACGACGGCATCATCACCGGTGTGGTCACCGAGGCAGGCCTGTTCAACGCGCCCAAGGTGCTGGTGGCCGCCGGTCCCGATACGCCGGAGGTCCTCGCGCGCCTGACCGGCTTCGATGCCTTCGCCACGCGCTTTCCGATGAACCGCGTGCCCGGTCTGCTGCTGACCACGCCGGCCAATGCTGAATCCGGGCGCTTGCGGCACATCATCTATATCGATGATCCCGCCTGCGCGATGCACATGCGTCCCGCTGCCTCGGGCGGTCTGCGAATGGGCGCCGACGATATCGACGGCATGGTGGCCGACGACACCTCGCCCGATCAGGTCGCCGCGGCCGCAAAGAAACTACTGAACCGTGCGATCAGCCGGTTTCCCGATGTCGTCGGCGCAGTCGATCTGGCCGACTGCGATGTTGCCATCGGCGTCCGCCCTTATCCGCTCGACGGCAAGACACTGGCTGGTCCGCTGCCAAGTGCCGAGGGCTTCTACGTGATCGCCACGCACAGCGGCATCACGCTGGCGCCTGCGCTCGGCGAACTGATGGCCGAGCTGATTGTCGATGGCAGCCTGCCCGACGCCCTCAAGCCGTTTTCCCTGGAGCGTTTCCCGGGTTTTGCCTGAGGCCGGGACTTGACTGAGCTCAGTGGCTCGCGGCCGTCGCCGCCTTGTCGTCGAGCAGGCCGAAGGTGGAGAACCGTTCCAGCGAAAACGCGGCTATCAGGTCCGGTGTCTTGTCGCGGGCGATCAGCTCGGCGTTGGTCTTGCCGCACACCGGCGTCGCCTTGAAGCCCCACGTGCCCCAGCCGGCGTCGATGTAATAGTTGTCGATCGCCGTCTTGCCCATGATCGGCGAATAGTCCGGCGTCATGTCGGTCATGCCGGCCCATTGGCGCAGGATCTTCGTCTCGGCCAGGAACGGGAAGAGCTCCAGCGTCGCCGACATCCAGGCCTCCTTCATCTCCAGCGTCGAGCGGGTGCTGTAGAGCGTATAGGGATCCGAGCCGCCGCCGATAACGACCTCGCCGCGCGCGGTCTGAGACAGATAGACGTGCAGTTGGGCCGAACTGATCAGGGGATCCAGGAACGGCTTCAGCGGCTGGGTCACGCCGGCCTGGAGCGGATAGGTCTTGATCGGCAGCTTGATACCGACCATGGCGGCGATCACGCTCGACATGCCGGCGACGCACTGGATGACCTGGCCGGCCTTGATCGTGCCGCGGTTGGTGTGCACCTCGCTGACTTTCCCGCCGCCGCCGTTCGGCTTGTCGACGGAGATGCCGGTGACCTCGGTCTTCTGGTGCAGCTCGATGCCGCGCTGCCAGGCGCCGGCGCCGTAACCCCAGGCGACCGCGTCATGGCGGGCGATGGATCCTGGATGATGGTGCAGCGCGCCCTGGATCGGATGGCGCGTCTCGTCCGACACATCCAGGAACGGCACCAGGCGCGCCAGCTCGTCACGGTCGACGAGATCGCTGGCGATGTTGAAGTGGCGGCTCACCTCGTCGCGCCAGCGCATGGTGCGCATCTGAGCGTCGGTGTGGGCGATGGTGATCTGGCTGCGCTCCGACATCATGAGGTTCAGGTCGAAGTCGTGGGCCAGGTCGCGGTAGAGCCGGACCGAGGTGTCGTAGAACTTGACGCCTTCGGGCGTCAGATAGTTCGAGCGGATCACCATGGTGTTGCGGCCGGTGTTGCCGCTGCCCAGGTAGTTCTTCTCCAGCACCGCCACGTTGGTGATGCCGTGGTCGCGCGCCAGATAGTATGCGGTCGCGAGCCCATGGCCGCCGCCGCCGATGATGACGACGTCATAGGCCGGCTTCAGGTCCGACGGCGTCGGCAGGACGCGGGGCGGCTGGCCGTCACGCTTCAGGGCGTGTCGAAGAAGCGAGAAGGGCATCGGCAAGAAATCCGTTAATCGCCAACAAACGGGTGTCGCGGCGCCGCGGCACGGTGACTGGACGCCATCCCGCGATCCTAGTGCGGCCCAGGCCCGCCGCCGACCAGAATCTTGATGCCGGCAGCAGATCGCGCTGGATCATCGTTGGCACCGAGTCTTAATATGGAAAGCGAAGACTTTCTAATTAGGAGGTGACAGGCCCATGACCGACGATTGTCGCGGCACAGTTCTGATCGCCGGTGCCAGCAGCGGCATCGGCGGGGAGGTTGCGAAAGCGCTTGCGCCACGAACGCGGCGCCTGATCGGCGCCGCGCGCCGGCCGGCGCTCGCCGGCGAATGGGTCGAGGCCGATCTCACGACGCGCCGGGGTATCGCCGCCGTCGCCGAGGCGGTGGGCGAAAGCGCCCTCGACGCCTTGCTCTATCTGGGCGGCACCTGGGAACAGGACGCGTTCACCGACGCCTACGATTTCGCCGCCTGCGCCGACGAGGAGATGACGCGGGTCCTCGACGTCAACCTGCTGGCGCCGATCCGGCTGACCCAGGCCCTGTTGCCTGCCCTGCGGCGGTCCGACAACCCCAAGATCGTTTTCATGGGTGCGTTATCGGGCCTCGACAACTACCCGGCGCCGGAAGTCGCCAACTCGGCGTCGAAGTTCGGCCTGCGTGGTGCGGTCCACGCCTTGCGCGAAGCGCTGCGGACCGAGCGCATCGGCGTCACCGTGATCAACCCCGGCTATGTCGGCACGCCCCATGTGCTGGAGGAGTTGGAACGTGATGGCACGTCGGCGGCGGAAGCGATCCCGATCGCGGACATGATGATGATCATCGACTGTGTCCTCGGCGTCTCGCGCTCGACATGCATCAAGGAGATCCAAGTGCCGGCCATGACCGGCCACGGGGCGTGAACGCGTCGGTTCCGGTAAAGACTTGTCACAGGCGCGTGGTTACTGCTGCATGGAAGTGGCGCCGCCACCATCCTAGAGCAGATCCCACTTGGTTTGAATCGCTTGGCGATCCAAACCAAGTGGGTGAATCTGCTCTAACTATTTGATGTAGAGCGGATTCACGCGCCCAGATAGAACCGCTTGGCGTTTCTATCTGGGCACGATCCGCTCTAAGATGGCGGGGGTGGCAGCCGGCAGGACAAGCCGGCGCAACTGGGAGTGTTCGCGCACAGGAAGGGGCACACCATGCGCAGACCTGGACAGCAATACGTCGAAGAAGCCGTCGACGCGATCATCGCCCTTATTAAGGAGCGTTTCCCCGCCGACGATGCGGTGCAACTGACCAGCTTGGCGCGCGGTTACTTCAAGGACGCTGTCCTGGAGGATATCGAGGGCCAGTCGGTCGAGAACCTGTTCGGCGCCGTGGCGTCGCTGTGGCAGTTCAGCCGCTCGCGCAAGCCGAGCGAGCCGAAGATCCGCGCCTACAACCCCAGGCTTGAAGAGCACGGCTGGCAGACAACCCACACCGCGATCGAGATCATCAACGACGACATGCCGTTCCTTGTCGATTCGGTGGTCTCCGCGCTCAACGTCATGGAGCTGACGGTCCACATGATGATCCACCCGATCATCCGGGTCCGCCGCGACGACAAGGGCATGAGCGAGGCGATGTGCCCGATCTATGAATCGCTCGACGATTCCTCGCCTGAGTCCTTCCTGCATGTGGAGGTCACGCAACAACCGACACAGGAAGCGCTCGACGCGATCGAAAAGCGTATCGCGGAAGTCTTGGCCAGCGTGCGCGCGGCGGTCGAGGACTGGCGCCCCATGATCGCCCGGCTTGACGACGCGCTCGCCGAACTGTCGTCGTCGCCGCCGCCGCTCCCCGCCGATCAGCTGGAGGAGGGCAAGGCATTTCTGGAGTGGCTGCGTGACAACCAGTTCACGTTCCTGGGCTACCGCGAATACACCTATGAACACCGCGACGGCAGGACCTATGCCCGTGCCGGCGAGGATGCGGGCCTCGGCATTCTTCGTGAGATCGCCGAGGAGAGCCGCGCGCGCTATGCCGAGCCGCTGCCGGAAAACTATGCCGCCTATCTGGAGCGCAAGGAGCTCTTCATCATCTCCAAGGCGTGGACCCGGTCCGACGTCCATCGGCCGGTCTACATGGACTACATCGGCGTGCGCCGTTTTGATGACAAGGGAGAGGTTATCGGCGAGCGGCGCTACCTCGGCCTTCTGACATCGGCCGCCTACAACACCAGCCCGCGCGATATTCCGCTGCTGCGCCGCAAGGTCAACGCGGTGATCGAACGTTCGGGTTATGGCAGCAACAGCCATAACGGCAAGGCGCTGCTCAACATCCTGGAGACCTATCCGCGCGACGAACTGTTCCAGATCGACGACGAAACCCTGGAGGTTTTCGCCCACAGCATCCTGCAGCTGGAGCATCGCCAGCGCATCCGCCTGTTCATGCGCCAGGACAGCTATGCCGAGTTTTATTCGTGCCTGATCTACATTCCGCGCGACCGCTACGACACCGACCTGCGCCAACGCATGGAGTCGATCCTGCTGGAAACGCTGGGCGGTAGCTCGGTCGAGGTCAGCACGCAGTTTTCCGAAGCGCCGATGGCGCGCGCGCATCTGATCGTCCATACGCCGGGCGGAGGCGAGCCGACGGAGACCGTCGACGAGATTGAACGGCGTCTGGTGCTGGCGTCGCGCAGATGGGACGACGACCTGCATGACGCGCTGATTGAAGTGTTCGGCGAGGCCAAGGGCGCTGTCCTGTTCCATCAATACGCCGCGGGTATTCCGGCGGGTTACAAGACCGCGTTCAGCGCGCGCCTCGCGGTCGCCGATATCGAGCGCATGGAAGGCATGGGCGAAAACGGTATCGCCATGAACCTCTACCGCCGTGTCGATGCGCCCGACGGCATGCTGAACTTCAAGGTGTACCGCGCCGGCGATCCGGTGCCGCTGTCCGACATCCTGCCGATGCTCGAACACATGGGGCTGATCGTGAACGAGGAATCGCCGTTCGAGATCCACCTCAAGAAAGCCGCGAACTCGATCTGGATACACGACTTCCACGTCCGGCCCGAATACGACTGGGACATCGACGTGTCGGAGGTGCGCAGCCGCTTCCACGAGACGTTCGAACGTGTCTGGTCGGGCGAGGTGGAGAACGACAATTTCAACGACCTCGTTCTGGCCGGCTTCTCGTGGCGCGAGGTGGTCGTGCTGCGCGCCTATGCCAAGTACATGAACCAGGCCAACGTGCCGTTCAGTCAGACCTATATCGAGCAGACCCTGTCGGCCAATCCGGGCCTGGCGCGCAAGCTGGTCAGTCTGTTTCTGCTGAAGTTCGATCCGGACGACCGGGCGGATATCGAGGCGCGCACGGCAAACCTTATCGCCGAGATCGAGCACGGTCTGGAAGCGGTTGCCGTCCTCGATCAGGACCGCATCATCCGCAAGTTCCTCAACCTCATTCAGGCGAGTTTGAGGACCAACTATTTCCAGGTCACCGAGACCGGCAACCCGAAGGCCTATCTCTCGTTCAAACTCGATTCCGGCATGATCGACGATTTGCCGGAACCCAAGCCGTGGCGGGAGATCTTTGTCTATTCGTCACGCGTGGAGGCCGTCCACCTGCGCGGCGGCCCGGTTGCGCGCGGTGGTATCCGCTGGTCGGACCGGCGCGAGGACTTCCGCACCGAGGTCCTGGGTCTGGTCAAGGCGCAGCAGGTCAAGAACGCGGTGATCGTGCCGGTCGGCGCCAAGGGCGGTTTTGTCGTCAAGAAACCGCCGAGCGAAGGCGGCCGCGACGCCCAGCTGGCCGAAGGCATCGCCTGCTACAAGACGCTGATGACCGGCATGCTGGACATCACCGACAACTATGTCGGCGGCGACATCGTGCAGCGTGATCGTGTCGTGCGCTACGACGGCGATGATCCCTATCTCGTGGTCGCTGCCGACAAGGGCACGGCGACCTTCTCCGACATCGCCAACGAAATCGCCGAGTCCTACGGCCACTGGCTGGGTGACGCGTTCGCCAGCGGCGGTTCCGCCGGTTATGACCACAAGGGCATGGGCATTACCGCCCGTGGTGCCTGGGTCGCCGTGCAGCGCCATTTCCGCGAGCTCGGCAAGGATATCCAGAACGAGGACTTCACCGTTGTCGGCGTCGGCGACATGGGCGGCGACGTGTTCGGCAACGGCATGCTGCTGTCCGAGCACATCAAGCTGGTCGGCGCGTTCAACCACCTGCACATCTTTGTCGATCCCGACCCCGATCCGGCCAAGAGTTTCAAGGAGCGCGAACGGTTGTTCGCATTGCCGCGTTCAGCGTGGACGGACTATGACAGCAACATGTTGTCGAAGGGCGCGGGCATCTTCGAGCGCAGCGCCAAATCAGTCGAGCTGACGCCGGAAATCCAGGAACGGTTCGGCATCAAGGAAAAGAAGGTCACGCCGAACGCCCTGATCCGCGCCATGGTCGGCGCCGATGTCGATCTCTTCTATCACGGCGGCATCGGCACCTATATCAAGTCGTCCGACGAGACCAACGCGGAGGTCGGCGACCGCGCCAATGACAGCCTGAGGCTCGATGGCCGCGACCTCAAATGCAAGGTCATCGGCGAGGGCGGCAATCTGGGCGTGACGCAGCTCGGCCGCATCGAGTACGCGCTCGCCGGCGGCAAGATCAACACCGACGCCATCGACAATTCGGCCGGCGTCGACTGTTCCGACCACGAGGTCAACATCAAGATCCTGCTGGGTGACGTCGTCGGTTCCGGCGACATGACGCTCAAGCAGCGTGACACGTTGTTGGCCGACATGACCGACGAGGTCGCGGATCTGGTGCTGCGCGACAATTACCTGCAGACCCAGGCACTGACGGTCATCGAGCATGTGTCGCGCAGCTTCATGGATGAGCAGGTGCGCTTCATGCAGGGGTTGAGCAATCACGGCCTGCTGGATCGCGACATCGAGTTTCTGCCCGATGACGAGGAACTCGCCGAATGGAAGAGCCTGGGCCGCGTCTTCACACGGCCCGAACTTTCCGTGCTCTTGGCCTATGCCAAGATGGACCTTTACGACTCCTTGCTCGCCTCGGACTTGCCGGACGACGACTATCTGATCGACGATCTCGTCCGCTATTTCCCAAGTCCGCTTCAGGAGCAGTTCCGCGATCGTATTCTGGCACACCGATTGCGCCGCGAGATCATCGCGACCTCGGTCACCAACAGCATCGTCAACCGCGTCGGCATGAGTTTTGTCGGCCGCCTGGCCGACGAGACCGGCATGATGCCGGCGGATGTCGCACGCGCTTATGCGGTGGTGCGCGAGGCGTTCGGCCTGCGCGACGTCTGGGTCGCGATCGAAGCGCTCGACAACAAGGTGCCGACGGCGACGCAGACCGACATGCTGATGGAGACCGGTCTCCTGATCGACAGGGTGACGTCGTGGTTCCTGCGCAACATGAAGTCGCCGCTCGCCATCGAAGACACCATTCGCGCCTTCAAACCGGCCATCGCGGCGTTGAGCGACAAACTCATGGTGCTCGTCGGCAAGGCGCGCAAGGGCTCGATCGACCGCGCCGCCCAGCGGTTCGTCAAACAAGGCGTGCCAAAGGACCTGGCGCTCACGGTCGCCAGGCTGAGAACACTGGGCGCGGCGTGCGACATCGTTGAAACGGCGCGAGTTCTGAACCTGGATGTCATCGATGTCGGCACGGTCTTCTTTGATGTCGGCGAGAGCCTGGGAACGCACTGGCTGCGCGACAACGTGACGCGTCTGGCGATCGAAGACAGATGGGACCGGCTGGCCTCGCAGGCCCTGGTCGAAGACAGCTTCGTGCAACAACGCGCGCTGACCGCGCGCATCCTACAGTCGTCGAACGGCGTCAAAGCCAACAAGGCGGTCGATGCCTGGATTGCCGATAACGAGGCTCTCGTGTCGCGTTCGAGCGCGGTGATCAACGACCTGAAGACCGCAGGTGCCGTCGATCTTGCCATGCTGACAGTCGCTAGCCGTTCGCTGAAGGTGTTGACCGGCGGGTGAGCGACACCAACGAAACGTCACCGGCACGGCGGGGCAGCAGTAGGCTCGGTCTCAATTCCTGGTGTCTGTTCGACTGGGCGAACTCGCCGGTTCCCACGGTCGTCATTACGTTCGTCTTCGCCGCCTATTTCGCGCGCGGCATCGTCGGCGATGAGGTCGAAGGCACGGCCTTGTGGAGCTGGGGTCTTGCGGCCAGCGCGATCATCGTTGCGTTGTTGTCGCCGATCGTCGGCGCCATCGCCGATGCGGGCGGCAGGCGCAAACCGTGGATCTTTTTCTTCACCTTCGTCACGCTCGTCTCGACGACCTTGCTGTGGTTCGCGGAGCCGGATCCTAGCTGGACCTTTTATGCGCTCTTCATGGTCGCGTTGGTCAACATCGGGTTCGAGGTCGGCACGGTCTTCTACAACGCCATGCTGCCCGATCTCGCCAAACCCGAACGCATTGGGCGGATCTCCGGCTGGGCGTGGGCGATGGGTTACGCGGGCGGCCTGGCCTGTCTGATCCTGGTGCTGTTCGGCCTGATCGAGGCCAACCCGCCGCCTTTCGGTCTGGACGAATCGAATGCCGAGGATGTCCGCGCGGCGATGCCGCTTTTGGCCATCTGGCTGATCGTCTTCGGCTGGCCGATGTTCGCCTTTACCGAGGACCGGCCGAAGGCGGGCCTGGGCCGTATCGAGGCGGTGCGCGCCGGGCTCAAGAGCCTGATCAAGACGTTCAAGGAGCTCAAACGCCACCGCACGATCGTCCATTTCCTGATCGCGCGCCTGTTCTATATCGACGGGCTCAACACCCTGTTCGCCCTGGGCGGCGTCTACGCCGCGACCGCCTTCGCCATGAACGAGAAGGAGGTCATCCAGTTCGCCATCGCGCTCAACGTGACCGCGGGCCTGGGCGCGTTCGGCTTCGCCTGGATTGACGATCTGCTGGGCGCCAAGAAGACGCTGATCATTTCCATTGTCGCGCTGGCGGTTCTGGGCACCGCGATCCTGCTGGTCCACGACGTCATGTGGTTCTGGATCCTGGGCATCATGCTCGGCACCTTTGTCGGCCCGACCCAATCGGCCAGCCGGTCGATGATGGCGCGGCTGGCGCCGCCGGAACTGACCGGCGAGATGTTCGGCCTGTTCGCGCTGTCGGGCCGTATCACGTCGTTTCTCGGGCCGCTTCTGGTCGGCATCGTCGCGGTCGCAACCGACAGCCAGCGCATCGGCATGGCGGTCATCGTCGTTTTCCTGGTCGTCGGCCTCCTGATCCTGCTGCCGCTCAAGGACTCCGGGCGATCTGTTCGGTAGGTTTCCCGTCGCCGGCCCACTCCCCCGCCCGGCCACCCATGGCAGTATCCTCGGGGTGGCCGGGCGGGGGAGTGGGCCGGCTGAGGGAACTGCAGAAGATCCCCCCTAGTCCTCGTCGATCTCGGGTATGGCGACGGCGGGCGCGACCGTGGCATCCGTCGTCGGCAGCTTGTCGGGGTGGTGCCAACCGGGAAGCATCGCCATGCGGCCCGACCACTCCAAGACATTGCGCCAGGGTGTGAGGTCGACCTCAGCCTCGTCCGCCAGATAGATGTAGCCGCAGGCCGACATGTCGGCGATCGTCGGCTGTTCGCCGGCCAGCCACGGGTTGTCGGCCAAATGCCGGTCGACCAGATCCAGCGCGTTGCGCGCCCGGTTCTGGTAGTGCGCGATCACCTCCGGCTCTAGGTTGGCCCAGCGAATACCGAAGCGCGCGGACGCCAGACCGTTGGTGACCTTGTTGGACGACCACGCCATCCAAGACTGAACACGCTGCCGCTCGTCGAAATCCCTGCCGCCGAACCGGCCGATCTCGTCGGCCAGGTAGCGCAGGATGACGTCCGACTGCGTGATCACCCGGTCACCGTGAACGAGCACCGGCACTTCCTGGAACGTGTTCATGGCCGTGAACTCGTCGCTCCGGGTCGCACCGTCGAAGATGTCGACGTGTTTGTAACGATAGGCGTGGCCGGCGAGCGCGAAGAACAGCGCGACCTTGTAGACATTGCCCGAGGCGTGGTGGCCATAGAGTGTGTAGTCGGGAGCCGTCATGGCTCGTTCTAGTGCCGGAAGTGACGCATGCCGGTCAGGACCATCGCCATGCCGCGTTCGTCGGCGGCCGCGATGACCTCGTCGTCGCGCATCGAGCCGCCGGGCTGGATGGCGGCGGTCGCACCGCCATCGGCCGCCGCCAGCAGGCCGTCGGCGAAGGGAAAGAAGGCGTCGGAAGCGACCACGCTGCCTTCGATCGACAAACCCGCATCCTCGGCCTTGCGCCGGGCGATGCGCGCGCTGTCGACACGGCTCATCTGACCGGCGCCGATGCCGACCGTGGCGCCGCCCTTGGCATAGACAATAGCGTTCGATTTGACGTGCTTGGCGACGCGGAAGGCAAACAGCATGTCGGTCAACTCGTCGGCGCTGGGCGCGCGCTGGCTGACCGTCTTCAAGTCGTCGGCGGAGAGGCAGCCGTTGTCGCGCGTCTGCACCAGAAGGCCGCCCGCCAGCGAGCGCACGGTCAGGCCGGTCTCGCCGGGATCGGGCAGATCGTCGGTCAACAGAAGACGCAGGTTCTTCTTGGCGGCGAAGACCTTCAGCGCGTCGTCATCGGCACCGGGCGCGATGACAACCTCGGTGAAGACCTCGGTGATGGCTTCGGCGGTCTGGCTGTCGAGCGTCCGGTTGACCGCGACAATGCCGCCGAAGGCGCTGACCGGATCGCAGGCGAGCGCCTTCGCATGCGCCTCGGCAAGCGAGGCCGCGATGGCAACGCCGCAGGGGTTGGCGTGTTTGATGATGGCGACGGCGGGGTCGGAAAACTCGGCGACCAGTTCATAGGCCGCGTCGGTGTCGTTCAGATTGTTGAAGCTGAGCGCCTTGCCCTGGACCTGACGCGCCGTCGCGACGCCGGGACGCGCGGAGCCGTCCTTATAGAAGGCGGCGGCCTGATGCGGGTTTTCGCCATAGCGCAAGGTCTCCTCCAGCGCGCCGGCAAAGCCGATGCGGCGTGGAAAGCCCTCATCCTCTTCACGCTCGAACCAGCGCGCGATGGCGGTATCGTAGGCACCGGTCCGGGCATAGGCGGTCGCCGCCAGGCGTCGGCGCAGCGCCAGGGACGTGGCCCCGTTCTTGGCCGCAAGCTCGGCCAGGACGGCACCATAGTCCTCGGTATCGACGACCACGGTGACGAAGGCATGGTTCTTCGCCGCCGAGCGGATCATCGCGGGCCCGCCGATATCGATGTACTCGATGGTCGTCTCCCTGTCGGCGCCGGACGCCACCGTCGCCTCGAACGGGTAGAGGTTGACCACGACCATGTCGATTGCCGCGATATCGTGGTCCTTCATGGCAGCCAGATGGTCATCCAGGTCGCGCCGGGCCAGGATGCCGCCGTGCACATGGGGGTGCAGCGTCTTGACCCGGCCGTCCATCATTTCGGGAAAGCCCGTCAGGTCCGCCACCTCGGTCACCGGCAGTCCGGCCTCGGCGATGGCGCGCGCGGTGCCGCCGGTCGACACCAGGTCGACACCATGGCCGCTGAGCGCGCGGGCGAATTCGACCAGGCCGGTCTTATCGGAAACGGAAAGCAGGGCGCGGGTGATCGTAACGTCACTCATCCGACGAGTGGTTCCTTTGCTTGCAAGATGGCGGCGCACGCCTCTGATACCCGAGCATGGGCTCGATGCAAGTCCCCAAGGCCAAGAAAAGTCCAGTCCGTCCCCGTCGCGTCAGCCTCAGGCGCTCCGGCGCCTGCCTGGCGCCGAAAGAACCTGACAGTCGCGGTTACTGGTGGTCGGCCGATTCCATATTGGCCGGCAGGCAATTGAGCGCGACGAGGCTCATGCCCGTATCGGCTTTGCCGTCACAATCGAAACCCGCTTCGGACCCCTCCGGCGGATCGATGTTGTAGACGGTGTGTCCGGGATCGTCGGCGGGCTCGCTCGTGCGCAGCATCGAGTCGCCATCGTCGCATGTGACAGACGCATTCTCGCCGAAGACCGTGGTCGGCACGATGAAGATATGCTGATCGTTGCGCTCGGTGGCGCAGAACTGGTCGCTGAAGTCGTCATAACCCGTCGTCTGGGTCACATAGTCTCCCGACATGGCGGCGCCGGTCGAAGCGAGTGTAATGGCAGCTGCGGCTAAAACGGTCTTGATCATACTTGCTTCCTTTCTTTGCGCCGGGCCCACGCTGAAACACTGGAACATCACCATGATTGGCGATCCGGCCCATCCTCCCCCAGGACACTTTAGTTGGTAAGCCGGGAATATGACAGATTCGCCAAGGTACGAGCGCGCCGGCCATGAGTTTGGGCGCTATCGGCTCCGTCCCGCCGGGCGATCTCACCCGTGGTGCAATTGTCTCATCGGAGCGACCGTCTATTCGGCGGCTCTCGGTGCCGAGGCGCCGTCATCGTCGGGGGTGTGGTACTCCGGCACGAGGTCGTGGAGCATGGCGCGGGTCCGTTCGGGGTCGCCGGCCGTGGCTTGTTCGACGAGTTTCTCGAGCCCGGCGTAAAGCCGGTCGGCGTCGACATGGGTGCCGGTGGCGACGCGGATGCCCTCGCGCGCGGAACGCTCGAGCTTCTCGTGATCGTAGGTCAGTTCCTCGTACATCTTCTCGCCGGGTCGAAGGCCGGTGAACTCGATCTTGATGTCTTCGTCCGGCGTCAGGCCGGCCAGGCGGATCATCTGGCGCGCCAGGTCCTGGATCCGGACGGATTCACCCATGTCGAGCACGAAGAGCTCGCCGCCCTTGCCGCCCAAGGCGCTCGCCTGCAGCACCAGCTCGACCGCCTCGCGCACGGTCATCATGAAGCGCGTCATGTCCTCGTGCGTCACCGTCAGCGGACCGCCTTCGGCCAGTTGGCGCTGGAACAGCGGCACCACCGATCCGGCGGAACCCAGGACGTTGCCGAACCGTACGGTGGCGAAACGGGTGCCGCCGCCCGAGGCGCCCAGCGCCTGGATGTAAAGCTCGCCCAGCCGCTTGGTGACGCCCATGATGCTGGTCGGATTGACCGCCTTGTCGGTCGAGATCTGGACCATGACGTCAACGCCGGCATCCCGGCAGGCATTGGCCACGTTCATGGTGCCCGCGACGTTGGTCAGCACGGCCTCGTTGACGTTTTCTTCCGATAGCGGCACGTGCTTCAGGGCGGCGGCGTGGAACACGACGTGGGGGCGGGCATGGTCGAGCGCGCGGTCGAGGCGCGGCCGGTCGCGGATATCGCGCAGGACCGCGTGGCGCGTGAGATCGGGAGAGCGCCGCGCCATCTCCAGATCGATTTCGTAGAGCGCGTACTCGCTCTGATCGAGCAAGGTCAGCTCGGCCGGTTCCAGGGTCGCGATCTGGCGCGCCAGTTCGCCGCCGATCGTGCCGCCGGCACCGGTGACGAGGACACGGCGGCCGCCGATCAACTGGCGCAGGCTCTCGCGGTCGACCGCGGTTTGCGGCCGGCCGAGCAGATCCTCCAGGGCGACGGGTTTGAGCTGGACGCTGCCACCGTCGTCATGGCCGTCGGTGAAGTCGGTCAGACGCCCCAGGCGGCTCAGCGTCATGCCGTGCCGTTCGGTGGCGTTCAGCGCTTCGCGCGCGACCTCCGGCGGCACCTTGTCGCGGGTCAGGATCAGACGCTGCGGTTGCGGTCCCTTGCGCCTGAGCGTCGCCAACGCCTGGTCCAGGCCATCGCGGCCGTCGACGATCTCGACACCGCGGATGCGCTGGCCCGCGCGCCGGCCGGTCGGATCGACCATTGCGGTCACGGTGTAGGGCCCACTGTGGTTGCGCGACATGGCGCGGGCGAACTGCTCGGCTTCGTCTTCGGCGCCATAGAGCGCGACCGGGATAGCGGTGGGATTGGGACGCTCCAGGACGTTGGACAGGCCGCCATCCTTGGCGATGCGATAGATCATGCGCGAGCCGCCGGTCAGCGCCAGCAGGACGAACCAGGTGATGACGAGCGCCGAACGCGGATAGTCCTCGGCGCGGCTGAACAGGAAAAGGATCGGCAGGAAGATCAGGATCGTCAGCGTCACCGCCTTGGCGAGCGCGTAGAGGTCGGGCAGCGACGCATAGCGCCAGACGCCGCGGTAGACACCGGTGCGCAGAAAGACCAGGCCGGCGATGGCGGCGAACACCACCACGCCTTCCATCAGGTAGGGCCGGGTCTGGCCGAACATGTCGTCGCCAAGGCGCAGGTAGAGCGCGATGACGAAGGAAAGCCCCGCCATCACCACGTCATGCACCATGGTGATGTGCGAACGCGATGGCCGATAGCGCCGTTTCATGCGGTTCCCGCCCTGTTCTGGCTGCGAAGATACCACAGGAAACCGGCGACCGTGACCATGCCGACGCCAAGCGCCGACCAGGCCAGCCAGCCGCCTGAGAGCGAGGCGTAAGCGCAGGCGACCAGCAGGACGTTTAACAAGGAGACGCGCTTGACGACCCACGCGTGATCGCGGCCGCCCTTGATCGCCGCCTGATAGGCATGGTCGCGGTGCGGACGCCAGAACTTGCCGCCGCGCGCCATGCGCATCACCAGCGTTGTCGTCGCGTCGCCCCAGTAATAGAGCGGCAGCAACAGGGCGGCCATCCAGTGACCCATGGAGGCGGCCTGCCAGATCAGCAGAAACCCGAGCAGAAAACCCAGCGTGACGCTGCCGACATCGCCCAGGAAGATCCTGGCGGGATGCCAGTTCAGGACCAGGAAACCCGCCGCGCCGCCGGCCAGAACGGCGGCCAGGGCCGCCTGGCTCCAATCGCCGCCCAGCCGCGACACATGGTCGAGGACCAGGATGGCGAGGCCACCGGCAATCGCGATCGTCTCGGCGCCCGACATGCCGTCGATGCCGTCCATAAAATTGTAGAGATTGATGAACCAAAGCCAGGCGAACGCCAGGAGAACCCGCTCCAGCCAGAGCGGGATCACACCGTCAAACAGCAGGACGTTCTCCGGCAAGAGGCTCAGAACGAAGGCCACGGCCAGGATCTGCGCCCCGAAACGCGGTAAAGCCGGCAAATCCTTGATGTCGTCCCACCAGGAAATGGCGGCCAGGACCAGCGCGCCGGCCAGGACCGGCCACATATGGGCCAGGGTGCCGGTGAACCAGCATAGGATGAACCAGCTTGGCAGGGCGATCGTGATGATCGCCAGGCCGCCGCCGCGCGGCACGGGCGCGGCGTGGCTGGACCGGTCGTTCGGCCGGTCCATGATGTCGCGTTCGCGCAGCATCTCCAGTACCATGCGGGTCATGGCCCAGATGGCGAACCCGGTCAGAAACGCTGCGAGCAAGGTAATCGTCCACATGGCGGTGGGTTATAGAGAAGTTTGCCGTCGGATGGCAGCGCCGGCCCGCGTGGCGTCGTTCGGCCGCCCGGAAGGGCGGCTCGGCGCAAACGGTTGCCCGCGCGCCTTTGCCGGTGATATGCCGACGCCGCGGAACCGGTGAACAAGGCGCCTTGATGGAGATTGTCGACGAGAACAGCACGGCCGCGTCGCGCCCTATGGCGTTGCTGGCGGCGGTCGCTTTGGGCGCATCGGTGCCGATCCTGATCCTGGGCCGCATGGGCATGGCGGTGGCGATCGTCGTGGCCATTATCGGCTTTGTCGCCACCAGCGACCGTTCGCGCCTGGTCTATCAGGTCGTGGCGGCGATCAGGACGCCGCTGGGCACGGCTGTGGGCGTGACCTTCGCCCTATGGCTGATCAGCGTGGTCGGCTCGCCGGAAGTGGCGCTGTCGGCCAAGGTTTGGGCGCGCATGGTCGCGCTGCTCGTCGTCGGCGTCGCACTGGTCAGTCTGCTGCGCCGGTCGCCGGCGCTTCACGACCTCGCGCTGAAGGCGCTGATCGTGGCGGCGCTGGTTGGCGCTGCGGCCGGATTGGTCACGGTGCTGATGTGGCCGGATCCGCTGCTTTTGC
>JANQGO010000466.1 GCA_028277285.1 Alphaproteobacteria bacterium | reverse complement strand
GTTACGCGCAGCTTCGCCTGACATCGGGCGAGATGCGCATCGTGCGTGGCGAGTGCATGGCGACGATCGGCGCCGTGTCGAACCCGGATCACCAGAATATCAAGCTTGGCAAGGCCGGCCGCAGCCGGTGGAAGGGCAAGCGCCCGACCGTTCGTGGCGTCGCCATGAACCCGGTCGACCATCCCCATGGCGGCGGCGAGGGCCGCACCAGCGGTGGCCGTCATCCGGTCTCGCCGTGGGGCAAGCCGACCAAGGGCGCGAGGACCCGGCACGCCAAGAAACGCAGCGACGCGCTGATCATCGCGCGGCGCAAGCGCAAGAAGAAGTAGGAGGAAGCGACGTGGCACGTTCAGTTTGGAAGGGTCCCTTCGTCGACGGCTATCTCTTGAAGAAGGCCGAGACCGTCAGGGAGTCCGGACGCAAGGAGGTCATCAAGACCTGGTCGCGCCGCTCGACCATCATGCCGCAGTTCGTCGGCCTGACCTTTGGCGTCTACAACGGCCAGAAGCACCTGCCGGTGCTGGTGACCGAGAACATGGTCGGCCACAAGTTCGGCGAGTTTTCGCCGACCCGCGTGTTTCACGGCCATGCTGCCGATAAGAAGGCGAAGAGGGCCTGATCATGAGCAAACGTACGGCACCGCGCCGCCAGGCTGACAACGAGGCACGCGCCATGGCGCGATCGCTCCCCGTCAGCCCGCAAAAGCTGAACCTGGTCGCCCAGTCGATCCGCGGCAAGCCGGTGAGCAAGGCGCTGGCGGACCTGTCGTTTTCGCGCCGGCGCATCGCCGTCGACGTGAAGAAGGCACTGCAGTCGGCGATTGCGAACGCGGAGAACAATCATGGCCTGGACGTCGACCGCCTGGTGGTGGCCGATGCCTCGGTCGGTCCCAGCTTGAAGATGCGGCGCTTCCGTCCCGCCGGGCGTGGCCGGGTGCACCCCTATCGCAAGCTGTTCAGCAATATCGAGATCATCGTCCGCGAAGCGGAAGAGGACTACTGATGGGTCATAAGGTCAATCCGGTCGGGCTTCGCCTCGGCATCAACCGCACCTGGGATTCGCGCTGGTACGCCGAAGGCGACGAGTATGCGCGGTTGCTGCACGAGGATCTGAAGATCCGCGACTATATTCAGGGCCGCTTGAAGCAGGCCGGCATCAGCAAGATCGTGATCGAGCGCCCGGCGAACAAGGCGCGCATCACCATTCACACGGCCCGTCCGGGTGTCGTGATCGGTAAGCGCGGCGCCGATATCGAGAAGCTGAAGACCGACCTGCAGCGCATGACGCATGGCGAGGTCGCGGTCAACATCGTCGAGATCCGCAAGCCCGAGATCGACGCGCAGCTGGTCGCCGAGAACGTGGCCCAGCAGCTTGAGCGCCGTATCTCGTTCCGCCGCGCCATGAAGCGCGCGGTGCAGTCGGCCATGCGTCTGGGCGCCCAGGGCATCCGCATCAATGTCGGCGGCCGTCTGGGCGGCGCCGAGATCGCCCGCGTCGAGTGGTACCGCGAGGGCCGCGTGCCGCTGCATACGCTGCGCGCCGATATCGATTTCGGCCGCGTCACCGCGAACACCGCCTATGGCAGCATCGGCATCAAGGTCTGGGTCTTTAAGGGTGAGATCCTGGGTCACGATCCGCTGGCCCAGGAAAAGCGCGCGCTGGAAGTCCAGGGCGGCCAGGCCCGTATGTGATCGGAGCAGGTTAGATGTTAAGTCCGAAACGCACGAAGTACCGCAAGGCGCACAAGGGCCGTATTCACGGCAACGCCAAGGGCTATACGTCCTTGAACTTTGGCGCCTATGGCATGAAGGCGCAGGCGCCTGGCCGTATCACCGCGCGCCAGATCGAGGCCGCGCGACGCGCCATCACGCGCTACATGAAGCGTGCGGGCCGCGTCTGGGTGACCGTCTTTCCCGACGTGCCCGTGTCCAGCAAGCCGGCGGAAGTGCGCATGGGTAAGGGCAAGGGTTCGCCCGAGTTCTGGATGGCGCGCGTGAAACCGGGCCGGATCATGTTCGAGCTGGACGGCGTAAGCGAGGACATCGCGCGCGAAGCCATCCGTCTGGGTGCCGCTAAGCTGCCGATCCCCGTCAAGTTCATCCAGCGCCTGAACTGAGGGAGGTCGTCATGAAAGCTGCCGATGTGCGCGCCCAGTCGCCCGATGAACTGAACGACGAGCTTCTGTCGCTGAAGAAGGAGCAGTTCAACCTGCGCTTCCAGCAGGCGACGGGTCAGCTTGAGAACACCGCGCGCGCCCGCCAAGTCCGGCGCGACATCGCCCGTATCAAGACCGTCCTGGCCGAGCGTGCCAGGGCCGGTTCGTAAGAGGAGAGAGAACGAGATGCCCCGTCGCGTCATGCAAGGCGTGGTGACCAGCAAGTCCGGCGACAAGACCGTTGTGGTCAATGTCGAGCGCCGGGTTTTGCACCCGCTCTATAAGAAGATTATCCGCCGGTCGAAGCGCTACCACGCGCACGACGAACAGAACGCCCATAAGCCGGGCGACACCGTTCGTATCGAAGAATGCCGGCCGATGTCGAAGTTGAAGCGCTGGACCGTCGTTTCCGACGGGGCCTGAGCACGCGTATTGAGTTGAGGACACGCCGATGATCCAACAAGAAACCAACCTGATGGTGGCCGACAATTCCGGCGCCAAACGCGTGCAGTGCATCAAGGTGCTGGGCGGTTCGAAGCGCAAGACGGCGACGATCGGCGACGTCATTATCGTGTCCGTGAAGCAGGCCGATCCCGGCCGTACGGTGAAGAAGGGCGAGGTCGTGCGCGCCGTGATCGTGCGCACCGCCAAGGAGATCCGCCGGCCCGATGGCAGCGCGATCCGCTTCGACCGCAACGCCGCCGTGCTGATCAACAAGCAGAACGAGCCGATCGGCACGCGTATCTTCGGCCCGGTGACGCGCGAGCTCAGGTCGAAGAACTTCATGAAGATCATTTCGCTGGCGCCGGAGGTACTTTAGGTGGCAACGAAGCACAGAATAAAAAAGGGCGACAAGGTCATCGTCCTGGCAGGCCGTGACCGCGGCCGCGAGGGCGAAGTCCTGAAGATGTTGCCGGACGAGGATCGCGCCATCGTCAATGGCATCAACATGGTGCGCCGGCACACGCGGCCGTCGCCCCAGGATCCCGGCGGCATCGTCGATAAGGAACTGCCGATCCACGTCTCCAACCTGGCGGTCGCCGATCCCAAGGACGGCAAGGCGACGAAGGTCGGTTTCAAGCGGCTTGAAGACGGCAGAAAGGTGCGTGTCGCGCGCCGGTCTGGCGAAGTTATCGATACCTAAGAAGGACGCATGAGATGGCTGCCGTAAGGCTTCATCAGGAATACAACGACACGATCCTGCCCGCGCTGGTCGAAAAGTTCTCCTACAAGAACGCGATGCAGGCGCCGAAGCTGGACAAGATCGTGATCAACATGGGCGTCGGTGACGGTGTCACGGATTCCAAGACCGTTGACAAGGCGGCCGAGGACCTGACCCAGATCGCCGGTCAGCGCGCCGTGGTGACGCGCGCCAAGAAATCGGTCGCGACGTTCAAGCTGCGCGAAGGCATGCCGGTCGGCTGCAAGGTCACCCTGCGCGGCGAGCGGATGTACGAGTTCCTGGATCGTCTGATCACGATCGCGCTGCCCCGTGTGCGTGACTTCCGCGGCGTCAGCCCGAAGAGTTTCGACGGACGCGGCAACTACGCCATGGGCCTGAAAGAACAGATCGTGTTTCCGGAGATCAACTACGACCAGGTCGACAAGATTCGCGGCCTCGACATCATCATCTGCACGACGGCGAAGACCGACGAGGAAGCCTATGAGCTGCTCGACGGGTTCCAGATGCCGTTCGTCAAACCTGAAGCCTAAGGGTTAGGAAGAAGCTATGGCCAAAAAGAGTGCCATCGAGAAGAACAAGCGACGCCAGCGGCTGGTCAAGCGCTATGCCGCCAAGCGGGCGCGCTTGCTGGCGATTGCGAACAACCGCGCGCTGCCGATGGAAGAGCGTTTCCAGGCGCGCCTGGCGCTTGCGCAACTGCCGCGCAATGCCTCGCCCGTCCGGGTCAAGAACCGCTGCGGCGTCACCGGGCGTCCGCGCGGCTATCACCGTAAGCTCAACATGTCGCGTATCGCGCTTAGGGATCTGGCGTCGGAAGGCAAGATCCCCGGCATGGTCAAGTCGAGCTGGTAAGGAGGGCACGCGATGGCTATGACAGATCCGCTCGGCGATATGCTGACACGCATTCGCAACGGCCACCTCCGGCGCAAGTCGGCGGTGAACTGCCCGGCGTCGAAGCTGAAGGAAAACGTGCTCGAGGTACTCAAGCGCGAAGGCTATATCCGCGACTTCCGCAAGGAAGAGACGGAGCCGAAAAAGCCGCAGTTGGTTATCGAGCTGAAGTATTATGAAGGCGAGCCGGTGATCCGCGAGATCGGCCGGATCTCCAAGCCGGGCCGGCGGGTTTACTCCGGCGCGCGCGACATGCCGCGTGTTTACGGCGGTCTGGGCGTTGCCATTGTATCGACACCGCGCGGTGTCATGACCGACCACGAGGCACGCGCGACCAATGTGGGCGGCGAAGTGCTTTGCCGGGTCTTTTGACCGCGGCCAAAGAGGACTGGACGAGGAATAGACGATGTCACGAGTTGGCAAGAACCCGATCACCATTCCTGACGGCGTCACGGTCGACGTGGCCGCCGACGCGATCACGGTGAAAGGCAAAAAGGGCGAGTTGAGTCGTCAGCTGCTGGCCGATGTGTCGGTGGCGGTCGAGGACAACAAGGTCGTCGTCAAGCCGTTGTCGGAATCGAAGTTCGCGCGTTCCCTGTGGGGCACCATGCGCAGCAACATCGAAGCCATGATCACCGGCGTATCCGACGGGTTTTCGCGCGAGCTGGAGATCCAGGGCGTCGGTTACCGTGCGCAGATCCAGGGCAAGACCCTGCGTTTGCAGTTGGGTTTCAGTCATGACGTCGAGTTTCCGATCCCCGAGGGCGTGTCGATCGAGTGCCCGAGCCAGGTGCAGATCGTCGTCTCCGGCGCCGATAAGCAGCAGGTCGGGCAGGTCGCGTCGAACATCCGCGGTTACCGGCCGCCCGAGCCCTACAAGGGCAAAGGCGTGCGCTACAAGGACGAGTACGTGCTCCGCAAGGAAGGCAAGAAGAAGTAGGTGATGAGATGAAATCGGCGAACCATCTATTCCAGCGGCGGCGGAGCCGCGTTCGCGCGCGCCTGCGCCGCGAGGCGAACGGCAAGCCGCGCCTGTCGGTCAACCGTTCGGGCATGCACATCTACGTGCAGGTCATCGACGATCTGGCCGGCCACACGCTTGCCTCCGCGTCGAGCCTGGAAAAGGACGTGCGCGCCAAGGGCAAGTCCGGCGCCAACATCGAGGCTGCGACCGCGATCGGCAAGCTGATTGCCGAACGCGCGGCCGCCGCCGGCGTCACCGAGGTCGTGTTCGATCGCGGCGGTTATCGTTATCACGGCCGGGTCAAGGCCCTGGCGGATGCCGCCCGTGAGGGCGGCCTCAAGTTTTAGGCGAAGGGTAGGATAGAGATGGCAATGGCAGGTCGAGAGCGCGGCGGCCAACGCGGCCAGCGCGGTGGCGGTGAGCGCGATGCGGAAGCCAACGAGTTTCTGGAGAAGCTCGTCAGCATCAACCGTGTCGCGAAGGTGGTGAAGGGCGGCCGTCGTTTCGGCTTTGCCGCGATCGTCGTCGTCGGCGACCAGAAGGGCCGTGTCGGCCACGGCGCCGGCAAGGCGCGCGAGGTGCCCGAGGCTATCCGCAAGGCGACCGAGCAAGCCAAGCGCAACATGGTGCGCGTGCCGCTGCGCGAGGGCCGCACCCTGCACCACGATGTGAAGGGGCGTTTCGGCGCGGGCAAGGTGATCCTGCGTTCCGCGCCTCCGGGTACCGGCATCATTGCCGGCGGTCCGATGCGCGCGGTGTTCGAGGCGCTGGGCGCCCAGGACGTCGTCTGCAAGTCGACCGGCAGCGGCAACCCGCATAACGTCATCAAGGCGACGTTCGATGCGCTGGGCCGCACGCTCGCGCCCCGCGCCGTCGCCTCCAAGCGCAACAAAAAAGTGAACGAGGTGTTGGGTCGCAACACCGAGTACGCGGAGGCCTAGGTCATGGCGCAAGCCAGCTCAGGGAAAAAAGTGCGGGTAACCCAGATCGGCAGCCCGATTGGCCGGCCCAAGGACCAGCGTCAGACGCTGGTCGGCCTGGGTCTGAACAAGCTGCACCGTTCACGCGAGCTTGAGGACACGCCCGCCGTGCGCGGCATGATTGCCAAGGTGTCTCATTTGGTGCGTTGCGAAGACGTCTGACGCACCCGATATAGAGAGCAGTAAGGTCATGAAACTGAACGAAATTCGCGATAACGCCGGCGCCACCCATGCACGCAAACGCAAGGGCCGTGGGATCGGCTCGGGCCTGGGCAAGACCGCCGGTCGTGGCCACAAGGGTCAGAAGTCGCGCAGCGGCGTGGCGCTTTCGACGTTCGAAGGCGGCCAGATGCCGATCTACCGCCGTCTGCCGCGCCGTGGTTTCCATAACCCGTCGGCAAAGTCGTTTGCCGAGGTCAATCTGGGCCGGCTGCAAAAGGCGATCGACGAGAAGAAGCTGGATGCCGGCAAGCCGATCGATGCCGAGGCGCTGAAAGCCGCCGGCGTGATCCGGCGCGAGCTGGATGGCGTGCGTCTTCTGGCCCGCGGTGAGCTGACGGCAAAGGTCGACCTTCATGTTACCGGCGCCAGCAAAAACGCGGTCGCGGCGGTCGAGAAGGCCGGCGGGTCGGTGACGGTGAAAGCGCCGGGCGCGGCCAAAACCGAGGAGAAGTCGGCCGAGTGAACGGCCGGTAAGGGAGCCCTGAATGGCATCTGCGGCTGACCAACTCGCCAGCAATCTGAACTTCTCCGCCTTTGGCAAGGCGACGGAACTGAAAAAGCGCCTGTGGTTTACCCTGGGCGCTTTGATCATCTATCGCCTGGGCACCTATATTCCGATCCCCGGCATCGACCCGAATATCCTGAACGACATTTTCCAGCAGCAGGCCGGCGGCGTGCTGTCGATGTTCAACATGTTCTCCGGCGGCGCGCTGGAGCGCATGACGATCTTTGCCTTGAACGTCATGCCCTATATCTCGGCCTCGATCATCATGCAGCTGATGACGACGGTATCGCCCGCGCTCGAGCAGATGAAGAAAGAGGGCGAATCCGGCCGCAAGAAGATGAACCAGTACACGCGCTACCTGACGGTGCTGCTGTGTATTGTTCAAGGCTACGGCATCGCGGTCGGCCTGGAGGCGATGCAAGGCAGCATGGGGTCTGCCGTGATCGATCCCGGCTATTTCTTCCGCTTCACGACGGTCGTCACCCTGGTTGGCGGCACCATGTTCCTGCTGTGGTTGGGCGAGCAGATCACCCAGCGCGGTGTCGGCAACGGCGTCTCGTTGATCATCATGGCCGGCATCGTCGCCATGTTCCCGTCGGCGATCGCCCAGATCTTGGAGCTCGGCCGCATCGGCGCCATGTCGGCTTTCGCCATCATGGCGATCCTGGTCAGCCTGATCCTGCTGTTCGGCTTCATCGTCTTCATGGAGCGGGCGCAACGGCGCATCATCGTCCAATACCCGAAACGCCAGGTCGGCAACCGCATGTTCAGCGGCGAAAGCTCGCATTTGCCGCTGAAACTCAACACGGCCGGCGTTATCCCGGTGATCTTTGCCAGTTCCATCCTGCTGATGCCGGTGACGCTGGCCAGTTTCTCCGCAGCCGGCGGGCCGGAATGGCTGTCGGAGATGACGCTTCTGCTGCGCCGCGGCGGGTGGATGTACCTTTCGCTCTATGCGGCGGGTATCGTCTTCTTCTGTTTCTTCTATACCTCGATCGTCTTCAACCCGGCCGACACGGCGGACAATCTGAAGAAGCATGGCGGTTTTGTGCCGGGCATCCGCCCGGGTAAGAACACGGCGGAGTATCTGGACTATGTCCTGACCCGACTGACCACGGTCGGCGCGATTTATCTGACCGCGGTTGCCGTGGTGCCGGAGTTCTTCATCGGCAACTCGGCCGTGCCGTTCCTCTTGGGCGGCACATCGTTGCTGATTACCGTCACCGTGGCGATGGACACGATCAGTCAGATCCAATCGCACCTTCTGGCGCACCAATATGAGGGCCTGATCAAGAAGGCCAAGCTGAAGGGGCGACGGGGATGAAGCTGATCCTGTTGGGCCCGCCTGGCGCTGGTAAGGGCACCCAGGCGCGCCGGATCATGGACGCCCATGGCATCCCGCAGCTGTCGACCGGCGAGATGCTGCGCGCGGCGGTCGACGAGGGCACCGAAATGGGCAAGATGGCGGAGAAGATCATGGACCGCGGCGAGCTGGTCTCCGACGACATCATCGTCGGCATGATTTCCGAACGCATCGACCAGCCCGATTGTGCCAACGGTTTCATTCTGGACGGCTTCCCCCGCTCTGAAGCCCAGGCTGAAGCGCTCGACAGCATGCTGGCCGAACGCGGCCTGGCGCTGGACTGTGTGATCGAGATGCAGGTCGACGATGAGGCTCTTGTCGAGCGCTTGACCGGCCGGTTCACCTGCGCCAACTGCGGTGCCGGGTATCACGACAAGTTTCAGCAACCGAAGGTTGAAGGCGTGTGCGATGTCTGCGGCGGTACGGAGTTCACGCGCCGCGCCGACGACAACGAGGAGACCCTGCGCTCGCGCCTGACGGTGTACCACGGTCAGACGGCACCGCTTTTGCCCTATTATCAAGGACATGGCGTGCTTCGTTCGGTCGACGGCATGGCCGATATCGACGAGGTGACCCGCCAGATCGAGGCGGTTGTGAATTCGTGCGGAGAAGGCGGCGGCAATGATTGACTCGATGCCCGCGATGCCTATACTCCGCCGCGATCCCGGAAACCGGAGCGGTTTTGCCGGCTCTTTTGCTTTGCCTGAGGAGAGGTAACTTTGGCACGTATCGCTGGTGTCAATATTCCGACCAATAAACGCGTCGAGGTTGCGCTGACCTATATCCACGGTATCGGTCGCACAACGGCGAAGCAGGTCTGCGCCAACGCCCAGATTCCCGAGGCGCGCCGCGTCAACGAACTGACCGACGCCGAGGTCGCCCAGATCCGCGAGATCATCGATTCGAGCCTGGTCGTCGAAGGCGACTTGAGGCGCGAAGTCGCCATGAACATCAAGCGTTTGATGGACATGGGCTGCAACCGTGGCATCCGCCACCGCAAGGGACTGCCGGTGCGCGGCCAGAACACCCACAACAACGCGCGAACCCGCAAGGGCAAGGCGCGGCCGATCGCC
>JANQGO010000456.1 GCA_028277285.1 Alphaproteobacteria bacterium | reverse complement strand
GTCGGCGCTGCTATCGCCTTGCAGGAGGCCCTGCACTGACCGATGTCGCGGTTTGCCGCTCGGTTGCCGGCGCGGGCCCGTCAGGGAGCGGACTTCTTCTTGCGCGGCGGCAGGGTGAAGGTGAGCCCGACGGCCAGGACCACCACGGCGATCCAGACATGGGCGTCGTGCTGCTCGCCGAAGATGACCCAGCCCCAGGCGATGCCGGCGAAGAGCGAGATATAGAGGCTGAAGTTCACGAGCACGCCGCCGGTGCGGCTGATAATGAGGAAGTAGAGCAGCACCTCGACCAGCACGCAGGCGGCGACGACCAGGATGGCGAGCTGGCCGACCGGCCAATCGGGATCCCATGGTATGGGCTCGCCGAAGAGAAGGTGGATCGCCAGCATCGCGAGCAACGCGACGACCGACTGGCCGGCCGCCACCTGCATCGGTGTCAGGTTCTTCGGCCAGGCGACGGAGACATAGACGGATTCGATGCCATAGGTCAGCGGCACGACGAAGACGACCAACAACCAGACGACATTGCCCCATTGGGGCAGTTGGGACTCCGGCACCAGAACCAGCAGGGCCGCGGTCATGCCCAGCAGCACGGCGGTGATACGCCGCCAGGAAACATGCTCGCTGCGCAATAGAAGGGCGCAGGCGACCGACACGACCGGCGTGAACGAGGCGATCAGCGTCATGATGCCCGCCGGCACGCGCGGCGCGGCCCAGAGTGCCGCCAGCAGCGGCAGCACATAGCCCAGCATCGCGATCACGAACAGAAAGACGATGATCTCACGCGTCGGACGAAACCACGCCCCCTGCACCGTGACGATCACCGCAAAGACGAGGGCAACGATAGCAAGCGTGATCAGCAGCACGCCGGTGCCGGGGAAACCCGCCTCTGCGGCGAGTTTCAACATCGAGAACTCGAGCCCCCAGGCCGCCCCCATGCACAGGAGCAGCCCGATGGTCGCGAGCGTGGCCGGCCCGCTGCGCCGCGCCTTCACCGGCTACACATCCCGTGCGCCAACGCGCCGACCCCGGCAGGAGTCCATGCATGACGAGGGCGCCGAACACGACGCCACGCCTTGAGCCATCGACCGCGCCTAGTTGGCGGGCGCGCCGGCTCCGGTACGCAGTTCGCTGATGAGTTCGTCCGGCAAATCGTTTTCACCGTAGTCTTCAAGCGGCTTTTTGGAGTGAAAGGTCTCCCACACGACACCCTGCGGGTCGGAGACCCAGACCTTGGTCTGTTCGGCATAACCGCAATTGGAATCGTTGTCGTCCTTGGCCAGGTAGCCGGCATCGCGCAGGCGCGCGCCCGCCTCCGCAACGTCGGCGTCGCTCTCAACCTGGATGCCGACATGATCGATGCCCGGGGCGGGACCCTGCACGTTGATGTTGAAGTTGACGCGTGGGTCATCAAGCATCCAGCGCGCGTAGCCGTCCTTCAGCAGCGTCGGCTCGGCATCGAAAAAGTCGGTGTAGAACTTGAGCGATTTCTCGAAGTCTTCAACGACAACACCCATGTGGATTCGTTTCATGTCACGGTCCTCTCTTTGCTGATGATGACGACGGGCAGGGCCATCTACGTGTCCTTCGATTTCTTCGGCGCGCAGCCATAGCGGACGCCTTCCGTCTCGTCGGGCGCGTAGGCTGGGTCCTCGAAACAACACTCGTGAAGCAGGAACGCGGCGAGTGATTCGATGCGGGCGAAGTTGGCGCGGTTGACGACGGTGCGGCCCGACTTCTCCTGCTCGACCAGACCCGCGGAGGTCAAAAAGCGCAGGTGATGCGACAGGGTCGATCCGGGCATGGCCAATCGGTTTTGGATGACGCCAATCGACAAGCCGTCCTCGCCGGCGCGGATCAGGTCTCTCAAGACCTCCAGCCGCGGCTCGGAACCGGCGGCCGCGAACGCCTGCGCGGCCTCTTCCAGGGTCAGTTCGTCGTCGCGGGTGGACAGGTGGCGCAGTTTCGCCCATTGATCAGCCAAGACACCCATCGTTTCTCTCCTTAGCCGCAGCCACAGCCGCGTTTGCCGGAGATGACCTCGCTCCAATCGCCGATCACATCGTGGGTCCAGCAGTCGTCGGCGCCCGCCGCTTCGCGCATGACCAGCGCCAGGATGTAAGCGAGGTCATACTCGTTCGCACCGGCGTCGATCGCGCCTTTGAAGTGCTTGAGCACGCAAGGCTGCGAGCGCGCCTTGACCGACAGCGCGAAACGAATCAGCTCATCCGTCTTGTCGTCGATCGTGCGGTGTTCGTCGTAGACCTTATCGAGTTCGCTGAGCGCATTGGTGAACGCGGGGAAGTGCTGGGACAAAAAAGACATGCAAGGTTCCTTTGCCTATCGAAAACGTTTGATACAAGCGGCTCGGTCAGACGGTTTCGCGTGCCGACGCTCACTTCCATCCGAACCAGTGTTTGCTGCCGAACGGGTGCACACGGAAACCCGCGCGCCGAACGGTGATCGCCGAAACATCGTCTTTGGCCAGGTCGATCTCCGTCGTCATCAGTTCGTCGGTCGAGAATGGATGACCGGCCTTCGCACCCAGCGCCACGATATCCTCCGGCGAGGTCGCGGCGCGCGTCGCCGCTCTCAGGTCTTCGTCGTCACGCGCCTGCGCGACGAACGCTTTCAAGCTTTCCACGCTCATCGCCTAGCCTTTGGCATACCAGCCGTTGTCGACATAAAGCGCCGTGCCGTTGACGAAACTGGCTTCGTCCGACGCGAGGAAAAGGGCGGCTGCCGCCACTTCCTCGGGATCGCAGATGCGAACCTGCGAGTCGGCAAGTGAGGCGTCTTCCCATGTCTCGCCCAGCGCATCCAGTTCCTTGATTTCGCGCAGGCCATGCGCCGTTTCGACAAAGCCCGGACACACGGCGTTGCAGCGAATCCCCGCGGCGCGGTACTCGCTGGAGATCGAGCGCGCCAACTGAAGAACGGCGCCTTTCGACATGCAGTAGACGCTCTCCAGCGCGAAGCCTTTCTCGCCACCGATGGATGACGTGATGACGATCGACCCGCGCGTCCCGGTGCGCAGGAAATGCCGTATCGCTTCGCGGCAACTTAGAAACGACGACTTCGCGTTGATCGCCATCAGGCGGTCATAGTCGGCTTCATCGGTCTCGTGGAGCGGCTTGACGATAATGGTGCCGGCGTGACTGAAGAGAACGTCAATCTCACCGAACGTCGCAACGGCGTCGTCGAAACCGCGGACGACGTCGTCGGCGTTGGACACATCGGCTTCGACGAACGTGGCCCGGCCGCCGCGCTCCTCGATGTCCGCGACCGTTGCTTGGCCGGCATCAGACTGCACGTCAAGGATGGTGACCGCCGCGCCCTCTTTCGCAAAGAGCAGGGATGCGGCACGGCCCATGCCGGCGCCGCCGCCGGTGATAACGGCGTTCTTGCCCGCCAGTCTTCCATTGTCTTGAGCGTTCGCCATGCCAGCCTCTCCGGTGGTCGTGGGTCTGGCTACATCACGTCGAGCAGGTGCTCGCGGTCTTCACCGTAGTCCTGCTCATCGTGGCCGTGCGTAAAGAACGCTTCCCACTTCTCGCCCGCCGGGCCCTTGACCCACGCCTTCTCCATGCTGGCGTAGCAGCAGGTGGTGTTTTCGAGGTCCAGATAGGGCTGCCCGGACTCACGCATGCGATGCGTAAGGGTCTTGAGTTCGTCTTCGGACTCCGCCTGAATGCCCAGATGGTCGACGCGGACGTCGTTGCCCAAGGCTTCGACCACGAAGTTGACGTTGGGATCTTTGACGTCCCACTTCGCATAGCTGTCCTTGGAGATGGTCGGTTCCTGGCCGAACAAGCCGGAATAGAAATCGACGGCCTTGTCGAACTCGTCAACCTGCATGGATATGTGCAGTTTCATGGTCACGTCTCCCGCGATGCGCGATCTGCCGTTGCCTGGCCTTGCAACTCTATATCACTAGATATCTAGATATATAGAATGAGTCAAGGACTATGAGCGAAACGCCCGCTGCCGGTGGATTGTGCCGATACGGGAGGCGCCAGACGGCGCCACCCGACACCGCGGACTAGAAGCCCGTCAACTCGTCTGGCTCGAACGGCTGCTTCGGCTTGCCGCCCACGATCGTCTTCAGGATATCGTTCATGGTGTTGGCATCGTTGTCGAAGCCGCCATGGGTCGTGCTGGCGCTTTGTTTGCCGTCGCCGTCGGAATAGATGAACGTCGGCAGCCGCTTGCCGCGCAGTTTCTTCGAATAGACCCGCATGCCCAGGATCGGTTTCTCGCGGGTTCGCTCCAGCGCGCGGGAGACGAGGAAGAGCAGCGACTTGCGGTAGGCCGAGGCGACCGTGTCGTCCTCTTCGAGCTTCTCGTTCAGGTTATAGACCTTCATGACCGGCAGCCGTACGTACCCGACGTCACCGCCGCCGAGCCGCGGCCAGAAGTGCTGCTTGTAGAAGTCGATCGTGCAGGCCGGCGCCATAAGGCTGCATGAGGCGACGATGTCGGGACGCCCCAGACGATCGAGGGCGCCCAGCAGATGGCCGAGCAGGATGCCGCCGGTGCTGTGGCCGACCAGGTGGATCGACTTGCCGGTGTCCGCGAGCGCCGTCGCGAACGCGGTGATGGCGTCGCTGCCGTCGCCGCCGGGCTCGAACGGCAGACGCGCATCGCGCTTCATTTCCTCCCAGATCGGTGTGACCGGCTTTCGCGCCATGTCTTCGATGATGCCGTCCCAGAAATCGGAGAAGCCGCCGACCCGTTTTTCGGCAAGACCCAGGGCCCGCTTCACCACGTCCTTCACCTCCTCGACCAGACCGGTGTCGTACATGATGTGATAGGGGTAGATACCGTTGCGCTTGAAGCCGTCCTTCAGCGCGCGGATCCGGCGCGCCGAGGCCGTCGGGCTGTTGAGGCCGCCATGGGCGTAGACCATCAGGTGGCCGTACCTGTCGTTGTCCGACGATGCCAAGCGTTCCGCCGTTTGGCGGACGTCGTCACCGGTGCTCCAGTAGTCACCTTTGGGTTTGTAATGGCCGTCGTCGAAATGGACGAAGTGGCCGGCGATCTCGTGGCGTTCCGGCGCCGGGCTCTCGGCCTCCTCGGCGGCGCCAGGCAGTTGTGCCCGGCTTGGCTGCAGGTTGAAGATCTGCGCCGTCGGCAGAGCCAGACGGAAGACCCAACCGTCCATGATGGTGGCAAGCCAGTCCTCGTAGAGCCAGAGCGCAAACCCCTTATCGCCCCAATCAGGCCCCCACGAGTTCTGCACGATAAAGCCGTCGGCCATGTAGCCGACGATGGCGAAGGCATGGCCGCCGGTTTCGTCGTGGCTCGGCTTGATCAGCGCCAGTTTCTTGCCGTCCTCCGAGCGCGGCCGGTTCCAGCCCCGGTGCACCTTGGCGGAGACATAGACGGCACCGACCTCGTTGATCGCCGCGTGGTAATCGGTGATCTCCGGCCGCAGGCGGTAATAGGCGCCGAGCGTGTTGTGGCGCGCCTCTCGCGCCCGCTCGACGGTCAAACGGGTGTCGGCCGTGCCCGCCACATAGGGCCAGCTTCGTTCGCTGCACACGCCCATGTTCATCCAGCCGCGAATGGCGCCGCGGCAGCTTGACCCCGCGTAATCCTCGCCGGGCCAGGCATCGTGCTTCTTAGCCATTTCGTAGAGCATCCGCGCACTGGCCTTGAAACTGGGCGTGCCGCGGCGCCTGTTCAGCAGGTTGATCACCGCCGCAAGCCCGAAGCCCGTACAGGCGCCCTCGCGACCTTGGTCAAGAACCAGCCTGGGCTCCCGGTTGTCGACCGTGGGATCCAGTTTCACCAGGGCCGGTTCGTAGATGCGATCCCGGATATCCGGCAGATCGCCATAAACATTGAGAACGCGCCGCGTGTTGGCGGCCGTCATCGTCGGTTGTTTGTTCTGCGCCATCGGAACCCCCCAATCTTTCGGATGTCACAACCCGACTCTACGCCTCGATGGAGATCCCGTTAAGCGCACACGTAACGTCCGTGGCATCGCAAACTCATCGTCCCATGCGCTCTGCTAATGTGGGGCCGTCAACCATTTGCCCGCGCGCCCTTCCATGAGAGAATTCGAGCCATGTACGAAGATCTGCTGCCGCACACGCTGCCGACCGAGACCGAGCGGCTCGACGCCATGGGTCGCGCCCATGATCCGGACGCGCGAGCTGCCATAAAGCGCCTTTGTCTGCCGGCCGACGCAACCTGCCTGGATATCGGCTCCGGCCGGGGCACGATGGCGATCTGGCTTGCCGAAACCATGCCGGGCTCCACCGTGGTGGCCGGCGACCTCGATCACAAATCGTTCAAGCCGAACGAGCTCCCGAACCTCCGCCTGGAGGAGATGGACGCCAACACGGTCGACCTTGGCGAGGCGGTCTATGACCTCATCCATTGCCGCGCGCTGCTCTGTTTCCTGCCGGCCAAGATGGCGGTGCTGCAACGCATCAAACGGGCTCTCAAACCGGGCGGCGCCTTGGTCGTCACGGAGATGGATTTCGGGCGCATTGCCGCCGGACCGAACGGCTTTTGGTCGACGTTCTGGACCGCCTATCTGGAGTTCGCCGACGCTCAGGAATGGGATTTCCGCTTTGGCGCGCGCCTGCCGCGCCTGCTGGCCCAGGCCGGCTTCACCGACATCGACGCCCGCCACATCGCGCCGATCCTGAACGTCGAGGGCGAGACCGCCGGCGCAGCCGAGGCTAAGACTTGGTCGCTGACCCTGGCAACGCTGGCGCCGAAGCTGATCGAGGGCGGGTTTCTGCCGGAGCCGATGCTGCGGGACGCGCTGGCGATGATCCGCAATCCGAACAGCTGGACCGCCGGCCCCGGTTTCATGATGGTCGCCGCGCGGGCCTAGCCCGATCCCGCCGTCACGGCGGACGACCGGCGGAACTTCTCGGCGTGACAGAGCGGTTTGATGGCCGTCGCGTAGAGAACGTTGGTGGTCACCTTGTCGATGGCGCGCTCGCGGATCGCGCGGATGTTGGCCTCTTTCACACGCTCGACGTCGTCAGCCGACAGCTGCTCGACGGTCCAGCGGAACCCGGCGCCCAGTATCAAGGTCCACCAGTCTTCCGAGCAGCCCAGCCGTTGGTGGCCGTCTTCGGCGACGACCAGACCGCCGGGGATGTTCGCCTTGTTCATCATGGCAAGCAGCGTCTCCGGCTCGACGATGGAGTCCCAGGGGTTGAAGCTGCGGGCGAGGTCGGGCCGTACATCGCTGATGCTCTGCCACCAGATGGACGCCCCCGGTTCGACGAAGTCCCGGCCCCATGTCGTAATCGCGAGCGTGCCGCCCGGGCGCACCAGACGCCACAGCGCTCTTGCCTGGCGCGCGATGTCGGGCACGAAGAAGATCGAGAAGACACAGACGACCGCATCGAAGCTCTCGTCGTCGAAAGCGAGCGAGGTCATGTCGCCATAACAAAACGTCGCGTGGCTGAGGCCGCGCCAGCGCGCCTTGGTGCGCGCCTTGTCCAACAGCCGGTCAGCGACGTCGACGCCGATCACCCGGCCGTTTGATCCGACCCGCTCGGCTGCCGGGATGGCGGAAGCGCCGGAGCCACAGCCGACGTCGAGCACGCGCGCACCTGGCTTCAGGTTGATCCGCTCGACGGTGCGGCGCCCGTACCGGTCCCAGAACGCCAACGGCGCGTCGTCGAAGTGGTCGGCGGCGGCGTTGTAGGTGGCGGCCGACCTCGCGCGTGCCGCCTCATAGGGGTTCTGCATCGTGGTGTCCTTTGTCGAGCCTGGGTGGTCGGGGCCCGGCCGCCATGACAGGACCGGACCCCATTCCTCCCGGCGGCGTCGGCTAACTGCCGGCCTTGATGTTGGCGATGCGGTCGCTGACACGATGGCCTTCGTCCCACCACTTTGGCCAGCCGCCGTAGAGAACGGCGACGTCGTCATAGCCGAGACTGCTGAGCACCCAGAACAGGCGCGCGGCGTAAAGGCCGCCGTGATCGCCATAAATGACCACACGGTTTTCTTTCTGGATGTCACGCGCGCTCAGAAGGCGGACGAGTTCGGCGTCGTCCCGCAACGCGCCGTCGAACGGGCCTTGCGGATCGATGACCGTATCGGCGAACAGATGGACGGCGCCGGGAATGTGACCTTCGGCAAACGCGTGCTGGTCCCTGACATCGACGATGCGCAGGTTGTTGGTCAGGCCAAGGCCCGGCTCGTCGATCAGGATAGCGAGATCGACGGTCTCCACCACGAGGCGGCCGTTCGGGTCGTGGGCGCTTGCCGCGGACGGCGCCAAGAGCGCCGCCGCCAGCAACCCGGCAGCGGTAAGACCGGTCAAGATGTCGCGTAGTGTGTTCATGGCGTCAATTCCTCCCCGCACGGACCGGCTAGGCCGGCTGCGCGACGACGCGCATATAGGGTTTCTTGGCGTCCCAGCCGTCGGGAAACTTCTTCTTGGCTTCCTCGTCGGAAACCGCGGGAACGATGATGACGTCCTCGCCCGGCTGCCAGTTCACCGGCGTCGCCACCTGGTGGCGGGCGGTCAGCTGGAGGGAATCGATGACGCGCAGGACCTCGTCGAAGTTTCGGCCCGTGCTCATCGGGTAGGTGATCATCAGCTTGATGCGTTTATCGGGACCGATCACGTAAACGTTACGGACCGTCTGATTGTCGGCGGCAGTTCGGCCCTTCGACGACTTCCCGGCGTCTTCGGGCAGCATGTCGTAGAGCTTCGCAATATCGAGACCGTGATCTCCGATGATCGGAAAGTTAGGCGCATAACCCGTCAGATCCTTGATATCGTTGGCCCAGCTCTTGTGATCGGCGACCGTGTCGACACTCAAACCGATGATCTTGCAATCGCGCTTGTCGAACTCGTCCTTGTGGCTGGCGACATGGCCAAGCTCGGTCGAGCAGACCGGCGTGAAGTCCTTGGGATGCGAAAACAGTACGGCCCAGGAATCGCCGATCCAGTCATGAAAGCGGATTTGGCCTTCGGTCGTGTCGGCGACAAAGTCCGGTGCGAAACTTCCAATTCTAAGAGTCATTTCCATCTACTCCTGTCTAAAGGTTGAACCCGACACCGGTCGTCGTCGCCGGTTCGTGTCGAATGGCGGGTAGATGGGAAGCCTTGTCCGGCACCGCTTGGCGGCAACCTGGAGATTGCATGGAGAAATCGTGGATTCTTGCTATAACCCGCGCACTCCGCCCGATCCGATGCCAGATGGTCTCGATCAGCGTCACCGCGGCGCGCCGGGAAGATGATTTGCCATGAAGTTTGCTTTTGACGGATGCGTGATCGACACGGACGCCTACGAGGTGCGCCGTGACGGTGATCGCGTTCACGTCGAACCGCAGGTCCTGGATCTGTTGATCCTGTTGGTCGAGAACCGCGACCGGCTGGTCAGCAAGAGCGAGATCATCGCCAAGGTCTGGGACGGCCGCACGGTGTCGGAGACGGCCTTGACCAGCCGCATCAAGTCGGCGCGCCGTGCGATCGGTGACGACGGCACGGCCCAGCGCTTGATCCGCACGATCAAGGGGCGTGGCTTCCGTTTTGTCGGCGCCATCGACAACGATGCCCCTCATGCGCGGGCCATCATGCCTGCCAACCCCGTCCAGAAGCCGTCGCTTGCCGTGCTGCCGTTCGACAACATGGGCGGCGATCCCGAACAGCGCTATTTCAGTGACGGGATCGTCGAAGACCTGATGACCGAGCTGTCGCGTTCGCAGTGCATCACCATCGCGTCGCGCAGCGCGTCATTCGTCTACCGCGACGACGACGTCGACGTGCGCGAGGTCGGCAACGAACTGGGCGTCGACTTCGTGCTCGAAGGCAGCCTCCGCCGCATGGGCGAGCGTATCCGCATCACCGTTCAGTTGATCGAGGCCGCGACCGGCCATCACCTGTGGGCCGAGCGCTACGATCGCACGCTGACCGAAATCTTCGACATTCAAGATGAGATCGTCGCCACCATCGTCACCACGCTGTCAGGCGAGATTGCGAGCGCGGCCTTGGGTCAGGCGCACCAGCGCATGCCCGATGACTGGCGCGCCTATGATCATTATCTCGTCGCGCGCCACGCATCGCAGCAGGCGCGCACGTTGAAGAACCTGACGACGGTCAAGGCCGCCGCCGAACGGGCCATCGCGATCGACCCGCACTACGCGCCCGGTCTGGGCATGCTGGCCAACGCGACGCGCTGGCTGGCGACGCTGACCTGTTTCGGCGACAGCGCGGCGATCACCGAGACATTCCGGCGCGCGCACGCGCTGGCCGAACGGGCCTACGATATCGAACCGACCGACGCCCAGACCCTGCGCGCGCTCGGCTGGTGCCACATCCTGGACCGCGATTATGCGGAGGCGGAGCGATGTCTGGAGCGCGCCTACGCCATCAACCCCCATGACGGCGACGTCATCATGGGATGGGTCACAGCACTCGTTTATCTTGGCCGGCCAGCCGAGGCGGTCGCGCTGGCCCAACAGACCATTCGCCGGCTGACCACGTTTCCCGACTACTTCCTGTTCGACCTGGGCGAGGCACAGTTCTTCGCCGGCGAACCCGAAACCGCCGCCGCGACTTTCGAGTCGATCCCGGAGGAGCAACACGACGAAAACATCACGGTCGTCGTCGCCGCCTTCGCCCATGCCGGGCGGCTGTCCAGCGTCGCGCCCTATCGCGACCGCTATGTCCGCGAGCTTGAGACGCTGTGGATCGGCGACCCGGCAACCAGCCTGAGCCAGCGCATCAACTGGGACTTCCAGTATCGTCACGTCTACCGGCGCATGAAGGATATCGAATTGCTGCGCGGCGGCCTACGCAAGGCGGGCCTGCCGGCATGACGCCGCGCGACCTCTATCCGCCCATCGAACCCTTCGACGTCCGCAAGGTGCCGGTCGATACGCGCCATACCCTGTATGTCGAGCAGTCGGGTAAACGCGACGGCGTGCCGGTGGTGTTCCTGCACGGCGGGCCGGGCGCGGCGTGGTCACCGCACATCCGGCGTTTCTTCGATCCCGATCACTACCGGCTGATTGCCTTCGATCAGCGCGGCACCTGGCGCTCAACGCCCCATGGCGAACTCACCGACAACACGACACCGCACCTGATCGGCGATATCGAAAAACTGCGTGAGATGTTCGCCATCGACCGCTGGATCGTGTTCGGCGGCTCGTGGGGCAGCACGCTTGCCATTGCCTATGCCGAGGCCCATCCCGAACGCTGCCGGGGTGTTGTCCTGCGCGGCATCTCACTGGGCCTTGGTGTCGAGAACAACTGGAGCTTCCATCAGTCGCGTTGGATCAGGCCGGAGCCGTGGGAAGCGCTGGTCGCCTCCATACCGCTCGACGAACGCGACGATCTGACGGGCGCGATCGCGCGCCGCATCATGAATCCGGATCCAGCCATCCATGAGCCGGTCATCGACGGCTGGATGAAACAGGCTGAGGCGCTCGGCCAATCACGCCAGCCTGATCTCGACTTCACGGAGGACGCGCCGGACGCGCCCGGTGACGATCTGGTCTGCGCCAGAATCTCCATTCACTACTACACCAACCACATCTTCCTGGAGCCCGACAGCCTGTTGACCAACGCCCATCGGCTGCGTGGCCTGCCCGGCGTCATCATCCACGGCATGGACGACTTCAACACACCGCTCGCCAACGCCTACGACCTGCATGTCGCGTGGCCCGACGCCGATTACCGGCCAATCCCGAACGCCGGCCACGACGCCTTCGACCGCAACATCCGTCTGGCGCTGATCGAGGCGATGGAGCGTTTCAAGACGCTTTGAATCGTGGTCCGGGCTCAGACCACCATGGCGTCTGAGGCGCCGGCCTCATCGAGCAACGCGGCGACAATGCGCAAGCCCTGGCTGACCCGCTCGCGGCTGGTTTCATAACTCAGGCACAAACGCACGCCGTGGGGCACATCGGCTTGATCGACCGCGAAGGTCTCGCCGGTCAGCACCTTGACCCCGCGCCGCGCGGCTTCGGCGCGAAACGCGTCGGCGCGCAACGGCGCCGGCAGGGGAAGCCAAATGTTGAAACCCAGTGGCTGGCCTTCGAACCGGTCCGGGCCCAGCAAACGCGCGGCGATCTCAAGACGGGCCTTGGCCTCCGCCCGCTGACCGTCGTTCAGGCGCTCGGCGGTGCCGTCGGTGATCCAGCGGCTGGCGATTTCCGCCATCAGCGGCGGCGGCATCCAGCATGACATGGCGACCGCCCCACGGATCGCGCGCTGCAGCCGTTCGGGCGCGTGCACATAGCCGATACGCAAGCCCGGCGCCATGCTCTTGGAGACGCTGGTGACGAAGATCGAGCGCTCCGGCGCGAAACCGGCCAGCGGCAAGGGCCGCTCGACCGGCAGAAAGCCGAAGACGTCGTCCTCGATGATCGTGAGGTCGTGGCGGCGCGCCACCGCCGCGATCTCGCGCCGGCGCGCTTCCGGCATGGTCGCCGTGGTCGGCGTGTGTAGCGTCGGCAGGCAATAGAGCGTGCGGCCCGCCGTCATGCGGCATGCATCGTCCAGCGCCTCGGGCATCAGCCCGAACCCGTCCATCGCGACGGCGTGGAGTTTCAGGCCCAGATGCCGCGCCATGGCCTTGGCCGGCGCATAGGTCATCGGTTCGGTCAGCAGCACGTCGCCTGGCCGCGTGGTCGCCATCATCGCCGCCATCACGCCGTGCTGCGCGCCGTTGGTCAGAACCATCTGTTCGGGCCTGGCGCCGGGACCCAGCCGGCCGAGCCAGGCGGCGCCCGCCTTCGCATGGTCCTTGAGATCACCGTCCGGCTGATAGTCGAGAAAGCCACTGAGCCGCGGCGACCCGGCGAGGTCGGCCAGCGTCGCCGCCAGCTCGTCCGCGGCCGGGCTGATCGCCGGCAGGTTCAAGGCGAAGTCGATGGGACCGTCGACCGGCCGCGTCAGGCCCACCGCGCGGCTGTCAGTCTCGGCAAGCGGGCCGCCCGCGCGCACATAGGTGCCCCGGCCCACTTCGCCATACAGAAATCCCCTCTCGATCGCGTCGGCATAGGCGCGGCTCACGGTGTTGAGCGACACCCCGATATCGAAGGCCAGATTGCGTTGCGGCGGCAGCCGGTCGCGCTCGGTCAGATCACCGGCGGCAATCGCCTCACCGATCGCGTCGGCGATCAGTTTGTACTTCGGCCCGGATCGGCCGGCGATGTCCGGCAACCAAGTTGTCATGAGAGCAATGTATCGATTGACTCGAAAAATGTCACGTCGATATCAATGCAATCAGAGCAAAACTGATCAAACGGCAACATTGTACTGGAGGGAACGGCCATGGCCGCGAACGCAACCGGTAATCCAGAAACCCGAGAATGGGGCGGCGGACAGACGGCGTTTTACGCCGCCGACACCATCGTGCCCTTCCCGCTGATCGAGCGGGCCGAGGGCATCGCCATGTGGGATGATCAGGGGCGGCGCTACATCGACGTCTCGTCGGGGCCGGTGGTCAGCAATATCGGCCATGGCAACGCCCATGTCGCCGACGCCATGGCGCGCCAGGCCAAGGTCTTGGACTACGCGTTTCCCCGCCAGGTCCGCAACCGGCCGAACATAGACTTCGCCGAACGGCTGGCCCGTCTCGCCGGTCCCGGTTTCGAGCGGGTGCATCTGTCGTCGGGCGGCAGCGAGGCGAACGAGAGCGCGATCAAGTTCCTGCGCCAATACGCCATCGCCACCGGCAAGCCCGAGAAGACCAAGATCGTCACCCGCGATCCCTCCTATCACGGCGGCACGATCGCCAACCTGGCCATGAACGGCGAGGTCATGATGCTGCCGTTCCTGGAAGGCTTCGCCGAACCGTCGGCCAAGGTGCCCGCGCCCTTCACCTACCGCCTGCCGGAGAACCACGACGCCGAGAGCTATGCCCGCCACTGCGCGGAAGTCCTGGAGCAGACGATCCAGGCGCTGGGGCCGCAGAACGTGCTCGCCTTCGTCATGGAGCCGGTCGGCGGGCTCTCAACCGGCTGCATCGTGCCGTCGGCCGACTACATGCGCCGGGTGCGCGCGATCTGCACCCGACATGGCGTGCACCTGGTGTTCGACGAGGTGCTGTGCGGCATGGGCCGCACCGGCAAGTTTCTGGCCGCCCATCACTGGCCCGACGCGCTGCCCGATATCGTCACCAAGGCCAAGGGCCTGGGGTCGGGCTATTCGCCGCTCGGCGCCATGCTGGCGCCGGCCGAGATGGTCGATGAACTCAGCCGGCTCACCGGTTTCGAGTTCCAGTACTCCTATAACGCCAACCCGATTTCCTGCGCCGCCGGCATGGCGGTGCTCGACGAATACGAGCGCCTCGGCCTCACCGACAAGGCGGCAAGCATGGGCAAGGATCTGCGCAACGGCCTGGAGCGGCTGAAGACGACCTGTCCGATCGTCGGCGACGTGCGCGGCATGGGGATGCTGTACGCTGTCGAACTGGTCGCCGACCAGGCGACCAAGGCGCCGCTGCCGACGACCTGCAAGGCAGCCGACCGGGCCCGCACCCACGGCCCCGACAACGGGCTCCTGATTTATTCGCGCCCGACCTCGGGCGGCCGCTACGGCGACTGGTTCACGGTCTCACCACCGCTCACCATCACCGAGGCAGAGTGCGACGACATGCTTCAGCGCCTCGAAGCGACGCTTGTCGCGTTTCAGGTCGAGTTGACGAGAGCGGGTGTTCTCTAGCCCCATCGGCGCGAAGCGCGCTAGCCGTCGAACTGCGCCTTGCGCCATTTGAGCGCCGCGCGCAGGCCGTCCTTCCGGGTGATCGCCTCGAACTCGCGGCGGATGTCGGTGTGGATGGCGTAAAGCGGGGCGTAGCCTTCGACGCTGCCGTGCATGGCATCGTTGAAACCGGCGGTCTCGGCGCCACGGTTCAGCACCCGCTTCATGGTCGTAAGGGTTTCGCCGCCGATCAGGCTCAAGCGTTTGGCGTAGGCCATGGTCGCGTCGTGAAGCTCATCGAGCGGCACCACCTTGTTGACCATGCCGATGTCGAGCGCGCGTTGCGCGTCGATGAGATCGCCGAAATAGAGTAGCTCGCGCGCGCGTTTGTAACCGATCAGCCACGGCATCACCGCGACAGGTCCGGGCTCGGAAAAGCGCGATTCCGGTTCGCCGAACAGACAGTCGTCAGCCGAGATCGTGAGATCGCACAACATGGCGAGCTGGCAGCCGCCGCCCAGCGTGTGACCGTGAACCGATGCGATGACCGGCTTGCTGAGATGCCAGGGCAGCATCTCGAACGCCAGGCACTCGTCCAGCAAAGCCTGCCATTGCAACGCGTCCTGGTGCGGGGCGTCGTCACCGACTTCGCCCGCGCCGATGTCGTAGCCGACGCAGAAACTGCGGCCACTGCCGCGCAGGACGACAACGGTGACGTCGTCATCCTCGTCGGCCCGCAGAAACGCTTCCTTCGCCTCTTCGCGCACGGCCGCGTTGATCGCGTTCAGCTTCTCCGGCCGGTTCAAGGTAACGATGGCGACCGGCCCATCGGATTCATAGATCACGCACGCTTCGGCCATGGGACTCCCTCGACATAGGTTTGCTGGTGTCTTTCGGTTTCAGCCGCGCCCGACCAACGGCATCTTGGTCGCCATGACGGTCATGAAGAGCACGTTGGAGGCGAGCGGCAGGCCGGCCATGTAGCTGACCGCCTGGGCCACGTGCTCCACGTCCATGCGCGGCTCCGGCATGATCTCGCCATTGGGCTGCGGCATGCCCTGGACCATGGCTTCGGTCATCTCCGTCGCCGCATTCCCGACATCGATCTGGCCGCAGGCGATGTCATAAGGGCGCCCGTCCAGCGCGATCGATTTGGTCAGGCCCGTTATCGCGTGCTTGGTCGCCGTGTAGGGCGCCGACATCGGCCGCGGCCGGTCGGCGGAGATCGAACCGTTGTTGATGATGCGCCCGCCCATCGGCGCCTGGCGTTTCATCATGCCGAAGGCGTGGCGCGCGCACAGGAACGAGCCCGTCAGGTTGACGTCGACGACCGCCTGCCAGTCTTCGTCGGTCAGTTCGTCGAACGCGACACTGGCACTGCCGATGCCCGCGTTGTTGAAGAGTACGTCGAGGCGGCCGAACGCCTTTTCGATCTCGTCGAACAGTGCGCGGACGGAGGCGGGTCGGCCGACATCCGTCGGCACCGCAAGGGAACGCACGCCGGCACCCGCGATCTCCGCGGCGGTCTCGTCCAGCGCCTCCGGCCGGCGCCCGACCAGCACCATGTTGAACCCGTGGTTTGCCAACGCCCGCGACACGGCGCGCCCAATACCGCTGCCCGCGCCGGTCACCATGGCGACCTTGTCCATCACGTCCTCCCTTACGGTATGAGCGGCTAGCCAGCCCTAGAATAGGGCCAGGATCAAGCACATAGCGGTGAACGCGGCGATGATCGCCACAAAGATCGGCACGCTCCACTCATAGCGGTGCCGTTCGGCCGGCATGACGCTGAGCATCTGCAGGGGCAGACGTTTGCTATCGGCGACTTCGCGGCGAGCCGCGTCGGCCGTATCGGCCTCGATGCGATAGGCGCGTCCATCACGGGCTTCGACGGTGAAGAGCGGCATGACGTCTCGTTCTAGAGCATTTCCCGGCTGAAGGGCAGCGGCGCGCGGGTCGCTTCAAATCCGAACGGCGTTGCTCTAAACGGGTGTTATGGCGCGAAGACTATCGGTGAAGAAAGGAGCGGGTCGATGACCGTCGAGGGCGCGTGCGACGATGCGTTCAAAGCCTGCCGTGAGGTGATGGCGGCCAACCTGGCGGACGGCTATGACCTGGGCGCGGCCTTCGCGGTCGTCAAAGACGGCACACTGGTCGCCGATCTCTACGGCGGTCACGCCGACGCGGCGCGCACCCGGCCCTGGGCGCGCGACACCCTGGTCAATGTCTGGTCGGTCACCAAGGGCGTCATGGCGGTCGCGATCGCCATGGCGGTCGAGCGCGGCAAGCTTGCCTATGACGCACCGGTCGCCGAGGTCTGGCCGGAGTTCGCGGCGAACGGCAAAGGCGATATCACCCTTGACCTCATCATGTCGCACCGCGCCGGCCTCAACGGTCTCGACCGGCCGATGGATATCGACGGCGTCTATGCCTGGTTTCCGGTGGTCGAGGCGCTCGCCGATATGGCGCCCTTGTGGCCGCCGGGCAGCCGCTGTGCCTATCACGCGATGACGTACGGCCACCTGGCCGGCGAGGCGCTGCGCCGGGTCGACGGGCGCATGCCCGGCCGGTTCATCGCCGAGGCGATCGCCGGTCCGCTGGACATGGCGTTCTTTGTCGGTCTGCCGGAGGACGAAGACCATCGTGCCGCCGAACTGGTGGCGAGCGACGACGCCAGCGACTGGGTCGCCGACGTCAAGGCGAACGGTTATCCCCACGCCATGGAGAACCCCACCGTTACCGTGCTGACACCGAACGCACGAGCCTGGCGGGCCGCCGATGTACCGGCCGGCAATGGCCAGTCCGACGCGCGTTCGTTGGCCAGGCTCTACGGTCTTCTGGCCACCGGCGGCGGCGACCTGATCTCCGCCGACGGCCTGGCCGCCGCCACTGCCGAACGGTATCGCGGCCCTGACGTCTCCATGGGTCTGCCGACATCCTTCGCCGCCGGGTTCCGGCTGGGCGACGATACCGGTTGGTTCGGGCCGAGCCTCAAGGCCTTCGGTCACACCGGCTGGGGTGGCGCCTTCGCCTTTGCCGATCCCGAGGCCGGCCTGGGCGTCGCCTTTGTCACGAACCGCATGCTGGGCTCAGGCGACGACGCGATCACGCGGCACACCCGCCTGATCGACGCGGTCTACGGCGCGCTCTAGAGCAGATCGCCTTCTATCTGAAACGCCCGCGATCCAGATAGAAGGCGTGAATCTGCTCTAACTATTTGATCGAGAGCGGATTCACGCGATTAATCAGAGACACTCAGTGGCTCTGATTAATCGCGATCCGCTCTCACGGCCGCAGCGTGTCGACCGCGACAGCCTTGATCCGAACCGCTAGAGTGTTATCCGAGCGCGCCAGGAGACTGCCGTCGCCGCGACCTTCCATTGCGGCGTGCGACGGAAGGCTCCGACAAGACAAGGACGTGCAGGCCGCTCGCGGCGGCAAGGGTTTGCCGTGATCGGTTTGCACCAGGAAACGGGGTGTGCGGGCCATGATCCAATGGGTCTGGCCGGTCGTATTGCGGTGATGGGGAAAAGTAAGAACCAGCCGGATATGGGTCAGGTGATGACCGCGATCCGGCAGCGCGTGGATGATCGTCTCGACAGGCTCGTGCCGGACGGCGGCAGCCGTTTGGAGTCGGCCATGCGCTACAGCCTCTTGAGCGGCGGCAAGCGCATACGCCCGGCGGTGACCTTGATCGCCGCCTCCAATTTCGGCGCCGACGACGAGGCGGCGCTGGATCCGGCCTGCGCCATCGAAATGGTCCATTGCGCCGCGCTGATCATCGATGACCTGCCGTCCATGGACGACGCGCAGATGCGCCGGGGCCAGGCTGCCAACCACTGCGTGTGGGGCGAGGATATCGCGACGCTGGCCGGCATTGGTCTTCTGAACCGTGCCTACGGCGTGATCGGCACGGCGGCCTTGCCGGCCGAGACCAAGGCGCGGCTGATCACCACCCTGGCAGCCGCGGTCGGCGCCGAGGGTCTGGTGGCGGGGCAAGAGCAGGACCTGCGCGACAGCAAAGATCTAAGCGGCGTCGAAAGGCTGGAGGAACTCCAGCATCTGAAAACCGGCGCGCTGTTCGTCGCGGCCGCCGAGTTCGGCGCCATCGTTGGCGGCGCCGACGACGAGCGGTTGGCAGCAGTGTGCGAGTTCAGCCGCCTGTTGGGCCTGGCCTTCCAGATCCTGGACGACCTGCTGGACACGCTGGGCGAGACGGCGGCCATCGGCAAGGACGTCGGCCAGGACGAGGGCCGCGCGTCGTTCACGTCGATCATGCGGCCGGCCGAAGCGCAAGAGCGCGCCGAACGCCATGTCGCCGCGGCGATTTCGGCGGTGGCGCCGTTCGGATCGGAAGGCCGGGAGTTCGCGGCGCTCGCCGAGATGGTGCTGCGCGGCCACCGCGAACGCCTGGGCAGCGCCATTCCGACGGCCGCGACCGTGACGATCAACGCCTGATGGCGCCGGAGGCGATACCGCTTCACGTTGACAGTGCGCGCCTGACAAGAGGTGATCGGCCTGTGCTCAACGGTATCGATCTCACGCTCCGGCCCGGTTCGATCTATGCCCTTCTGGGTCCCAACGGCGCCGGCAAGTCGTCGCTGGTCAAGGTCATCGCCGGATTGACCGCCCTCGATTCCGGCACCATCAGCCTCAACGGACGCGACCCGCACCGCGATCCCGGCGCCCGGCGTTCGCTGGGCGTGGTGCCCCAGGACGTCGCGCTCTACGGCAGCCTGACGGCACTGGAAAACCTGACGCTGTTCGGCCGGATCGCCGGTCTTGAGGCCGGGCGCGCCCGCGAGAGAGCCGGCACAACACTGACGGCGGTGGGACTTGCCGATCGCGCGCACGACCGCATCGCGGTGCTGTCCGGCGGCATGAGCCGGCGCCTCAACATCGCCGCGGCCCTGGTCCACGATCCCGTGCTTGTCCTGCTCGACGAGCCGACCGTCGGTGTCGATGCGCCGTCGCGCGGCGCCATTGCCGATTTGCTCGGCGCGGTGCGCGATCGCGGCGCCGCCATCCTGATCGCGACCCATGACATGGGCGAGGCCGAAGCCCTGGCGGACCGCGTCGGCATCATGGTCGACGGGCGGCTGGTCACCGAAGGCACGCCCGAGGCGCTGATCGCCGAGGTCTTCGGTTCCGGGCAGGACGTCCTTCTGCGCCTTGGCGCCAAGGCCGAGGAGCCGGCCAAGACGGCTCTTATCGAAGCCGGCCTTGCACAAAGCGATGAGGACCCGCTGACATGGTACGGCACCGTGGACGGCGGTTTCGCCGCGCTCGCGGCCATGTCGAACCGGCTAAGCGCGGCGGGCGTCGCGGTCGGCGAAGCCCGTTTGCGCGAGCCAGGCCTGGCCGGGGTCTATCTGCACGTTGTCGGGCACGAGTTCGACACGTGAGCCAAGCGGTTTTCCTGGCCTTGCTGAAGAGCTGGGCGCGCGCCAGCTGTAGGTCTGTGGGGGGTGCGGAGAGCGGCAGGCGAGTGAGGCGAACTGGGCGGCTTTCGCTTC